>CAYOAI010000008.1:0-42549 GCA_964401915.1 uncultured Gammaproteobacteria bacterium
TGAAAAATAAGCAATGTCGGGGGCCCGCTATAGAACCAATAAAAAGGAGCGGCAAGCACCATAATTTGATCAAAATGTATAGCAAATCGCGATATATTCGCACGAAAGCCTTGGTTGGTCATCTCAAGTATGCGCCCATGCGCGGTATTGTGCACCACCTGATTCATAATACCAAGGTCATAATAATACGAGCCAAAAGAATCCATGCGATTAATCGCCATAATAGAGATCAAAACGCAGTATAGGGCTATAAAGCAGGATAAAGCGATTAAATGCCAGTGAGCTTTTAGTGACTTAATCATAATCTACTTGTTGCCTGAGTGGAACTTTGCATGTATCTGTTTGAGTTGCGGATTGGTAACGTGAGTGTATATCTGAGTTGTGGAGATATTTTTATGTCCAAGCATCTCCTGTACGGATCTAAGGTCTGCCCCATGCATAAGTAAGTCTGTCGCAAAGCTATGTCGAAGCACATGCGGACCTATTCGAAAAAGAATTCCTGCCTTTTTGCGATATTTATCAATCATTCGCTCGACTGAGCGCGCTGAGAGTCTGAGCTTCTCAACTGTTAGCTCTTCTTTGGCTTTAGGGCCGCTGTAACGAATAAAAAGAGGCGAGTAGGCGTCAGCGCGAACTTCAAAGTATCGCTTTATCCAGTCTGTAGCTATACGGGACAAAAATACAACCCTTGCCTTTCCTCCTTTTCCGACAACTCCGAACTCCGAAGTCTCAAGATTGACCTGATCTCGATTGAGCCCCACAAGCTCGCTGACCCGAAGCCCTGTTGAAAAAAGCACCTCAAGGATCGTGCGATCCCGAAGCCCTCTTTCGCTTTTTGTATCAATGATCTTAAAAAGACGTGCAAGCTCGTCTTCTGATAAGAATTTGATCGTGCGATCTCTTTGCTTTCCAAGCTCAACTACCTCGGGGGGCACCACAGCAACCTTTTGCTTAATCAAGTAGCGAAGAAACGATCTCAGTGCTACCAGGAAGTAGTTTTGAGTTTGCCTCTTTAGCGCGCCTTTAACTGGATTTTTATAAGTATGCGAGAGGTAGAGGCGGAAAGATCGAATGATCTCATCATCTATCTTTTCAACCTCAAAATCTTCGGCGTTTCGGCTTTTCAAAAGCCAGTTCTGAAAAAACAAAAGATAGTATCCATACATCTTTACTGTTTTCTCAGATAGATTGCGATCAAGCTCGCAATACTCAAGAAATCGAAGCACAGCTTCTTTTAGCCCCATACAATTCATATTAAACGACATGCAATACAAAATCAACATCCAGCATCTTATATTTAGACCTATATTAATAAAAATATGCTACACTATGCCAGTACTATTGGACTGATGTAACAACAACTCAATACTATGTCAGCTGAACTTCCGCCATATAGATTAATTACAAATCCAATTTCTGATAGCCCACTAACCTCGCATAAACTTAGATCAAAAATCTTAAGAGGCGTAAAAGAAGTCGCTCAAAAATCAACCCCATTCCTTTTTATGGGTTTGTTCGTCTACGGAAGCATACTGGCATTTGCTCGAGAGGATGTTGACTGTGGAGCAGTAAGTGGACAACTAAGGACCGAACTCCCAACTCCACTTGAGCCTCATGGCCCCAACCCGCTCAACGCGACTTTTAACTGGGATGAATTTGGAGGTTCTACAAACTTGAATGTGCCGCCACTTGGTGGTTTGTCTTTTGATAATACTCATCCAACACCCGTCAATTTTGCAGGCAATATAACATCCATCGACACAGATGAATTCAAAGATATCGGCAGTCAGCCACAAGCCACCATTGACAGTTTTGTAGATGATACAAAAGCCTGTATTCAAAGAGGCTCGCGGGACTTAAGAAATAACACTGGCATTGCACTCGGTGAAAGTTTAGTAATAGGATATGCACTTACCGGACCCTTAAGAAAAAAATTAAATGGAGAAAGCTGGAAAGAGTCATATAGAAAATCACTCTATCCGTTGATTGCTGTTGGACTTATGTACGGAGGACTCGGGGCTGTGACTTATGCAACTGCTGACTTTGACTTTCATGACCCAACTTATTCTGGATCACTTGCTCGAGCTCCAGAGGCTGTTGAGAACATACAAAGAATATTTGAAGGAGAGCGAGAGTCGACAGAACAGCTTGCCGAGGGAGTGACTTATCTCAGTAGACTCTACACAACTTTAGGTGATATAGAACTACAACCGGAAAATACAATTAACATACTGGTTGACGCTGACAGTCATTGCTATCCGAATACTACAAGACTCCTGCAACCAGTGATTGACAATCCAGCCTTTGATATTGATTTTAGAGTAAATCTCGGAGACTCAAAAGACCGAGGATCAACATTTGAAGCTGCATGTCTTCGCCAACTCAATGATCTTAATATACGGACAATAGCCATCCTTGGAAATCACGATGGCCAAGACTCGATTCCCGTTATAAATCAAATGAACAATGTAATCCTCTTGGATGGCGATATTGTCGAAATTGAAGGTCTTCGTATTCTTGGATTTTCTGATCCACATCGCCACTATACATCCGGTCAGAGTCAAGACTCCAACTACGACCAATTAATGGCAGATGATGCTCGTCAGATATCAAGATTTTTAGAATACGACCCATCAGTAGATATTCTGCTTGTACATAATCCAGCAAGCGCAGCTCAAAGTTTTGGATTAGTGGATACTATCCTCACAGGTCACACTCATCGTTTCAGTTCAACGACCAGATCTCAAACTATCGAGATTACAGACGGTTCAATTGGTGCAGCAGGACTTAGATCTAATTCTGGCAACCAAGCACTGCATCGAGAAGCTATGATTGTATCCGTTGATCGAGATACCCATAATGTCGTTAGAGTTACCCGACTTGACTTTGGGCCAATTGGCAGTATTGAAGCCGGATTCACATCATGTGATGTAAACGAGGAAAACGAGTTAGTGTGTCCGTAAGTCTAGTGCCGGGGAGAGGAGTTGCTCAACTGACAGTTTACGAGCAACTACGAGTACTATTGTCAGTTAGTCCCGTCTACTGACGGGAAACCTCCACGCCCCGTATAAAATTGTGGGCGAGAGAGGAGTTGAACCTCCACGCCCTTGCGGGCACAGGATCCTAAATCCTGCGCGTCTGCCATTCCGCCACTCGCCCTACAATTTTACGGGGTAAATCTACCATTCTTTTTTCCATGGAGTTTATCCCGCTTATTCAGCGGGACCGACCCCGGCTTTTAAAGATAGTCAATATTATAGCAGCTCAAAGCCTCAATTAAAGTTCTTGAGAAAAAGAAAACGTTACTTAAAGAGGTTGAAAAACCAACCAAAAAGGTTGGCAAACCAATCATGTTTAGCTATAGTAGTAGGACGACTTGTGCCATTTGACTGCACTGCTTTGGAAGCTTGACCTGTAGGAACTACCCCATTTTCATGTGATACCTGTAGTCCGACAGTCGGGCTTAAGACCTGCCGAGTAGCGACTAAGGGAGTCGACGAAGTAGGGGACACACCAAAAACCCGAATGAAGTATGTCGCCGCGACCACCTCTTTATTTGTTGATTTTTGTCTTACAGATACTTTGATTGTACTCGATCCGATTTTAGTCGCCACGATTTTTAGTTTATCGGTATTTGGCACAATCTGAGCTATTGTTGGATCGGCGATAGTCCACGTATATAGAAAATTATTCAGATCTCCGGCTACCTTTCCGTTGCGATGAAGCGATGCTGTAATAGAGCCCGACTGTCCTGCTATACTCACTGGCATTGCAAATGCCACGCTTGGCAATTGAACAACTGAATATTTATCGTTGATACTTATAGTCGGAATAGGTACTTTACCTGCCACAATTATCTTCCATGTTTCATCGAATTTAATCTGGCCTGATGGAGTATGCTTAATCTGAAGATGCAAAGTGGTAGTACCTGGCTTGATACTTTTTACTTTGAGGGTACTAGGCGGGCACGGTGGCACAATACCAAAATGACACAGAGTGGATGGATAAATCTGAGCAATTGATGCATCATCAATGCTCCAAGAATATGCATAATCTTTTTGATTTACCATCACAGCTCCATCATTTTTCAAGATTACGTAGATAAGATATTGATAGTCCAGCTTACCCTCGGCAAATACTATTTCCTTTACATGAGCGGGAGGATATTTTTCAAGTATGAGGCCATGCTGAGTTGGATTGGTGGTCGGGGTTGGTGGACCGACAAATGTTGACGTGACTGTCACCTGATATACAGCGGACGCTACTATTGCTCCTACTTCCCCTTTATAGACACTCACGCGAACTTGCGTCGTACCCTCTGCAATGCCCCAAATGACTCTTTTATGTTGCGAGCAATAAAGATCAACTTCACTACAACCCCTTTGAAGCCCTATTCCCACAATCGTCGGATTCTCCACTGTCCATTCATAGATATATTCATCTGATCCGGTTATAAGATTCCCATCTTTTTTCACATCAACTGCTATATCTTTAACCTCGTCTCTACTAAGTACCATTGATGATACCGGAAGCTGCTCTATGGAATATGACAAATCAGGCGTTGGAGTAATGCCTGTGTAGTCTGAACCCTCACCTCCTGCCTTTGGCTGCCAGATGACTTTGTTTGCTGACAACAAATAGGTAACTGGCAAGATAACAACAAATAGTAAAAGAGAGAAAAGGGTGAATTTCTTTTTGTTACTTAAATGCTCCCATGGGGTGTGAAGCCTGTGCATGAAATAAGTGTACTATTTTTTATCTTCTAAAGATGTTTTTCTAAAATGGAGTAAATGTGGGTGTAGGGGTTGGGATTTTAGTTGGTGAAGGCGTTGGAATTCTCGTCGGCGTAGGGGTCGGAATACGGGGGGTTGGAGTTACTGTTGGAAATGGAGGAAGTGTCGGTACAGGCTCACAATATCTTCTATTTGCACATTTATTATTGGCCCATGCTTTTATCTGATCGCTTGTATAGCAGGCAGTATTTGACCCAATCTCAAACCTTGAATTATCCCAGCAGATTACACTACCATGTCGATACTTTGAATTTCCACATTGCACTCGCACTTTCAATTGTTTCACACCAGTATGACAGACTGGTGTTGGGGTAAATGTTGGAACGGGAATTGTCACTCGGGGTGTTGGTGTGGAAGTGGTATTTGATCTAACATGGAGTTGGAAAACTGTGGAAATCACATTATTTCCTGTCTGTTTGTTTCTCACAAAAACAATGATATTTGTATCTCCTTCATGACTTGCTATTATATTTGCATGAGCTAGTGGACATGGCTCTTGAATACCCTCAATACAAGCACTGAAAGTATATAAACGCGCAATCAATGAATTATCAATTGACCAGATATATTCAAAATCAGCCTGATCTTTAACAACCTCTCCATTCTTCTTAAGAAGCACATAGATTCCATAACCGTCTCCACTTGGAGAACCTGGTCCATGAATCCCTGTGTTTATCTCATTTTCACTCTTTTGAAGAGAATATTCTGAGGGTATGGGGGTAGCTGGATTCGGATAGGCAATTGGCTCGCTTGCTCGGCCGTATAGATTCACTCCGTTCATAGATAATAGATAGGCTGAAGGAAATACAAGAAGTACAAGCACCATAAGAGCGAGTGTGATCTTCTTACTTCCCGATAGTTGGCCCCAGCTTGCGCGTAATCTAAGAAGTCTTAATTTAAGGCCCGAGTGGATATCCATAATGTATGATATAGATATCAATATAGATATACTTATATATGTCTGTCAAGCGGATTTCACCACTTCTAATTGTATTCATTGTCGGCCTTATGCTTTCTCAATTTATCATCTGGCCTTGGTATATATATCCATTTGAGTTGCCACGAGTGTGGTTTGTACACCGATGGATTGAGATCCTGCTTCTTACAGGAGTCGTCTTTGGTATTCCTCACCTAAACCCGCACAAGGAAGACTCACCACTTATTATGAGTGTATTGATATTTTTTCTTATCGCCACATTCACTGCACTAGTTGGTATTGACCCCATTAAAAGTTTCTGGGGCAATTACTATCGCAATGATGGCCTCTTCAATCTACTGCATCTTGTAGGACTATTTTTCTTTCTCAGTCTATTTTGGCGGGCTACTTGGCAAAAACCAATAGTCACAGTATTTGCGATAGGATGTATTGGTAATGCAGTCTTCGCCCTAATTGCAGGTTTAATAACTAATCATCTTCCGCTTATCGGCTCATTCGGACATGCTAATTTTCTGGCAGGCTATCTGGCCGTGACAGCTCCCTTTGTGCTCTGGCGTATACGAATCTCAAGCGCACACTGGCAAAAAGCCATGTGGACGACTGGCTTTTGCTTGGTGAGCATAGCGCTTGGGCTTACATTTTCAGTAGGCGGTCTTGTAGGTCTTAGTGTTGTCGGGCTTACAATCATCTTGGGACACCGAGGCATATCACACAAAAAAATATTTTTTGTACTCATCGTCCTCGCCGTACTTGCAGCTTGCGGATTTTTTATTAAAGAATCAACGAGGTCATCTTTCAACCCTGAGTCCAGAAATCGTATTGTAGCCCGAGCGCTACTTGCTTCAACCGCGAGGCCTTTGACTGGTTGGGGATGGTCGAACTTCGATTATGCATTTGACCAGACTCCTTGGCCGATCAAACTTCAGCATGATCGTTATATCGACAAGGCACATTCCCAACTTCTTGAGATACTCGTGACCACTGGAATCATCGGTCTACTCGTATATATTGGCATCATAGGGCGTATTGTGTGGCGATTTGCACGCGACCGAGAAATAAGCATATTCCTTTTTGCTGCTTTTGTGGCTTACATCATCCATGCTCAGACCAATGTTTTTTCAATCTCTGAGGAACTCATATTCTGGATTATTGCTGGGCAGATAGCGAGTCATATCACGACTCGTAAAGTTGAAGATCAAAAAAAAATAAGGAGCAGAGTATTTCTAAGATCTCAAGTCTACTTATTCAAAGTAAATGTTAGTCTCCCAACTACATTATTTATTTTTCTTATCTATCTGATCAAGCTTAAGCAGCTTAACGCCAAAATATACAACAAATGCAATCACGAGAAAGTCGATTGTTGTCGAGAGAAAACTACCCCACATCAGCCGCACCGGCCCAACCTGAAGATATGCAGCGCGCAAACCGCCGGCCTTACCTAGCGCAATACCGATTATTGGATTGATAATGTCAGTGACCAAAGAGGTCACGACCTTTGATATTGAACCACCGAGAATGAATCCGACAGCAAGCCCGATCACTCCCTGTGCGCGGATAAATTCAATAAATCCTTTCATATCACATATATGAAACTACTAATTGCTCTGATTATAGCAATTATTTTTGATACTCAAAGTATGATTTGCTGTACTCGATCTATTAGAATACCTATATAGTATGAAAAAAAGCTTTCTTGTCGCAGCGCTTGCTGGAGTAAGTGTGGGGATACTTATCATACTTACATCACGGCTATATAATGCCAGGCAAGAGGCAATTATGCGAAAAAGAGAGATAAAGATACATAATGCTCAGAAGAATAAACGAACCGACAAACCACACCTCCCGACAAACATCAAGCTCCCAATTATTACCTATCATTATGTAGAAAATGTGGCAGATCCCGGCGATAAAACACGAATAAAGCTTAATATCAATCCATTGATATTTGAAAACCAGCTCCGTGAGATGCATGAGGCCAGCTATTCCTCGTATTTCGTAAGCGATGTCCCACGTATCTTGAAAGGTAAAGAAAAAATATCCGATCACAGCATCATCCTCACCTTCGATGATGGCTATGAAGATTTTTATATCAACGCCTATCCACTTCTCAAGAAGTATCGTATGCGTGGCACAATTTATATTATCGCGAACTTTATCGGTCACCAGGGATTCATGAGTGAGCGCGAAATTCGCGAGATGATCGGCAGTGGGCTTATTGAGGTTGGGGATCATACATTAAGCCACCTAGACCTTACCAACATAAAACCTGATGTGGCACGACATCAAATCGTGGATAGCAAGAAAGCGCTTGAGGATATGTTCGGTATAAAGGTTACCACTTTTGCATATCCAGGCGGATTCTACAATCCAGCAGTTGAGGAAATGGTAAAGGAAGCTTCTTTTGAAGCAGCTGTTTCTACAAAACCTGGTGTGTATCTCAATCATGATCGTCTCTTCACCTTACCGCGTGTCCGCGCAGGCTATCTCTACTGGCAGTCTATTAAGCTTTTTTTTGACAAGTTCAAGTCTTGAATTTATCTATCTCACTATATATATATTTATATACGAACAATCAGAGAGGAGGTGATATATGCTTATGTTACTTGGTGGAATGATGAAAGCTGGTCGCGGTATCGGCCGAGGATATGGCGAGGGATCTATGATAGGCGCAGTCGGCGGAGCTGTTCCAATAATTCATTTAGTCCTTTCTCTTATCACGTGGGCTGCAGTTGTCGCAGTACTTATCGCGCTCGCACGGCTCTTGTGGAAAAAAGGGAATAAGGTGAAATAAAAGATTTATTTTATTTGTCTTTCAAAGTAAGCCTTTATAAAAGGCTCTGTTTTTAGTCGTAGAATTTCGTCGCGTGTCGCCCATTTATATGCTGAGTGTTCGTGGCTTATCAGTATCTTGCCACTCGCTATTTCTGCCTCATATATCGTGAACCTGTGGGTAGATCTTCCTTTTTGCTCAATATCAATCTCCACAATATCCACAACACGGGTTACATGTACCTGAAAACCTGTCTCTTCCAAAATCTCTCGTTGAATCCCTTTAATCGGGTCCTCATTTTTCTCCAATTTGCCGCCTGGAAAATCCCAATGATCTGGATAGTGATGTGAGTCTGAACTTCGAAGAAGAATAAGGTGCTTATCATCTCGTGTCAAAAGCGCTTTCTGAATTAACTTTAAATTCTTCTTTTTTGGGCTCTTTTTCCAATTAACCCAAATGCCGGCACCCACTATCTGGCCTATGAGAAATATACATACAAGCGCGAACGTAAAAAACTGATTGTGAAGAAAGTCGTTGGCTGCGCGACCAAAATAGTATGCTGGAAGGCCATATGCAATTGTTATAAGAATAGCGCTCAACGTCGTAAAGACAAGAAATGTACCCAGCTTATATTTAATCGTCCCATAAATCAGAGCAACATATTTGCCCACGACTGGGATAAATCTTCCCCAAATTAGAAACATCAACCCATGTTTTTTAAGAAATCTCTCTCCGCGATCTATAGCTGAACCAATTTTTGCACTATGCATATGAAACCACCGAACAGCTTTGTTTCCACCGAAAAATCCTATCACGTAGAGGATGATGTCGGACGTAATACCCCCAGCTGTAGCCACAATTAGTGTGGGTAAAAGCTGCAATTGGCCTGTCGTGACAAGTCCTATACCAAGCAGAAGTCCAAAAGGAGATCCTGAATGATCAATCACTGAAAATATAAATACCCCCAAATATCCGTACTGGCTTACAAACTCATTCACATTGATAATTGTATCATCATCGAATCTGATCGGGGATAAGTTGAAAGATACAGCCAATGATAGAAACAAAGCTCTCTCTTATTGAAAAAAAAGCCTCAATACGGTATACTTTGAGGCCTTATGAAGAAAAATATAGGACGTTTTCTAAAAAAACTTAAAGGTCGCGGACAAAAGACTAAGGCATATTTGCTGACTCATCTTAACAAGCGTCCATTTGAAAGCTTTTTTGTGATACTTGGACTTGTTGTCATACTTATTGTACTAAGCAACATACTCAATTTTCTCCCTAAAAAAGAAGCAGCGCAACAAGCTACACCAGCCAAACACGTCAATGTGTATCAGATTGGAAGTGCGCCGCGCCTTTCTGTACAAGCTCAGATCGAAAAATCAGGTGTGATTCATATCACGGCACTCACAAGTGGTGTCGTACAAGCCATATATAAGCCCGTGGGAGAGAAGTTTGCAAAAGGCGAAGTGCTTATTTCGCTCGCGTCCAACTATCAAGGAGGAAGCGCACCAAGCCTTCAAAGGCAACTTGCCCAGACTCAATACAATAGTGCCGTGGACACCTACCAGCTCCAAAAAGACATTATCCAAAAACAACGAGAGGCAGCTGACAAGACAGATGTAAATGCTGACGATCTTCGCTCAATCACCGACAAATCAATAGGGGAGACCAAAGACCTCATCGCACTTAATGATGACATTATCAAAGCGCTCGATGAAGATATCGCCACAGCCATTGATGATGACGCTGCTCAAGCTGCAAAGCGCCAAAAACAACAATTTGTAGCCTCCAATAATGCCGCGCGGCAAGCACTTCGCTCCGCTGAATATCAGGCATCGGGCGACAAGGCCCCAGCCAATCTCTCAGATATTCAAAAAAACACAGTGCTCAAACAACTTGACCTTCAGGAAAAAATGCTAAGTCTCAACCGTGAAGTAAGTCGAATTCAGGTGCAGATAGCGCAGGTAAATGAGGCGATGTTTCACCCAGCAGCACCATTTGCGGGAAGTGTGCAACGAGTGTTTGTCAAGGAAGGCACTGCTGTCTCACCAGGTGACGAACTCATGATTCTCAGCCAGGAAGAAGAATCAGATCCAATCACGGCAGTCGCTTACGTATCGGCCGATGTAGCCCGAAAAGTCTCTAAACTTGAGCAAAGTACTATTCATATAGACGACAAAGTAAGCTTCACAAGCTATCCTGCATACGTTACACAAGATGCTGTACAAGGTACACTATATGGCGTATATTTCAATATACCTGATAATTACATCGCAGCTGTCACGGAAAAAGGATACATAAGGATTGATCTTCCAATAGGGTATGTTGATAGCGCCTCACTCACACCGTATGTGCCGATAGATGCCATCTATCAGACCAAAAGTCAAAATTACATCTTTGTCGTCCAGGGCAATAAAGCGTCCAGCCGCAAAGTAGAACTCGGACCTGTATATGGAAATTATGTCGAGGTCACCCGTGGGCTTAAAAATAAAGATATGGTCATTCTGAATCGTACCGTCATCGAAGGAGACGCAGTCATTGTCAATCGCTAAATAAAACTCCCATGAAAGACCCGAAATCCTCCTATTTAAGCACCATGAAGTTTGACCCCAAACTTCTTAAATCTTGGCATGCCAAATATCTTCGCAATATAAGGCTTCCAATTCTCCTTACGATCTCAATTGTTATGGTGGGTATCTATGCGCTTATCACAATACCGCGTAGACTTAATCCTGAGATCAAGATCCCGATTGTGGTTGTCAACACTTCGCTTCCTGGAGCAAATCCTGAGGATGTAGAGTCGCTCCTCACTGATCCTCTTGAACGTGCTGTATCAAGCGTTGATGGAATTGACACCCTTGCCTCAACATCTCAAAATGGCAACTCGTCATTAAGTCTGCAGTTCCTCTCGACCGTAAATACTGATAAAGCCAGATCCGACGTGCAGGCAGCAGTGGATACCGTGTCAGATCTGCCCGAAGATGCGACCACGCCACGTGTTCGCAGTGTGGATTTTGAAGATCAGCCCGTCTGGACGTTTGCCGTCACAACACGTCGCGATATCGCCTCACTTATGCGATTTTCAGACATCTTAAAAGACACGCTTGAGGATACCTCTAAGGTCGATCGGGTTGTGACATCGGGACTGGACGCACAAGACATTGAGGTCATTATAGATACTGAGAAAATACACGAGCTAAATATCAATCCGACTACTGTGGCACAATTAGTACAAGGCGCAGTCAACTCATATCCGGCCGGCAACATATCCTCAAGCGATTCTTCATTTGCACTCACCATAAATCGAGATATCAACTCTGTCGAGGATATCAGAAATCTCAACATTCAAGTCAAAGACACCACAGTCCGGCTTGGAGATATTGCCCAAATAGTCGAGAGAAATAAAAGTGGCCAACAAGACACCTATATCGCGCGCTCAGGCCACAATCCTACTCGTACAGTACAATTTTTTGTCTATAAGAAGAAAGGGTCCAATATCGACGCTTCATATAAAGATGCCAGGACCACAGTCGACAAAACCTTAGCTCAATACCACGGACAGTTTGAGGTGACCACAGTCCTCAATACAGCAGATGAGATCACGACTCAGTTTGCTGAGCTTTTTGGAGATTTTCAAACCACAGTCATCCTTGTATTCATTCTTTTATTTGTTTTCTTGGGTCTCAGGCAAGCTATCATAGCATCGATCACTGTACCCCTTACTTTTCTTGCATCTTTTGCCATCATCAACGCACTTGGCCTGACGCTTAATTTTCTGACAACATTCTCATTCTTACTATCTTTAGGACTTTTGATTGATGACACAATCGTCACCGTTGCCGCCATGACGAGGTACCACCGAACAGGCAATTTCACCCCATATGAGACAGGCGTCGTCGTCTGGCGCGACTTCATAGTCCCTCTGTGGTCAACAACAATCACGACAATTTGGGCCTTCGTACCGCTACTCTTATCAACCGGCATCATCGGTGAATTCATCAAGTCAATCCCCATCGTCGTCACAACGACGATGCTTTCGTCAACGACTATTGCCGTCTTTATCACCATGCCTCTTATGATTATGTTTTTGGAACCTCAGTTTCCACGACGGGTAAAAATATTACTGGGCGTACTTGCCATACTTGCCTATATATCATGCCTCGTCCTCTTCCTTCCCAAGAATATTGTTCTTCCTTTTGCCGTCATCGCATCAAGTCTTTTACTTTTTGTTACCTACTACATACGCCGTGAGATTGCCCAAAAATACAAGCAGACTATAGACTCCAACAAAAAGTTTGAGAAGTTCATGGGGCGCGCGCGTTCGTATGTAGATCGTGGAGTCATCAATATCGAAGTTGTGAGTCGCCGATATCGCCTGGTAATAGATCGGATTCTGAGATCATCTAAGGCTCGCACTCGCGTGATTGTCGCAATTGCAATCTTTACGGTGATTGCATACCTTCTTGTACCACTTGGACTTGTCAAAAATGAATTCTTCCCCAAGCAAGAAGCAGATCTTATGTATGTTGGTATAGATATGCCAGCCGGAACACGAGCCCAGGTAGTTGAAGATGAGATGTTGCGATTTCTCGGCAAGCTTCGTCGTGACAAAAAGATCGAATACATAGTTGCGGAGATTGGACAATCAATCGGTGGAGATGGCGATCGAACTCCAGATCCAGACGCAATCCTCTATACAGTCCATCTTCCCAAAGAAGGTGTGCGAAAATTTAGCTCTCTTGATTTTGCTGAAGAACTTCGCACAAAATACAAAAATTACAGCCAGGGCGTATTCTCCGTTGTTGAGCTCTCAGGTGGACCACCAGCAGGTAGCGATGTACAGATCAAGCTTATCGGCCGTGACCTTGGCGTACTTGACTCATATGCTGGTCAGGTGGTTAGCTACTTAAAAAAGCAAAAAGGCCTCACGAATGTTGACAAATCGCTCAAGCAGGGTACAAGCAAAGTAGTATTTGAACCCGACAAGACAAAGCTCGCCTCAGAGGGAATTACTATAAATCAGATAGGGCTTTGGCTTCGAACATATGCCAGTGGATTTGTACTTGATACCGTACAGTTTGGCGATGTTGAGCGAGACATTGTACTTCGTACCAATGCGTATGATGATCAATCTCTTGAAGCGCTTTCAAATATACAGATCCCAACACAAAGTGGGGCAGTACCACTCCTATCGCTTGGTAAGCTTCGAGTTGAGGCTAATCCAACAGCCATCACTCGAGAGGACCAAAAACGCACTATTTCAGTATCCGCAACAGCCGCCAAAGGCACATCAGCGGCAGATGCAAATGCAAGCCTTATTAAATATGTAAAGTCGCTTAACCTACAGTCTGGCTATAGCTACGCTACTGGTGGCGCAAATGAGGAGAATCAAAAGTCTGTGCAGTCAATACTTATGGCAATGGTACTATCATTTCTTCTTATTATGATTACTATGGTGCTTGAGTTTGGATCTTTCCGCCAGGCACTTATTTCTATGATGCTCATTCCCATATCAACGGCAAGTGTATTCTATATCTTCGCACTCACTCATACGCCGCTCTCATTTGCTGCACTCATTGGTATTCTTGCACTTTTTGGAATAGTGGTCACACACGCGATTGTTGTCATTGAAAAAATCAATGAGAACAGAGCGCATGGATTATCCCTTCGCGATGCAATCACCGATGCCGCGGCAAATCGACTCGAGCCAGTACTTCTTACATCATTCGCCACAATCGTGGGACTTCTACCTATTACCATTGCCGACCCATTCTGGCGAGGATTGGGTGGAGCTATCATCGCCGGACTATTATTTTCAGGACTTATCAAGCTTTTCTTTGTCCCAGTCCTGTACTACAATTTCTTTGTGGAGCAGGATAAAAAGAAAGTAAGGCGCACTCTTTGATCCACACCTAATTGCTACACTATACGCATATGATCTATGTAGCGCTACTTCGCGGAATTAATGTCGGGGGGAATCGGAAAGTTGAGATGCTTAGACTAAAGACTACCTTCGAATCGCTTGGATTTACAAGTGTCACGACCTATATCAACTCGGGCAATGTAATCTTTAAGACAAATAACGATTCAGTACCCGATATCGTCGACGCAATTGAGGCGGGGATTGAGAAGTATTTCGGCTTCAGAGTGCATGTTGTGGTGCGCGACTTACCAAGTATTCAGGAGATCGACAAAATTGTCCCCAAGTCCTGGACCAATGATGCGAATATGAAGACAGATGTGATGTTTTTGTGGGAAGAAATTGATAACCCTGATATTGTGAAAAAGATTGTAATAAAGCCAGAAATCGAGTCGGTGCAGTATGTGAAGGGCACGCTACTTTGGAATATAGATCGCAAGAATGTGACGAAAAGCGGTATGCTGAAAATCGTGGGGACAGATCTATATAAGAAAATGACAGTGCGCAATATAAATACACTGCGCCGCCTTAAAATACTTATGGAAGATCTCTAAATGCTTCTTTTCACCTTTAACTTGAAAAGCCTGGTATTTTTAGCACTTGATTGGCAATAAGATTGAGTATGAATACGGCCGACAAAGTAAAAATAAGACCAATGATCGCAGATTGAAGTAGTCTTTTGCCGTAATCTACCCGCTCAGCTCTATCTTGAGATGTGATGAGTATAAAGGACGCGTAGAAGATGTAAAATGTCGATATTATCCCAACAGTCCCAAATATCAGGTTTAATAAAGGCTGCACAAGACTCAAAGCAGCTCCACCTCCTGTAAATCCACCTACATCAGTCTTGATACACCCAATCATCGTAAAATAGCGGCCAACACGAGGAGCCGGGGGGATTTTTGTTGTAGCATCTATCTCAATTGTCTTATTGCTTTCCGGACTTGATTCTCCAATTGATGGATAAAGGCACTTTCTGCATTGCTCCCAATTTTGAGGAATTTGCAATTTTACACCCTTTGACTCTTTGCAATACCCACACGCATCACATGTCACCGTCTGCTGGGCAAAAGCGGGTGCAGTACGACCCGCGGACAAAAATAAAAAAAGACCAATAAGTACCAAGAAAAATGTTTGCACCTTTATTTTATTCATATATTTTTTATATTAATCGCCGTAAATAATATGTGTAAATTTGCATATTCCAGCAAATTTACTGTATAAATACTATACTGTATTTTATATATAAATATACCATTTACTGACTCAAATGAAATCATTTCGACTGTTTTTGTATTTAGCCCTTCTACTTGCTGTCGGTGTTTTTTTCTTTAATCCTCAAAGTATTTTTGCTCAATCAGACACAAGTGGAACCACTATTGGCGACACAAATAATGAGCCAGTTGAGCCGCCGCCAATTCAACAACCATTCGTTGCTGCTCCTCAAAATTTTTTCCCCGCTCCAGTAACACCTTCTACAGCCCCAACGTGTAAAGCAGATGGCCAGAATTGCGTCCAACCAGGTGGCAACTGTTGCTCAAAAGTATGCACGGCCGGCAAGTGCGGAGCACCGCAGGTGGCAGCGGCAACAGGAGTGACGACAAGCGCTCCAGTTTCGACAGCGGCACCAGTGGAGCAGTATCAGCAATGTAGTAAGAATGCAGGCTGTCCAAAGAGCCTTGACGCTTTGTATAAATCAAGGGGAGAAAAATGCGCATCCTCGATTACTGAATTTCAGAGCGACCCAGTCAAATCACATTTTTGGATCGAGGACCCAGATATCACAGCCCTTGGTAAATCCTCCGAACGTGGTCGACAATTTTTGAACTGGACACTAACAAGCAATGCCATAGACAACAGTATTCTACTTAAACAGATTTGGGCGAATATGCGCAATATCGCATTCATACTCATCATTCTTGTCGTGGCTCTTATGGGTATTGGGATTATAATCGGACAGCGAGCTAATTTTAATATTGGTGTGAACTTATGGTCAACTGGCCTAAGAATTGGCGGTGTGCTTTTGTATATCGTATTTTCGGCAACTATCGTCTTAATATTAATTCAGCTATCGGAGCTTCTTATGCGTCTTTTTGCCGATTCCTTAAGCGCAAAAAATCTACTTAATATATTTTTTGGAGGAGCGGGTGGTGCCGACAATTACACCAAATTTCAGGGATGTCGGGATCTTAATATCCGAATGGTAGAGTCAATAAAGATGGAGACGTTTTTAATCAAAGCCACAAACATATCCTATTACACATTGGCCTCAATGCTTCTTGCTCGGAAGATCTTATTGTGGTTTCTGCTTTTTGTCTCACCATTTTTAGGCCTTTTACTTCCATTTCGTATACTTCGCGGAATTGCTGTAATCTGGATTGAAGTATTTTTTCAATGGCTTTTCTATGGACCATTAGTCGCTTTATTTTTGGCAGGGACAGCATTCCTTTGGAAATTCGGCATTCCCTTTATTTTTGACTTTTCGCAAACTGGTACGGTGAAGGGGTACGTATTCCCAACAGCAATCAATATCATAATAGGCGGCCCAGGACAAGTATTATCTGCCCTAAATAACGCCAATAATGTAGATACTTTTGTCGAATATGTGATTACGCTCATCATGCTTTGGGGTGTAATAATTTTTCCGTGGTGGTTACTTCGACGAATCAGAGATCATGGCAATGGAGTACTTGACGCAATCAAAAACATCCTACTTGCCATAAATGGCTCATTTAGATCAGACAAATCGCCCCAACAGCCACTCTCACCCAGCGCATTGACGTGGACGACTCCCACAGCCCGCACACTCTCAAAAGATAAGCAAACTACATCGACTGTGCGTTTTGAGAACATGGAGGACATTAAAAAAGCAACGACAAGTGATATCGCCTCTACCTTAAATTTCAGTGCACGATCAATACAGGATATTGCCCGAGTCGAGACAGACCAAAGCGCAAGTAACGCATATGCTGTCAACTTCCAGAACCTGAAAGATCCGATGAAAGCTGAGACGACGACAGAGCGCGTGAAGTATACGAGCATAAGATCAGAACTCGAAGCTCGAGCGAATAAAAACGACATGGAAGCGAGCCATCTCTTGTCTGGCCTGTCTCCTGAGGTTCAAAGCCAAAAAATTCTATCAACCATTACATACAAAGCGCCTGTTCAGATCTCACTATCCTCAGATCAGATAAACGCGATCGGTCGAAGTGTGGCCCAAAATTATGTGATTATCCAGTCACTCTTTCACAAGACCAACGTGTCTGAGGATAAGATCAAAAAGCTCCTTGAAGTACTGAGCCAACACTCACAAGATCCAGATAAAGAAAAAGTAAAATCGACGGCTGAGCGAGAAGTGGGAGTAAGCCGAGCTGATATCGACAAAGTCTCAGGAGAGCTTAAGCAAATACTCGCAAAGCCCAGCGAAAACATTATGACTGCAATTGGACTGATTGGCCAAGAACATGGACTCTCTCAATCCGATGTACTCTCAGCACTTAGGATGATTTTGCCCGATACTCAAGGCGTAAGTGAAGAGGGGCCAGATAAGTTCATAGACATTTCAAAAGCCGTGGCAATTGAAGATTATGAAGCAGTGCGCTCTATGTGGGTCAACCACTATGAGAAAGGAGAGATTCCAACCACCCCAGATATACATAATCGAGCCGAATGGATAGAAAAAGACGTAGCATTCCTCACCAATACCCTCAATAAGCTTATGTCTGACAATCTCGCATATAAGACAGCGGGCCTTGCTGACGTGTCCCAAATTCTACCAATCTTTCTTATCAACAATTTCAAAGGAGATGAGCTATTGGCCTATCTGAAAGCCAAGCTTGAAGCAGCTCGCCAAGTAGGGCATCAGTTGACGACTGAGGAGAGTATCAAAAAACAGCTTGCAGCAGCAAGTGAGGAGTTTGTTGATGTAGCCACCCCTCACGCGGAGGAAAAAAAGAAAGAGATGACGACCGAGGAGGCGATAGATGAAAATGAAATTGAAAATGACAAGTCGGACTCAACTCACGACTCAGCACTTGATGCAATTGTCAAAAAACTCACAGAGGATAAAAAGTAAGGCGGACAATCTTGACATCAACCAGCCATATTGTATATATTAATATGCATGCCCAATATTACCGACTCTCTAAAATTAAGCATCGCTATAGCAGTCGGAGTCTTCCTACTTCTTATTCTCATCATACTGTCTGTTGTCTTTACACTCGGTAAAAAGTCATCAAATAAAACGCCGCCACAACCCAATCAAACTGAGCAAACAGAAGACAATGCATCAGTAGATGAAGCCGAATCAACGCCTACTAAACCAATTGCCACATATCCCGAAGTGTCTGTGGACACCTGGTCGACGCCAGCTTCACTCACCAAGCAAACATCAAGTCGCATCTTCCGATACCCTCTGCAACAGAATTATGACAAGTCGCATTTCGTACAACTTGCAAATAGGATAGGTGGAATGCACAAGATTGTCGAAAAAGGCGATACATTTTTAGCGCAAGCCACGATTGCAGGAAAAGTACAATCCTCACTTCTTATTAATAAAAAAAACGGCTCATTTATGTATTATTCAGAAAAAGGTATAGCTCTTCCAAAAGCGCAAAGTACAAATACTTTACCCACATTTGAGCAAGTGGGGACGCTACTGACTCGGATTACCAATGACCCAACACTTTCCGTCACAGCAAAATATAAGAATAAGAAGACAGCTGGAATTACTTACTTTGAGGCACATCGTGATTGGGGAGAAGTGGGCGCCCCAATATTTAATATTCTTGGACTTCTGAATATCCCGCAATCAGTCCCGCTTCAGAGTTTATCCTTCTCCTATGTAAATTCGACGTTGAATAAAAACCCCGACATCGTAAGTACCTCAGACAAGGCAGACGGATATATAAGGCGCTCAGATTTTAATACGATGACAGTGGGAGTTGACGACAAGACAGGCCAAGTCACGTCCATTGACTCCAATATCAGGCTCATCAAAAACACCAACCCCAAAGCAGTAAAGCCAATATCCTACTCAGCAGCAGTAAAGCTTTTACGCGAGAATAAATATAAAGATCTCTATACACTCCCGATTGGGGAAGAAGACATAAGTTTTGATAAAGCCTATCCAGACAATGCGGGTCATATCAAGAGTGTCACAATAACCGAATCGACAATAGTCTATTTAGAAGATCTTCCTGTTGATGCTCAAGAGGAACTTGCGCCGTATTATTTATTTCGAGGCACCGGTCAGCTTGACTCAGGATATAAAGTCGCGATAGTTGCATCTGTCGCAGCATCATCTGACACTCCACCACCCCATGCAAAGCGACAAGTAATTACCAATGTCTTGGGCGCAAAAGCATATCTCGCACAGCAAACAGCAGATAGCGACAGTGCTGATACGTCTGGAGATGATTCTCAGCAGATCGGAAAAATAGGAATCGAACCACTCCCGACAGTTCCGCCTACTCCAGCTCCAAGCTCACCGATATATACACCACCATGTAGAGATGACACAGTTAATAATCAAAGGACTGTAAATGGTGCGACTGTGGGGACTTCATCAAAAAATAAAATAGTGTTTCCGCCAGGACTTACTCAATACGAACAAAATGTTCTGATTGAAATACAAAGGAGGAAAGATAATCCAGGGACATGTCCACGTGATGTCAGTGGAATCTCACCAACACTTTTCCTCTACAATAAGAGCGCCATAGCAGCAACTGTGTCACAAGGCAGACAATTGACATATGCTGAACCCGCGACTCAAAATGTGGGTGGTTGGAATATCCTCGTCGATAAAAACAAACTCATTGTAGACGGCTCAAATTATCCATATCTTTATTATGAATATCTACCAATTACATATACAAAGCAGAAAGAGGGATGGATAGTCGATAAGTCAAATCTGCACACGTTTGTAGATTCCATCATAAGACCACGGCTCAGACTTACCGCCTTTGAGGCAGATAGAGCGGTATTTGAGCTGAATCACGCAGCGCGCTCTATATCAGGGAACACACTCTACGTAAGTCTTATTCCACAAAGCGAGCTAAGTGGTAAGCTGCCGCTTACAATCACACCACACCCAATCAATATGTATCGCTACCACTTCCGTCTATCGACTCCAACTACGACTGATTATAGGGCTAAGCCACCGCGTCTTACGCCCATTCAAAGAGGCGAATTTACTGCTCTTGAAATTGGGGCGGCTCCTTCTAAGTAAGACGCGAGATTGAGTTGACTTCTGAGTCAAATAAACTAATAATGAGAGTATGGCCCTATTTGATTTTATTAAAAAAAGCAAGAGCAATGGAATGCCGCCTGCGCAGCAAATGAACGGCACAATGCAACCAACTATGCCAAGTGGCCCAAACGGGACAAATGGGACAGCAGTGCCCATGCCGACCAATGGCTCAGTTCCACCAATCTCGCTCAATGGTACAAATGGGTCAAATGGAGCTGTACAGGCTCAGAATCCTATTCAAATTCAGCCTAACCCGAATCAACCAACACAATCTCAGCAGCAAGGCGTACCTCAAGCGGCTCAGCCACAGACCCCGACCAATTCAAACCAAGCTCAAGCCGCAAGCATTAATAAAGCAGCTGAGCTTGACCTACTTACGCATTTTACCGAACGCTCAAACAGTGTATTTAAAGCCGCTCAACAAAAAGCTATTGAGTTGAAAAGCGACTTCATAGACAGTGAGCACTTATTGCATGGCCTTATTGCCGATAAGCAAATCTACCAGCTTTTTGTATCAGTCAATATTCAGCCGCAAGCTATCGAGGATGAGCTGACAAAAATTTACAAAAAAGGCACTGGATCCAATACTCCTTCAGCGACCCCCCGCATCAAAAGCATTCTTGATCATTCTCTTGTTGTGGCGCGCAAATTGGGGTATGAGTTTATCTCGCCGGAGCATATTCTGCTTTCCGCTTATAATGAAAAAGAGGGAGCAGCTGCTCAGATCCTCACTCGACTTGGACTTAAAGAAGCAGATCTGAATCAACAAATTACAGGCAAAAAAAAAGGAATTGATGAGGATGCAGAAGAGGCTCAAAACATTCTTGAAAAATACACAATTGACCTGACTCAAAAGGCAAGAGAAGGCAAGCTCGATCCAGTTGTCGAGAGATCTGACGTAATTGAACGTACAATACATATCTTGTCGCGCCGAACTAAGAATAATCCAGCCCTCATTGGAGAAGCGGGTGTCGGCAAGACTGCGATTGTCGAGGGCCTCGCACAAAAGATTATCGCCAAGCAAGTCCCCGAGACTTTCCTCAACAAAAGACTTCTCCAGCTCGATCTCATGAGCCTCATAGCTGGAGCCTCGCACCGAGGCGATTTTGAAAATCGTATTAAGGGACTCATTGAAGAAATACAGAAGCAAGAGGGCAGTATCATTCTTTTCATAGATGAGCTACACAATATTGTCGGTGCGGGATCGTCCGGCGAAGGATCACTTGATGCCTCCAACTTTTTCAAGCCCGCACTTTCCCGAGGTCACTTGCAGATGATTGGCGCCACCACTCTCACCGAGTATAGAAAATATATTGAGAAAGACCCTGCCCTTGAGCGCCGATTTCAACCCATTGTAGTACCCGAGCCAACTGAAGAGCAGACAGTCAAGATGCTTATGGCAATCAAGGACAAATACGAAGCGTACCACAAGGTGAGTATTCCACAAAGCGCGATCGAGGCGGCTGTATCATTGTCCAAAAGATATGTCGGGGATAGATTCTTGCCAGACAAGGCAGTTGACCTGCTTGATGAGGCGGCGGCGGCCGTACGACTGCCACTCATATCTTTGCCTGAGGTGCTAAACTCCCTCGGCACACGACTTAGCCAGCTCAAACAAGAGCTGGATGAAGCCAAAAAACAAAAAGATGATGTAAAAGTCGAGATCTTACAACCAAAAATAGATGAGATACAAAAGCAGCTCGATGAGAAGCAAAAAGAATACGAGATGAAAAAAGCTCAGACAACAGATGCCATAACCAGCGACATAATCCGCTCAGTTGTTGCCCGCTGGACAGGGATACCAGTCGACAAGATCTCAGAGTCAGAGACTCACACATTGTCCAATCTTGAAGACCTTATCCACGAACGACTTATCAATCAGGAAGAAGCAGTATCAGCAGTCGCGGCAGCCGTACGCCGAAGTCGAGCTGGACTTAAGTCCAAAGGCAGACCTATTGGTAGTTTTGTATTCTTGGGTCCAACCGGTGTCGGTAAGACTGAGCTTGCCAAAAGCTTAGCTGAGATACTGTTTGGACACGAAGACGCGATGATAAGACTCGATATGACTGAGTTTATGCAAAAGCACGAGGTAGCAAAGCTGCTTGGCGCACCACCTGGATACGTGGGATATGAGGAGGGAGGCAAGCTGACTGAAGCTGTACGACGCAAGCCATACAGCGTCGTTCTTTTTGATGAGATTGAAAAAGCTCACAAGGATATTTTTAATATACTACTTCAGATCCTTGATGACGGCCGTCTGACTGACAATAAAGGCCACACCATATCATTCAAAAACACAGTCATCATCTGCACATCAAATATTGCCACCGAGATAATTCAGAAAGAGCTTCTTCAAAAAAGCAAAGCTCCTAAAAAAGCCAAAGAAGAAACAGAGCCAGAAAAAGAAGTAGACAAAAGTAAGATGCATGATGTGGTAATGAATGAGCTGAACAACTTTTTCAGGCCAGAGCTTGTCAATCGATTCGATGAAGTCATCATCTTTGAGCCGCTTAAGCTTAAGCATATGACAAGCATTGTCCAGCTCCAGCTTCTTAGTGTCAAGAAGCTGCTTGAGGATCAACAACTTGGATTTTCTTGCAATACTGATGTCGTTGATGAGATTGTCCGAGCTGGATTTGATCCAGTCTTTGGAGCACGACCGCTCAGGCGCACTATACAAAAGCTCATCGAGAATCCATTGTCACAACTTATCATCGATGGAGAGGCCAATGAGGGAGACCGCGTAGATATTGGATTTATCGATAAAAAGTTCACATTTAAAGTCGTAAAATTCACCCCACAGCCAAATAATTCAAATGTACAAAATTTCACTCCACTCCCTGCATATCTATTAAATACTGTAGAGTCAAGTGCTCAAAAAAAATAACTTACCGAAGACTTCTTTTTATTCCTTACGCCTTATTCTCAATTTCAGACGAGATAAGCATTACCTCAACACATTCGTACTCAAGTAGTTTGTCCGCAGTCTGACTAATTACTTTATATGAAAAGCATGAGGCCTATGAGAAGTAATCCAGATATACCCACAAACCATGCAGCAGCAGATGATCCAGCAGCTGGCACAGTAGGCGCGGCTGTTGTGGTCTGATTTGAAGATGTTGTTTGATTTGAAGATGTAGACTGCTCTGCACTTGTCGCTCCATTTTCAGCCAAGATAATCTCAGTTGGACTTGCACCAGGGACATCGGTTGGTGTATTAGTCGGCGTATTAGTAGCCGTTGGATCAACTGCTGGAGGAGTTCCTGTGGGAGTTGATGTCGGTGTACCTGTTGGCGTTGATGTAGGAGTAGACGTGGGAGTTGATGTCGGTGTACTCGTCGCGTGAGGTGGTATCGGTGTATTTGTTGCGATTATGACTGGAACTGTCGGGCAAGGGGCAAATTCACAAGATGGAGGAACGCGGACAACTGTGCCACCACCTGGGCATACCTTTGCATCTTCTTGACATCGGGTCACTGCTGGTCCACAGCTACCATTATTACACGATCCAGAACAGCAACCACCGCCATTACCATTACATGCAGTCCCATTTGTCTTACAACATATACCATTTGTGCCACTACATGCGCCTGATGCACAACATACACCACTCGCATTGCCACCATTTCTACCACACGGTTCACCAATCGCTTTAAGTCCATTCGGGCAAGCATTCGGCGATGGAGATACTGATCCAGGACAGGCGGCAAATTCACAAGATGGGGGAACACGCACGACTGTGCCACCACCTGGGCAGATTTTGGCGTCTTCCTGGCAACCCACGACCGGCGCACATTGATTATTAGTACACACCCCAGAACAACACTGAGTGCCAGGATTATCCCCCCCACCAAACCCACATCTTTCCCCAGCTGGTTTACAAGTTGGAGCCGTTGCCTTTGGACTAAAAATTTGGGTAAATTGTGTGAGATACACCCCAATTATTGTGCCTAAGAGGATAATAATCAGGGACACCGTAATTAAGATTTTTTTCTTATCCTTATTTCCCTTTTTTGAACTATCGGCAGTATCTGAGGCCTTGATATTACTCTGAAGTGGGGATGAATTCGTTGATGGAGCTTCACCAGATAAGGTACTCATACTTTAATGTCCATTTTAAAGGAATATTGAAGCAGATGTCAACCTTACGCACGCTGACACTTGATTTTGCCAACTAGATTGGAGGAGGGGATATCTCCAGGTTTTCTCTAATGCTTTTCTGTAGCGCTTACGAGTCCAGGCGATTTTTCAGCCAGCTTGAGGACTTTTCCCAGCGCGTCGAGATTCAGATCTTCTATTGACTTGAATCGAATACAGCTTTTGCCCACCCTGACTCGCCCCAGTTTACTTTTATATTTTTCAGCAATATACTCGCCATCTTCGAGCGCACACACATACAGACTTATATAATTTTTCTGACTGGCAAGACCTACAGTGTGCCAGTCAAGCACTTCCTTTTTGTTGTTTTTGTATTTGAAGCTTCCATAGCCGAGCATGTTGTAGGAAAAGTGCGGAGTGAGACTTGGAGCCGTCTTTTGAATAAATTCGTGTAGGCGCTTGATTATGGCTTGTCTATCCGGCTCAAGCATATTGATATACTCGTCCACTGACTTGGCCGCAACTTTCTTAAACATGTTCATATTTTTTTGATATACTTTTATTTCTTCACCTTTTGCATACCATCCTTCACTCGGAATAACACAATTTTTTCAATCAAATCATATGGAATCGGTCTGTCTATCGGAAATTGTACCGAACCTTTTGCTCCCTTGTATACTGATAGATCTTTTTGAAAAGCCTCGTTGCCTGATGGCGTTGCATAAAATCCAATATGATTTTTCCACGCTGCAAAATGTACAAGATTTTTGCCGTTCAACTTGAATGTAGGCATCTGATAGCTAATTAACTCAACTGCATCAGGCGCCACCTTTTGTATAGTCTGTCTTATCTTTTGAAGAATACTTTGGACATCACTTGGGAAAGTGCTGATATATTCATCTATAGTTTTCATGCTAATTTTTATTCTACCAACCCCTCGATCGTGCCGATGTATAAGCCCTCCACTTTATCTCGTGCCCACTGAGTCTTCCGGAGAAATGCGAAGCTTGATCCGATACTCGGATCTTTCAGGAAACAATTTATCTTTATGAGCCGGCCAAGCTCTTCCCAGCCATAGTGATCGACCAGATACTCGACAATCGCCTTCAGAGTCTTGCCATGCAGCGGGTCTCGAGGATTACTGTCCATTGAGTTTATTTTATCATTTTAACAATGTGAGTTATTTGATGAAGACTGCGGGCAGAGTGGAATAACTTTCGAACTTTAGATTGGTACCCCCGTGTCCGTATAGCTCCGTCTCACTTTATCATAGTGAAGAGACTGAATCAGGCAATCGGGACAGTATAAAAGGGTATCCAGATATGCTGTTGAAATAATAATTTTGAGGCTGCCATGCTTCCTCCGTGAATCTAGAAATTTATGGCTTATTTGTGCTATATTGTTAGTGTATGATTCATAAAAAGTTTGATTATAGAGAGTAAATAATACTATGATATAGTTGCGAAAATCTATCTATGACTGACAAAAAACCAATTCCCACAACTTCTCCTGCCAATATCAGCAAGGATGGTGAAAAACCTGATATTGCAGAAATTCTTTTGAAGGGGAACTACATTTCTGATGAGGATAATAAAAAAGCACAGAATTTTGCTAAAGCAGGTCATACATCTGTTGAAGACTACCTCCTTGTTCATGGTGTAATTACCCAAAATCTTCTCGGACAGGCGATAGCAGAATATTATAAAGTTCCGTATGCAGATTTAGCCGCAAAGCCTCCCTCTAGTGAATACGTACTAAGGATTCCCCAAGAGCTTGCTATCAAAAATCACTTAGTACTTTTCGATGAGAATGAAACTCATGCGATAATTGCCACTGACAATGTATCGCGTGCTCTTCAAACTCAAACCACTCTCCAACAATATTTCCCAAATAAAAAAATCTCATTTGCTTACACTACTTATTCTCAAATTGAGTCTACATTTATTCATTATCGAAAGCCTCTTGAAACCAGGTTCGCTGCAATAATTGCAACACAAACGAAAGTCGCCCCTGAGATTATTGAAGAGATTGTGTCTGATGCGCTAACCTTTAAAGCTTCTGATATTCATTTTGAACCTCAGACGACCATGGTGATTGTAAGATTTCGTATAGATGGCATGCTTCATGAGGCCGGTCGTATTCCCAAAGAAATTTATGAGAATATCCTCAATCGAATAAAAGTTCAAGCACGAATGCGAATCGACGAACATTTTGCTGCCCAAGATGGAGCAATTCGTTTTCCCAAGGATGATGGATTTGTTGATATGCGTGTTTCACTGATACCAACGCTTGATGGGGAAACTATAGTTATTAGATTATTGGCAGAATATGTTAAGGGTTTTACCTTTGCCGATCTTGGTGTTTCCCAAAAAAACCAAGAAATTTTTCTTAAAGCTGCTAAAAAACCATTTGGGATGATATTGGTTACGGGCCCGACTGGTTCAGGAAAAAGTACAACTCTCTATTCTCTCATTAAGGTACTGAATAATTCCAGCGTAAACATCACAACCATTGAAGACCCAGTTGAATACAAAATCTTAGGGATAAACCAGATTCAAGTCAATGCTCAAACCGATTTAACCTTCGCAAAGGGTTTGCGTTCAATTGTCAGGCAGGATCCTGATATTATGTTAGTTGGGGAAATACGTGATTTGGAAACTGCTGAAATTGCGGTCAATGCCGCTCTCACAGGGCATCTATTATTTTCTACATTTCATGCCAACGACGCTGCCACCGCAATTCCTCGATTACTTGATATGGGGATTGAACCATTTATGATGGCTTCATCTCTTGAGTTATTAATCGCCCAGAGACTTATCAGAAAAATTTGCACCCAGTGCAGAGTCAGCTTCACCGCTTCGCTTTCTGAAATGGAAAAAATAGTACCCAATTCTAAGCGTTTTTTCCCAAAAAACACGATTTCTTTGTATAAGGGTAAGGGATGTGATAATTGTGGTAATACTGGATATAAAGGAAGAACAGCAATCTATGAGTTAATCCCGATTGAAGAAGAAATGCAAGACTTGATTCTTAAAAATCCCTCAACGCAAGAAATTCAGGCGTTAGCAAGAAAAAGTGGTTCATGTTCACTTTTTGAAGATGGTCTGGATAAGGTCAATGCTGGAGTTACTACAATAAATGAACTTCTACGGGTAGCATTACCACCTAAGACATAATTCTATAAGTATGAAGTCCAAGATATATAATTTTCTTGTCAATTTCGAAATAGGAAACGAAAGACAGTACTTCATAGAACAACTTTCTGTGTTATTGGGTTCTGGAATGCCGGTCGAAACTGCATTAGCTGCAATTGGAAAAGAGATAAGATCAAAGAGATTAAAAAAAATAATTGTGGAGATTGGCTCCGATATTGAATCAGGATCAATGATCTCTACCGCCCTCAACAAAACAACTATTTTTCAACAGTCTACAATTTCCTTAATCAGGATAGGAGAACAGTCGGGTCGATTATCAGAGAATTTGAAGGTTGTAGCCTTACAAGAACAAAAAGAGCGAGAATTTCGCTCCAAGTTAACATCTGCTATGATGTATCCGGGATTTGTTTTTACCTTAACTATCGCTGTTGGTTTAGGTATTACATGGTTTATATTGCCGCGCTTGGCTTCTGTGTTTGCTTCGCTACATGCTAAATTACCTTTAATAACTGTTTGGTTAATTGCTTTTGGATCTTTTTTGGGGAAGTATGGATCCATTGTAATACCAATATTTGTTGTTATAAGTTTTCTATTGTTGTTTTTTGTTTTTGTATACAAAAAAACCAATTTTTTAGGCCAAACAATTTTATTTCATTTGCCTGGAATATCTGGCTTACTGCGAGAAGTTGAATTGGCTCGGTTTGGTTCGCTTTTGGGGAATCTGCTCACTGCTGGTTTGCCGGTGCTTGATTCTCTCCAGTCCCTTACTGAAAGCTCAACGCTGTGTAAATATAAAAATTTTTACAATCATCTTTATGAACGAATAAAAGAAGGCAACTCTTTTCAAAAAAGTTTTGAAATGTATAAGCATAGTAAATATCTTATTCCAATACCTATACAACAACTGGTCATTACAGCTGAACAGTCGGGGAATTTAGCTTCATCTTTGATAAAAATTGGCGAGATGTATGAGCGAAAAACAGAAAATACTGCTAAAAACGTTACAGTTCTCTTGGAGCCTATTTTACTCGTGATAGTTTGGTTGGGGGTTGTATCAGTGGCACTTGCAGTTATATTGCCATTATATAGCTTGTTGGGCAGTTTAAATTCGGCCGATTCTTCCCCTGCACCAGTTGTGAGGCGAATTGAGGAGCCAACTACTACCACCTCGGCAACATCAAGTGCTCAGTTAAAGGTGAAAATCAAGGCAACAAATGTTGGCTATCTTAATGTCCGCAAAGAGCCCTCAATATCAGCAAAGATTATCAAACAAGTTCAACCAGGCGAGCAATTTAAATACACTGTGCTTGAAGGCGGGTGGTATAAAATAGCCTATGAGGATGGTCTATATGGTTGGGTAAAAGATGATTATGTTGAAGAAATTATCAAATGAACAAGGGTTTACACTTCTCGAATTGCTTCTTTCAGTGGCAATAATTAGCTTATTGGCTGGATTATCTTTGCCGGTTTATCGGACGTTGCTTTCCAAGAATGATTTGGATATTGCGGCTCAAGTGAGTGCTAATTCACTGCGGCGGGCTGAAATATTATCTCAAGCAACTGATGGCGACAATACCTGGGGAGTCAAAGCCCAAAACGGTAGTATAGTGATTTTTAAAGGTGCCAGTTACGCCACTCGAGATACGACATTTGACGAAACATTTAATGTGCCGGCAAGTATTACTGTTGGAGGAACAACAGAGATACTTTTTGCAAAATTTACCGGACTACCGCAAACAACTGGCACACTTAATCTTTCATCGGAAAGTGATTCAAGGGCAGTTACTATTAATTCGAAAGGAATGGTGAATTATTAATGAAAAATCATGGGTTTAGTTTAGTAGAGGTTTTACTCGCCGTTTCAGTCTTTGGTCTGATGGTTACGGGACTTATTGGTGGATTGATATATGGACAACAAAGCACTCAACTGGCAGGACAAAGAGTTAGAGCGACTATGCTGGCTGATGAAGGTTTGGAAGCTGTGCGAAATATCCGAGATGCCAACTTTGCCAATCTGACTGATGGTACATATGGCTTAACCACCACCGGAAATCAATGGAATCTCTCTGGCTCATCAGATACGACAGATATTTTTACCCGAACTGTTACTATTTCAACAGTTGACACAAACAGAAAGTCAATAACATCAAACGTAACTTGGCAGCAGAATGTGCAACGGAGCGGATTGGTATCACTAGCTACACGGCTTACTTATTGGATGAAAGTTGTTGGCAGCTGGGCAAGTCCCACTCAAGCAGCAAGCATTGACCTTTCGGGAAATCAAGATGGTGTTAAGGTACAAGTTCAGGGAAATTATGCATACCTTGTACGATCCAACGCATCTAACAACTTTGTGGTAATAGATGTAACCAACCCAAGCGCTCCTTCAACGCTCTCTACTATTTCTATTACCGGTACACCAACTAATATTTATGTGTCGGGAAATTATGCGTATGTAACAAGTAATGACAACAGTCAAGAGCTCCAAATCATTGATATTTCTAGTCCTTCATCACCGAGTGTGGTTGGATCCTACAATGCTTCTGGCAACGCTGACGCAAATGGGGTGTATGTGGTTGGTAACACGGCTTATGTAGTACGAGCAAATTCTGCAAATGCTGAATTTTCTATTGTGAATGTTACAAATCACTCCTCACCAGCAGAACTTGGCACATTAGATCTTGGCGCCGTAGGATACGAAGTTGTAGTGTCTGGAAATTATGCATATGCGGCATCTGGATCTAATAGTCAAGAAGTGCAAGTTGTCGATATTTCATCACCGAGCGCTCCCTTTCTCTCTGGTCCGGGGATGAACTTGTCAAGCAATACAGACGCCACAACAATCGCTTTTTCAGGAACGACTCTTTTTGTTGGTCAGGGAACCACTTTATATGACATTAGTGTTTCTAACCCGCTTCTTCCTGTAAATCTTGGCTCTATCAGCACTTCAGACACTCTGAGTGACATCGCCCTCAATCTTGGCAATGGTGGTACATATGTATATATAGCAACTACGGATAACAGTTTAGAATTTCAAGTGATAGATGTGACCACGCCCGCCACACCAGTGCTTTTGGGGTCAGTAAATACCCCGGGCAATGATAATTTAAGCGGTATTGCATATGACGCTACTCTTGACCGTGCCTTCGGTGTTGGCGCTGGAGATGCTAATGAGTTCTTAGTCTTCTCGCCATAATTAATACATTATGAAAAATATTTTAAAACCTATTACCGACAACTCATTCGAGCCTAAAGGTTCTCATTGCTTGTTTGACTTACAGGCAAATAAAGGCTTCACCCTTATAGAACTACTATTATATGTCAGTATTGTTGGCATGATGATACTTTCGGTCTCAGCTTTTTTGCCGCTTCTCATGCAGTCACGGGTTAAGAATCAGACAATTTCCGAAGTTGAACAGCAGGGCGCTTTGGTAATGCAGACCATCACCCAAGCCGGTCGAAACGCTACTAATGTTAATTTCACCTCTGTCTACGATCTTTCGGGCGGAGTCATACGTGAAAGCGCCGTTGCTCTTACCAACTCACGTGTTGTTGCTTCTGGTCTTTCTTTTACTAACCTCTCCAGATCCGGCACGCACGGATCGATTCGGATTCAATTTACATTGACTCATGTTAATCCCGAAGGTAGGCAGGAGTATAATTTTAGCAAAACATATTATGCTACAGCGACATTGCGATAAAGGCCAAAGCGGCTACATAGTTCTTATATCCGTTCTTATTATCGGTGCTGTTGGCGTAGCAGTAGCTGTTGCAGTGCTTTGGCTTGGATTGGGTGACAGCAAAGGTAGTTTTGCCCTTGAGCAATCCAACCAGGCTAAGTCTCTTGCCAATGCCTGCAGTGATGAAGCGCTTCAGCAAATTAGAGACTCCACATCTTACACCGGTACCGGAAATTTGACATTGGGGCAAGGAACGTGCACCTACACTGTTACCAATACTGGTGGCACCAGTAGAACTATTACCTCAACCGGCACAGTCGGAACAGTTGTCAGAAAAGTCAAAATTACAATTGATACCATTAATCCAAGTATTAATGTGACTTCCTGGAAGGAAGTTGGTGATTTTTAGTAAATAATGTAATATATTATTGTATGGCAACAAAAAAAACCAAATTAGATCAAGAGGCAGAATTATCTCAAGTCGTGGCGGATAATGTACAAGATCAAAAGCATATGGACGAGGTTATTAAGAAAGAAGTCAAAGAAGCAGTGACCGAAGCCGTAAAAGAGGCACTAGAGCAAACGGATAAATCTGTTGAAGAGAATATCTCTCAACCAGCTGGGGAGGAAAAACCTGCAGAAAACCCTATCGATGAGTCTCTACAAATACCCACAGAGCCAATTGTCGATACGCCCATCTCAAAACCGCTGTACGATCCGCTACCTGAGGATACACAGCCAAATATTAATAACGCTCCTACAGAGTTTTCAAATTCACAATTCTCTGAGGATACAGGTACCAAACCACAAAAAAACAAGCGACTAATCGTAGTAGTTACAACAATTATTCTAGTGATACTTGCCATTTCCGTATTAGGCATTGTGCTCTTGCGATCTCCACAAAATCCACTAAAAAAAGCTCCAACTACATTAACACCTACTGTTATGACCGACAGAGCTTCCAACCCCACGCCAGCAGAAAAAATAAAAATGGAAGATATCAAAATTCAAGTACTTAATGGATCTGGTTTAGCAGGCCAAGCAAGTTCCACAAAAGACAGTCTTACAGAAGCGGGTTTCACCAATATAGAGATCGGCAATGTAACGACTGACCCTTCAAGGGATACTACCGCTATCTTCACGGAAAGAGTATCAAAAGATTATCAGAAAAAAATAACTACATTGTTGGAACAAATATTCACAAGCGTTATCGCAAATCAAACAGCCTCACAAAGTGCATTCGATGTGACTATTACGACAGGGATAAAAACAAAATAGCATGTGTGTGAAATAGTCCATGTAACTTATACAATAATTCGATTGAAAAAAAATATTCATTTGCTACTATAATTAGTAGTATGAAAAAAATAAATCACTATACAAAAACTAGAAAAAAGCAATATGGATTTACTTTACTCGAAATTCTACTGGTTGTAGCTGCAATCGCTATCCTTGCTGGCATTGTTATTCTTGCAATAAATCCCAATAAACAACTGGGTGATACAAGAAACGCACAAAGAAAGGCAGATGTTAATACAATATTAAATGCTGTGTATCAATATTCTATAGATAATAATGGCACGCTTCCTTCAACCATTACAACAACCGCCACAGCTGTTTGTCAGGCCGCACCATGTACAAGCTTGATCGATCTATCAGTCTTAACTACAAGTGAAAAATACCTCACAGCAATCCCGCATGATCCATTAATCTCTGCAACAACAGGAACAGCCGGATATACAATAGTAAAATCGGCCAACGGACGGGTGACAGTAGCTGCACCAAGCGCTGAGCAAGGCGCGACGATTAGTGTAACACGTTAAAAATAACTACAGTGGATAAAAAAATAAGAAACGAATCATCTGAGAAAATAAAAGAGAGCGTGGTTGCTTTCCTAAAAGAAAATTTTGTTATGGAAATCGCTACGTCACGCGATGATAAACCAGCAGTCGCGCCAGTAATTTATGTTATTGATGATGAGCTTAATTTTTACTTTGTAACCTACAGAATGTCTTTTAAAGCTCAAAATCTCATTGCAAACCCACAATGCAGTTTTTCTATTTGGCAGTTTTTACAGATGTCTGTACAAGCTGATGGGACTGCAAACATTGTCGAAAATGAAATAAAAAAAAGAATGGGTTATTAATGCTTTTGCAGATGCCGCCACAAAGGATCCCAACTTCTGGGCTCCTATTTTTAGAATTAAAAAAGGAGATTATTGTGTTTTTAAGTTAACGCCAACATGGATGCGAGTTCTTGATTTGTCTCATAATACCGTAAGACAAGAAGGCTCTCCTTATATAGAAATTGATTTATAAAATATGAGTGAGACAAACACAAGCGCAAAAACGATACTGTTTTTGCTATGCGATACTGATCCAATTCTTCTTCGGGTAATTAAAAATAAATTCAAGAAGGATGCCGGTTGGGAGTCTATAATTTCAACGGATTATGATTCGGCAGTATTATCTTTTTTGCATGGCAAACCAGATATTGTACTTACAGAGATTATCCTTGATGATGCAAAAGGAAGAACTGGTTTTGACTATATTGCCGAGATAAAAGAGAAGGAAATAGATAAAAAAGTACAGATCATAATTTTTACAGATCTATCGCAGGATGACGACAAGGAGAAGGCTAAAAAATTGGGCGTTAACTATTATTTCGTAAAGAGCCAAATTAGCCTGAATCAACTTATAGATGAAATCGGGAACATTGCAGGACTTATATAGTATTTAAAACAATACTCTTTGAGTTGAACTAAATAAGCATAATAAAACTCTGACGATTCGGCGGAGAGGGCGGGATTTCCTACGTCGCTTTGCTCCTCAGGACCTTGCTTCTCATCCCGTGTATCTTTCAACACCTTCGTCAATCTCAAGCACTCGAAGTGCTGAGCCTGTCGAAGTGCGGTGTTTTTTGGACGAAGTTCGAACATTTTTTGAGCAAAACCCCCAATAAGGAAGCCAGCCCCGCCACTGCTCGACGAGCTCGCCACACCACAGAAAAATACTCTTTGCTCTTTTCTTTTTGCGCGCGCCCGATTTCTTTTTCCTCTAATGAAAAGAGTATTTTTCTGCGGTGTTCTGCCTTCCAAGTATTCGGGCAGGTGGCGGGACTGGCCTCAATTTGATTTCGCAAAGGAAAAGCGGAATTCCCCCCAAACCCCCCTTCCGCTTTTCCTTTGCTCAAACGGAACGGGAACGGAAGCAGGCGGGCAAAAATTCCTTCCCCCCAACCCCCTTCCTTTTTGCCCGCCTGCTTGGGCTTCGCCCCCAAAAATTTTCGGCGGGACGGCGGGACTAATTTTCAATTTTTACAAAACAAGTCTTGTGCAAATTATCCATTGTTTCAATAACAGAGATTGCATTTTGAGATAATGTTTTGAGATCAGCTTCAGAAATATAAAAATTCTCTTGCGTATGATGAGCGTTTCCGTGAGAGTGTGCGTCCGCAATTCTGTTTATTTCTGCTATTTTGTCTTTCAATGCTTTCTTTATTTCGTCTTCCATATCGGTATTATCAATATTTTCATCAAATTCATTCAGCCCAGGGCTTCTATGCCCACCAGCTTTGTTGACTGTTCTTGAAAACTTAAATGACAGAAATGTTTCCAAAACTCGTCTAATAAAGTTCGGCAAGTATCGTTTTGCTTCGTTATAATTTACATTTTGGTTATTCTGATCCAAAAAATCGATGATTGTCTTAAGCATATAAAAATAAGGCGTCTCAAAGTTTTTCAATTCATCTGGTAAATCGGTAATTTTTTCGCCGTCCAAGAATAAACAATTTGCTTTTCCACAATAAAAAGAATTGAAAAACTTCAAGAAAAGGAAATTATGACTCAATACAATGAGTTGCTTCACTTCCTCAAAGTTGCGCCAAATTAAATGGGCTGTGCTGTAAAGCCTATTATCATCCAAACTGGAAATCGGATCATCTATAACCACAACAGAATCTTTCACCTTTTCTGGTGTATTTATTTCGTTTTCAAATTTACTCAAGAAATAGGCAAAAGCGAGAGCCGTTTTTTCTCCGTCGCTCAGACAATTTTTTAGCTTATTTTTATCATTTGTTGAGTTTTTATATTTGATGACGATATTCTCATCTTCCTCGTTTTCATTTATATCAATATCAAAATGATCTATTCCCATTTTGACAAGATAAATCGATATACTCTTTGATTCAGCTTTAAGTTTTTTCAGTTCTTCTCGCAATTTATCTTTTAGAAATGGCAAGCCTTCATTTTTACTTTCTTCAATAACCGAAATTCGTTTTTTGTTATTTCTATATTTTTCAAGTGCGCCTGTATTATCAAGATTATTGAATTCCAATACAATAATTTCATTGTAGGTTTGCCTTATATTCCCCTCTATTGTGTGGGTATTGAGTTTTTTTGATTCCAAGACGCTCAAAATACCTGTTTTCAGGTTTTGTAATTTGGTTAGTGCGTTATTTAGCTTTGTAAGGTTGTCGCTAACATCTGTGGGTTTGCTCAAAACACCTTGGATATTGTCATTTTTTGCTTTCAGAGCTTTTTCTAATGCCGTGAGGTCATTCTTAACAATTGAAAAATCAAATTTTTCAAACACAAGCTGGTTCAGTAGCTTTTCATATTTTGTAAACAATTTATCCAATTTTTCTGCGTTTTTTTCATACTGATCTAATAAACTAATAGCTGAGGCAACTTCGTCCGTTTTTGTCTTTAGCTCTGAAATAAACTTTTCATAACTCTCGTCAAAATAGCCTTGATAATCTTGTAATAATAAATCTAATCTACTGGAAATATCCGTGTCGCAAATCGGACAATTTTTTCCTTCATGTTCGGATACTTTTTCTAAAACATCTTTACCATATTTAAACCAACGCTCGACACTTTGCTGGTGTTGTTCGTCGGAAAAAAGATTTTGTATTTCCGCTATCTTTTTTTCAAGTACATCTTTGGAAAGTTGCTGAATATTTTTTGACAAAATATTCTCATCAACATTTTCAATATCTAAAGAAAGAGTACCAAAAATAAGTTGTCGCAATTCTTCTAAATCAGTATTTAGATCATCTTGCTTCTTGCTTAATTCATAATCGGCAGAAAGCGAAGAAAGTTTCGCTTCCAATTCTTCAATTGTGCTATTTGACAACTTAACATTAGACAAATCTTGAGCTTGAAGCCTCTTATTTTTATCAGTCAAGGTCTTTCCAAAACCCTTGCTTTTTTCTTTGGTTATTTCTTCGTGCTTGTCGTCAAATTTTTTATTTTCTGACTCTAGTTTTTTCTTTTCTTCTTTTATGGTTTCAATCTGTTGGTTGATAGTGTCAATTTCCTTATTTTTGATTTCACCACCAATATTTGAAAATTTTTTTAATCTCCCTTTTGTCCCGTTGAAAACATGGGTTGCAACAAAGTTAGAATTGAAAATATAATAATTTTTACTGTGAACGCTACTTGCAGGATATTTTATATTTGAATTACCTTGTAAAGATAGCTCGACAACAGAATTATCTTCATTTTTAATATCGTCAAAAATTTCTTTCTTTTCTTCTTCGCTTATAAATGAATTATCGGCGAAAAATGAAATTGCGTTTGATAGAGTAGTTTTCCCTGATCCATTGAATCCAAAAACTATGTTACAGTTTTGACCTTTTGCGCCATACTTAAAATCTCTTTCTTGCGTGATAGAGGAAAATTTTCCTATTTTGTCGATTTTTGAGATTTTACTGATCATAATTTAGTACTGCCAAAGGCCACCAATAGTGGATTCAATATCTTGCCTTAATTCTTCAATTTTATTTGCGTGGTCTGAAATCTCGCCTTTTTTATTTTTGATTTCTTTTACAATTTCTTTTTGTCTTTCAAAAGGAGGTAGTGGAATTTTTTGATCTAGGAAAATATTTTCATCTAAATATCGCCGATTTGTTACGCCTGCACTTGAAAGATTGCATATTTTTTTGAACTCGTCAGAAAAAAGCAGATAATTGAGGTAATTTTCGTCAATGCTTTTATCGTTCTTAATATCGTATGCCCAAAAGTTGCCAGTAATAATTGCCCCGTCTAATTCTTCTGGCACTATCCCGAACGCGCCATTTCGGGCATCTATTTTTGAAAGAAGCAGTTGTCCTTTTTGGATTGTAAATTGCTTTTTCGTTCCAATTTTTGAGCCGCTTATCTCATCTCTAATACAAATACCTTTGCCGTGCATTTTTATAGTAACTCTTTTGTATTTCTTGTTATCATCAATTTCAATTTGCGTTTTGTTTCTTTGCAAAATATCCCTTAAAGAAATGCTATTTTGATGATTCCGTCCATTTTGTGAACTAGCATATCTGCCAAAGAAAAAATCATAGTTAGTGTTATCTGAAATATCTTTCTTTTTTATCAATTTAATTCTTGGGTGATCAATATTTTTCTCAGCAATCCTATTTTTTAAGATTTTTTCAAATTCTGGAAAATCATTTTTTGAAATTGCCTTTCTTTGTAATCCAAGGTCAAAGCCGTCAAATAATACTTCCCCAAAGAGAATATCGTCATGCTTTTTTGAAATTTGTTTGTCTATAAAAAGAATATTCGTCTTTGCGTCTGTATATGGATTGAAAACTCCTTGAGGTAATGACAAAACTGCCCATAGGCAATCATTGTCTATCAGCTTTTTTCTGAGAGATTTTGCTTTTGTGTCAAAAATAATCCCTTCGGGCACAATAACCCCAGCTCGACCTTTAATATTCAAGTGATCAACAATATAATCAACAAAAAGTATTTCGGCTTTACTTGATTGAATACTGAACCTTTGGTGTGGATTTATCCCGCCCTTTGGTGTCATAAATGGCGGATTGGCGAGAATCACATCAAAAGTTTCGTCCCAACGCTTTTCGCTTGTCAGCGAATCATACTCGTGGATTTTCGGCTCTGGGAATCCGTGCAAATACATATTTACAAGCGCCAATTTCACCATATCGGGCGAAATATCGTAGCCCGCAAGATTATTCATCAATTTCAGTTTTTCGTCTGGCGTGAGCGGTTTTTCTTTGTTGGTTTTCAAAATATGCTTGTAGGCGGAAATCAAAAATCCAGCCGTTCCACAAGCGGGATCAAGGATTGTTTCGTTTTTCTTGGGATCCACCACTTCAACGATAAAATCAATGATGTGGCGAGGCGTGCGGAATTGTCCCGCGTCGCCTTGGCTTCCGAGAATAGAAAGCAGATATTCAAAAGCATTGCCCAAATTTTCGCTATGTTCGTAATTAAATTCATTTATCTCTTTGAGGAATAGCGAAAGCGTGCGGGGGTCGTTGTATGGCAAAAACGCGCCTTTGAAAATATCACGAAACAATTGCGGAATATGCGGATTTTTGGACATATTCGTAATTGCCTGCACATACAAATCAAGACGTTCCTGCCCTGAAAGTTTATTGTCCAAAAGTTTCGTCCAAGCGTATTGCGAAAACCCGCTGGCGAAAAATTTCGCCTCCCCGCCGAGTTCTTCCGATTCCTTGTCCATATCGTCCATAAACTTATAGACGAGAGCGGTCGTGATTTGCTCAACTTGCGCTTTTGGGTCTGGCACCTTACCGACAAGAATTTGTCGGGCAGAGTCTAGTTTTCGTTTTGTAGTTTGATCAAGCATATTATTTTTTGGTTACCTCATATAAACATTAACTGGCACATAGTCTTTCACATATTCAGGAACAGTTTCCCGCCAGCCGTTTAATTCCTTAAATTCCGACATTGTAAATCCAGCATATACATTCAATTCCGCAAATTGTTTCTTGTTGATAATCTCTCGGAATTTTTCGTCCGTAACATATGCTTTCAAATAATTCTTGATATGCGGAACATATTTGCTTTCGGGCTTGTAGATTGAGATAAATTTTTCGCATTCTTCTTCCAGTTTTTCGTCTTTGGATTTGAAAACATCAATCAAGCCGAAAGCCCGTTCCAAAAATTCACGCCAAGAAATACGGCGATCAAGATTTTCGCTCTTGCGGATTTTTTCAAGATTAAGGAATAATTGCGGTTTGTCTTCGTATTTGTCCCGCATTATCTGCACGGCTTTGTCCCATTGCTCATTTTCTACGGCAGATTTTACTTCGGGATCTTTTTGCAATTCTTCACGGGCTTTTTCAAAAAGTTTGCGATCAACTTTCATTCCCTCAATTCCAACAGGCGTTTCGGTAAGAGATTTTACTTTGTCGGGATTAAAGGTCTCAAATTCATCAATATCAACGCCAACAGGTCCCTCTCCGCCTGTTCCTTTTTGCTTGATTGGCAAATGCAAAACTTCGTCATAATCAAATTTTTCTTCAAAGTATTCGCAGTTTGCGAAGAAATCGAAAAATTTGAAATGGTCTTTGGTTGCTTTGTGCTTCTCGCCGTATTCGTCGGTATATTCAAAGGTGAATTTTCTTGTGCCTCGTCCTTTGATCTGAATAAAATCAGTCGGTGAAAATACGGGACGCATTAGCGCAAGATTCAAAATATCTTGGCAATCATAGCCCGTTGTCATCATTCCGACAGTTACGCAAACCCTTGTTTTACTGGATTTGTAATTTTCCAAAAACTTCGTGTGCCCGTTTAGATTGTTGTTTGCGAAATTGATTGTAAATTGCTGGCTGTCGGCAATGTTTGAGGTAATTTGCACGGCAAAATCAGAATTGTATTTGTCGGGCCAAAGTTGGCTCGCCATTTGATTGAGCATTTGCGTTATTTTGGAAGCGTGCTTTTGGCTAACGCAAAATATAATGCTTTTGCCGATTTCACCGCTTATCGGGTCTTTGAAAGCATTTTCAATAAATGTCTGGCAAAAAACACGATTTGTTTTCTCGGAAAAAAATTTCTTTTCAAAATCCTTTTGGAAAAATGTTTCTTCGGTTTCTGTGCCTTCTTCGTCCTCAACCATAACCGCATAACCTTTTTCTGAAAGTAATTCGGTAGTGATGTCGGTTCGCGCGTCTGAAACTATAGGATTGATCAAAAATCCTTCTTTTACGCCGTCAAGCAAACTGAAACGGAAAGTCGGCTCGCCGTTTTTACAGCCAAAAGTCGTGTAAGTGTCCAAGAGTTGCCGTCTTTCCCAAGCTCGTGGGTCTTTCTGTGATAATTTTTGCGGATCAACATTTTTCAAATAATCCTTCGGCGTTGCGGTTAAACCCAATTTGTAGCCGATAAAATATTCAAAAACTGCTCGCGAGTTTCCGCCTATTGCTCGGTGTGATTCATCGGCGATAATCAAATCAAAATCAGTTGGCGAGAAAAGTTTTTTGTATTTATCTTGTGCCGAAAGACTTTGAACTGTTGAAATGATAATTTCCGCTTTTTTCCAGTCGTCGCGGTTTTGCTTGTAGATAACAGAGGAAAAATCGTTGCTCAAATAGCGGACAAAATTTTTGTGAGCTTGGTCTTCCAGTTCCAAACGATCAACCAAAAACAAAATTCTTTTGGCGTTGCCTGTTCGTAAAAATAACTTGATGACAGCGGCGGAAATCAGAGTTTTTCCTGTTCCTGTTGCCATTTCAAAAAGAAAGCGATCATTCCCAGCTTCGGCGGATTTTTGCAAGGCGTGAATTGCTTTGAGCTGATATGGGCGCAAAATTCGCAAATTTTCGTCCCAAAGATATTGCTCGCGCGTATCTTCTTTGAGATAACGAGGATCGTCTTTGAAATTCGGATTTTGTGTGAGAGTAATATAGTCATCATTGACTTCTTCGTCCGCCAAACGCTGATTGTCTGGTTTGAAATCCTGTCTGTGTTTCAAAGATTCTTGCGTTGGAAATTCTGTGATAATTTCAGGATCGCCTCGTTCCAAATCCCAAAAATAATGAAGATTGCCGTTTGAAAGAATAACGAAGCGAGCGTTTTCGGTGTGAGCGTATTTTCTCGCTTGTTCTTTTCCGTCTAACGGATTTTTATCTTCCTTTTTGGCTTCCAAAATAACGAGTGGGAAACCTTTTTCATCGAGCAATAAAAAATCAATAAAACCGTTTTTTGTGGATTCAAAATCTTCACCAAAAGCGTCAATGTCTTTTTGGGTAAGTTTTACATTTGGTTCAAGCGAAATATTTGCTTGCCCTTTTTCATTATCAAAAAATCGCCAGCCCGCTTGTTCAAGCAGTTTGTTTATTTTTATTCGTGATTTTGCTTCTTTAGAATTTGTCATAGTATTATTTCATTAAATCATCAAGCGAAACGCCAAGAGCGTCCGCAATTTTTTTGACTGTATCAATAGTAGGGTTGGGAGTAGAGCCAGCTTCAATTTTGGCAATCGTATGAAAAGCTAAGTCTGCTTTTTTTGAAAGCACATCTTGAGAAATACCGAGCTTGTTTCGGTATTTCCTTATATTGTCCCCAATTGTGGATTTTTCGTTTGACATATTCGTATAGTTTTACTATTATAGATGTATAGTATTAAAATAATCACTTATCAATAGTTAGTATATGAAATTTTTAGCATTTAGTCAAACAAAATTAGGGAGTTCCTTTGACATAACGCGCGCACGGGTGGGTGGGGCAAGCGTTATTCCTCTTTTATCCTATCTTTTGTTTTCTGTCCCGCCGTCCCGCCGAAAATTTTTGGGGGCGAAGCCCAAGCAGGCGGGCAAAAAGGAAGGGGGTTGGGGGGAAGGAATTTTTGCCCGCCTGCTTCCGTTCCCGTTCCGTTTGAGCAAAGGAAAAGCGGAAGGGGGGTTTGGGGGGAATTCCGCTTTTCCTTTGCGAAATCAAATTGAGGCCAGTCCCGCCACCTGCCCGAATACTTGGAAGGCAGAACACCGCAGAAAAATACTCTTTTCATTAGAGGAAAAAGAAATCGGGCGCGCGCAAAAAGAAAAGAGCAAAGAGTATTTTTCTGTGGTGTGGCGAGCTCGTCGAGCAGTGGCGGGGCTGGCTTCCTTATTGGGGGTTTTGCTCAAAAAATGTTCGAACTTCGTCCAAAAAACACCGCCAAGTTTTACAT
>CAYOAI010000009.1:0-15352 GCA_964401915.1 uncultured Gammaproteobacteria bacterium
CAAAGAAGCGTTGTCTTTAAGCCAAATGAATTTCCAAATGTCATATATGTTGACGCAAATGAAAAAGATTTGTCTAAAAAAGATGGACAAAAAAGAGTAACTGAAAAAAAATCACAAGACATTGATATTGAAAAAGTTGCAATTACCAATTCTTTTGGCAATCCCTCTCGTGGTCCAGAATTTTGGCCACAAGATTTAAAAGAAGCCTTAAAATATGAAAAAAAAGGTCAATGGTGAATTGGATCAGTGGTCGGGACTATTCAAAAGGACTTTTCCCAAACAGATTATTATGACGACTTTGCTCATACTGCAGCCCTCGCCGAAAGCTCGGGTGTGAAAGTAATAGAGTTCAACTTATCATGTCCCAATGTGGCCAGTGAGGGAATTCTCTGTTATACACCAGAAGCAGTAGCCGAAATTGCGTCCCGAATCAGAAAAAAAGTATCAAAGCCGCTCATCGCAAAAATGGGCTATTTTACAAACGATCAACAAAAACTGCTTGAAGAAGTAGTCGAAATTCTCTCTCAATATGTCGACGCAATTTCCGCAATTAATACAATTCCAGCAGAAGTAGTAAATGCCCGGGGCGAACAGGCACTACCTGGTAAAGGAAGGCTGACTAGTGGTCTATGTGGCGCACCAATTAAATGGGCGGGAGTGGAAATGACTCAAAGACTGCATGATCTCAGAGAAAAAAAAGGGTACAAATACCAGATAGTTGGAGTGGGAGGATGCATGAATTATGACAACTACAAAGAATACAGAGATTCAGGTGCGGACTTGGTTCAATCTGCAACTGGTGCAATGTGGAATCCTTATCTTGCGCAAGAAATAAAAGCAAGTCTTAAATCGACAAACTCTTTATAATCTGATCAACAAGATCTGCCGGATCTGAGTTAAAGATAATCCTCCCTTGGCCTTTCTTCGATATCTTCTTCGATAGTACTTCAAGCTCATCTGCTACCCCACCTGTCTCAGTCAACACACCAATTGACTTTCCAAAATCAATAAGATTGGTAAATTCATTGAGAGTCCCCCAGCGACCAGATATGACGATCCCGCAGTCGGCGCTTGCCGTGGAAATCACATTACGATATTTTTTGCAGACTAAGTCATCGCCTGCAAATACAAAATCATGGGGTACATAGATAAGCTTTCTATAAATTGAAAGATCATCGTCTGGTGTAAATTCTTTCTGGCCATCTATGTCGAACTTTGGAGAAAATCCCCACACCTCAACTCCGCGTTTTGAAGCTGCGTAAGCTACTGCGTATGGAATCCCCGAACAGGCACCTGTGATAATAATTACTTTTTCTTTATACTTTTCAAGCGCTCTCCCAAGTTCCTTAGCCTTTAATATAGCATTTTCACTTTCACCTGCTGATGAGCCGTAGATGCCAATTTTAACCTTCATAAATTGTTTTATTTTTTACGGGCGACGTATTCTCTCCAAGGCTTAACTTTGAGATCCTCAAGTGTAAGAGTTGACAATGATTTTATAAAAAGCGCTGCCTTTTGTCTATTGGTGAGAAGATGAATGTTGTGATCGACTGCTGCACGCCGTATGACATAGTCGTCATTGATGTCTTTTTTATAATATGGATCAGTGATATTTATGGCAAGATCCACTATGCCTTTCTGAAAGGCAGTAATTGTATTTGGAGTTTTATTCTCATGTATTTTATAAAGCCTCTTTACAGCCACACCATTTTGTTTTAAAAATTCCGCTGTCCCCGCCGTAGCGTATAACGGAATCCCCAGATCTCGTAGGCGATAAATAGTGTTTATAAATTTCACCTTATTCTCAAGTCCACCAAGCGAGAGAAATATACCCCGACTCGGCAGCTTTTCGTCAACACTCATAATCCCCTTGAGAAATGCTTCTTCAATTGTGTCACCAAAACATGCAGCCTCGCCGGTTGATGCCATCTCAATTTGAAGCACTGGATCAGCCCCTTCAAGTCGGGCAAAAGAAAACTGTGGAACTTTCACGAGTATTGAATCAGGATATTCAAGAGATATTTGCTTTGCTTTTCCAAAAAAAGAGTCCACGATACTGTATGCAAAATTAACTCCTGTTGCTTTTGAGATGAAAGGAAAAGTCCGAGAGGCACGCACATTTATCTCGATCACATATGCCTTGCCTGCTTTTGCTAAAAATTGAATATTAAAAGGACCTGTGATTGAAAGTGCTTTTGCAATCTTTGCTGCCATTTTGTTAATTTGTTTTTCTGTCTCCAGATAAATCCTCTGAGATGGATAGGAAATTGTCGCATCACCCGAATGTACACCCGCATGTTCGATGTGCTCAGATATCGCGCTCACCATAATCCTACCTTTCTGCGCCACACCATCCAGCTCAATTTCTTTTGCCTCGTCCATGAACTTCGATACAGTAATTGGATTATCGCGCCCGACAAGCACTGCTTTTTGAATATACTCAACAAACTCATCTTCAGTAAAACAAAGAGCCATTGCTGCTCCTGATAATACATAGGACGGCCGAATGATTACTGGATATCCGACGCGGGCAGCAAACTCTTTTGCCTGAACAAGGGACGCAAACTTATTCCACTCGGGTTGCTTGATAGATAACGTATCCAGAAGGGTTGAGAATTTATCCCGGTCTTCCGCACGATCAATATTTTCGGCCGTTGTACCAAGTATCACGACCCCATCGTGATCGAGACTTTTTGCAAGGTTATTGGGTGTCTGTCCGCCAACTGAAAGAATCATCCCAAGACTTTCCTCAAACTCCCATATATCAAGCACCCGCTCATGGGTCAGCTCCTCAAAATACAAACGGTCAGATATGTCGTAATCCGTCGATACTGTTTCTGGATTACAGTTTATGATAATTGAGGACTTCTTATGTTTTTTAAGAGCAACTACCGCATTTACACATGTCCAGTCAAACTCCACACTCGATCCTATTCGATATGTGCCCGAACCAAGTACCACTACTCCTTTTTTGCCGAGTGGAGATACATCATGATGATTGCCATTGTAAGTCATATACAAATAATTAGTGACAGCTGGCACCTCACCAGCCAAGGTATCAATCTGAAAAACAGATGGATAGACACCAAGCTTTTTGCGAGTTGTTCGAATCTCATCTTCAGTTTGACCTGCTATGAATCCGATGCGGCGATCTGAAAATCCATTTTGTTTCAATTCAAGCAGTGTCTGTTTATTGATTTCCTTATTCTTTTTTAGAGCGCTTTCGAGATTGACGATATTTTGAATTCTATATAAAAACCATGGATCAACACCTGTCGTCCTATAAAGATATTGAATTGAAAAACCAAGCCGCAGTGCATGAGCGAACGCAAATACACGCTTTCTTGTTGGAACTTTGATATATCGCATAAATGCGCCTTTATCTTTTGGAAAAATATTTTCTGTCGCGCCTTCTAAATTCCAATCAAGCATACGGATTGCTTTCTGAAGAGCTTCTTCAAATGTGCGACCAATTCCCATCACCTCCCCGACTGATTTCATACTACTTCCAATCTGACGATCCACTCCTTTGAATTTCTCAAGGTCCCACCGAGGAATTTTGACCACCACATAGTCGAGTGCTGGCTCATATGCAGACTGAGTAGTCTTGGTCACTTGATTTTTCACCTCAGTCAAATTTTGACCCAAACCCAACTTTGCCGCAACATAAGCAAGCGGATAACCTGTGGCCTTGGATGCAAGTGCGGACGAGCGAGAAAGCCTAGCATTCACTTCAATTACATAAAACTCTATCTCTCCTGCTTTTTTAGGTTTTGGATTGAGAGCAAATTGTACATTGCACTCACCAACAATTCCAAGCGATCGAACAATATCGATAGATACCCGGCGTAGAAGATGGTATTCGGAATTATTTAGAGTTTGACTCGGAGCTACCACAATGGATTCTCCCGTATGAATTCCCAATGGATCCATATTTTCCATATTACAAACAGTCACACAATTATCATCTGCGTCTCGCACTACCTCATACTCTATTTCTTTAAAATGATGTAGATATTTCTCAATCAGTGCCTGTTTGGAAAAAGAAAAGGTATCATCAAGAAGTTTTTTTAGCTCGTGTTCGTCGGTGGCAACTCCAGATTTCTGCCCGCCTAGTGTATATGCCGCACGCACCATCACAGGATACCCAATCTCACGAGCATAAGACTTTGCTTGTTGGATGGTTGTTGCAGCATGGCTTTGGGGAGTCGGTACTTTGATCTTCTTGAGATGGTTTGCAAATTTTTGGCGATCTTCGGTGAGAATGATTGTGTCAACAGGTGTTCCAAGTACTTTAAGGTTATTTTTTTCAAGCACTTTACTTTTATGTAATTCAATCCCACAGTTCAATGCTGTCTGTCCACCGAATGAGAGAAGAATTCCATCTGGTTTTTCGCGCTCGATCACTTGCGCGACAAAATGAGGAGTCACCGGCAAAAAGTAGACCTGATCAGCCAGAAATTCAGATGTCTGGATCGTGGCAATATTGGGATTTATAAGAATTGTATAGATACCTTCCTCTTTAAGAGCTTTTATCGCCTGAGATCCTGAATAGTCAAACTCGCCAGCCTGACCGATCTTAAGTGCGCCTGACCCAAGTATTAGAACTTTGCGAGGTTTAATTTTCAATTTTAAATTTAAAATTTTTAATAGAATCTATAAGAATTCGCTCAAAAACTCTTTTGTTACTTTTGGATTTTTTGCAACTTGGGATGCCCGGTCGCAAGACTGGGAGGGAACCCACTGGAGTCAAAAAATGTAAAAGTAAAATTATTTTCATATTTTTTTCAGGAAATAATCAAAAATCCACTCAGTGTCAACTGGACCAGGTGTTGACTCCGGATGAAACTGTACTGACATAAAAGGCTTTGATTTGTGAATGATTCCTTCTACTGTTCCGTCATTCGCATTTATAAACCAAGGTTCAAATCCATCAGGTATACGGGATACTACATAGCCGTGATTCTGAGTTGTCAGATAACACCTTTTTGTACCAACTTGAATACATGGTTGATTTTGCCCACGATGGCCAAATTTAAGTTTCTTCGTATCTCCTCCAGCGGCTAATGTAAGAATTTGATTTCCCAGGCAAATACCGAGAATCGGAATTCGCATTGCAAGTAATTTTCTAACGGTTTGGATTGTCTTGTATACCTTTTTAGGATCACCTGGTCCATTTGAGATTACAATTCCATCAAAATTTATTTTTTTTTCAAGAAAATCAAAATCCCAGGGAACAGTTGTAACCCGTAGACCCCTTTTGAGTAGATTTGCACCTATCGCTCGCTTTGCTCCACAATCAATAAGAATTATGTGCTTTTCCCCTTTTCCGTCTACTCTCAAACGAGAGGTTGAAACTTCGGCAACAAGATTTTTATCGTTCGGCTCTATATATTCAGCATCTTCCTCGACTACAATCTTTCCAAGCATTGACCCCTCTTGCCTAATCTTTTGAGTTATAAATCGTGTGTCTTTCACAACAAGCGCTGGAACTTTTTGCGTCCTAAACCACTTTGCGAGTGTCTGTGTACTTTCAATATGTGATGGAGTATCTATGTAGTTTGAAACAATGACTCCGGCAAGATAAATTCGGTCCGACTCCCATCGACTAGAGGGAGGCACTCCATAATTTCCAATTAAAGGATAGGTGAGAACCAGTATCTGATCCTTATAGGACGGATCAGTGATAAACTCTGGATATCCAACCATTCCAGTTGAGAAGACTACTTCTCCGCTTGTACTTTTTGAATAGCCAAAACTTTTTCCTTCAAATGTCGTTCCATCTTTAAAAATTAATTGGGCCATTGGTTTTTTTGAAAACAACTCTAATTTAATCGGAGTTGACAAATCAAAGCCTATTATATATCATTTTCATGATAAAAAAACAATATTTTGCAAAAAATGAGGTTTTTTATATATAAATCTAAGAATAATTACAGAAAAAATGTCAATAAATAAGAAAAACGAATACTATAAAATCGCCTCATATGAAGGAAAGAAGGGCGAAGTTAAAAAGGTGGTGCTTCTATATTCTGGCGGCCTCGACACGTCAGTCATGATAAAGTGGATTAAGGAGGAGTACAAAGCTGAAGTCATTGCCCTCACCATAGATATTGGTCAACAGACAGATGATCTTGAAGAAATTCGTAAAAAAGCACTCAAGCTTGGGGCAATATCTGCATTTGTCGTTGATGCGAAAGATGAATTTGCAGATGAATATATAGCCCGCGGTATCAAAGCCAACGGTGCTTATCAGGGCAGATACTACCTCTCCACCCCCTTGGGACGACCACTTCTTGCTAAGTGGGCTGTAAAGATAGCTGCTGCAGAAGGAGCCGATTGTATTGCTCATGGATCAACAGGTAAAGGAAATGATCAGATTAGAATCGAAGGCACGGCACTTGCACTTAATCCAGATATCAAGATCATAGCTCCAGTGCGCGAATGGGGTATGGGACGCGATGAAGAGTTTGAATATGCGCGCCGCCATAATATTCCAGTCAAACAAACAAAAGAAAAGCTCTACTCCTATGATGACAATATGTGGGGTGTCACGGGTGAGGGAGGGGAAATTGAAAATCCAGCACTTATTCCACCGATTGAGAAAATTCTTCAGGTCTGCCTACCGCCTGAGAAAGCAGCGCCGGTGGCCGAATACATCGTCCTTGAGTTTGTAAAAGGACTTCCCACAGCGATAGCTGGCAAGCACATGAAGCTATCGGACATTATTCAAAAACTAAATCAAATAGGAGCCAAGCACGCAATAGGAATAGCGCATCATATAGAAGATCGAGTCATCGGGCTTAAAGTACGTGGAATCTATGAAGCTCCAGCCGCTGAAACAATTATCACAGCACACAGATCGCTTGAAAAACTGGTATCAACTCGATATGAAAATGAATTCAAGGTTTTGATTGATGAGAAATGGGCATACTTATGCTATGGAGCACTTTGGCATGAACCACTTATGGACAATCTTAATGCCTACATAGATCGGGTTAATGAAAAAGTCACAGGCCGTGTAACACTCAAGCTATACAAAGGATCTGTCGAGACTGTTGCTATTGAGACTCCAAACACCATATACGAGGAAAAGTTAGCGACCTTTATGTCATCTGACGCACTAAATCAAAATATATCTGCTGGATTTATCGAGCTTTATACGCTACAGATGAAGCTCGCGCAACGCCGAGAAAAGACAGCTCTTTTATCAATAGGAGAAAGACAAAATAAAACTAAGCTATTACCCGAAATCAAAAAACTTTACAAAATAGGATACAAACTTTATGCCACATACAAAACTCATAAATTCCTCAAAAAGAATAAAATTGAAGCCATACTTGTAAATAAGATCTCGCGACCAGAGCTCAAACCAAATCTTGCAGACCTTCTTGACGCTAATCGCTTTGACCTTATTGTCAATATCCCAACAGGTGGTGAGAAGAAAGAAAAAGAGACAACAGATGGACAGATCATGCGTGAAAAAGCAGTCAAATCTGGAGCGTCATTAATAACCAGTGTCTCTGTAGCTCAAAATGTAATTGAAAAAATTGTAGCAACTAAAGTATAAATATAGACAATGACTACACCCAATCCCTGGGATCTGAAATCAACACTTCTTGAAAAGATCAAAAATCATGGAGGATTTGTAAACGCTCACGCTCACTTTGATAAATCTTACACAATCTCCCTTGATAAGCTTCCATATTCTCATGCCTCAATCAACGAAAAGTGGAAGATAAATAATGAGATTAAAAAAGGATTTACAGAAAAAGATCTTGTCGAGCGCATCTCACGGGCAATTGAAAATATGATCGGGCAGGGGGTATCAACTGTCATGACATTTGCAGATGTCGACAGCGAGACCGGACTTAAGCACCTGAAAGCCACAATTACAGCTCGCGATATGTACAAAGATAAGATCACGATACTTGTTGCCAATCAGATAACTCGTGGCATCCCCGATGCAGGCGAGCAGAAGATCCACGAAGAAGCGGCAGAACTTGTAGATATAATTGGCGGCCTGGCAGACTTTGAGCACCCACATGAGAATAAGCACATTGAGTTTGTATTAAAGCTTGCAAAAAAACACGGCAAGCGCGCACAAATTCATATCGATCAAGATAATGACCCCGATCAAAAAGTCACAGAAATTCTTGCTCAAAAAACAATTGATATAGGCGTCGAAGGACAGGTAATGGGCGCTCATGCAGTATCGCTTGCAGCTCAAGATAAAAAATACAGAAGTAGTGTGATTGATCTACTTAAGAATTCTGGAGTATCTATCATAGTATGCCCAGTGGGTGCAATCAGTATGAGACAACTTGATAAAATAGCACCGAGCCACAACTCAATTGCTCCCGTTGTTGAACTAATTGAGGCCGGCGTAAATGTGGCACTTGGTACTGACAATATATATGATCTTTACAGTCCTTTTGGAAATGGTGATATGTATAAAGAGTGCGAGTATCTTATGGATATATGTAGGTGGTGGGATCTGAACTCAGTTGCCAAAATCGCTTCAATAAACGGTCGCCAAGCACTTGGAATATCTTTATAAGACGTTCACGTCATGCGGATGAGATTCTGTAAGGCTTGCTTGAGTGATCTGCACAAATTCAGACTTTTCCCACATCTCAACTACACTATGGGCACCTGAATAGGAAAATCCAGAGCGTACACCGCTGACCAGTTGATCAATCAAGCTCTGAGCAGATCCTCGATATGGTACAACAGCTTCAACTCCCTCAGCAGCATAAGACTCTAAGTCTTTTTTTACATTCTTATCTTTAAGTTGACGCTCGGCGTTAGCCATAAGAGATGCCATACCACGAGTAAGTTTGTACTTTCGATTATTTCGATAAAAGGTCACGGCTGGCGACTCCTCACATCCAGCAAAAAGCCCTCCAATCATCACAGTCGATGCCCCAACAGCTATAGCCTTGGCGATATCGCCTGAGGCTTTTATTCCCCCATCTGCGATAATAGGCACCTTCCCCTTTGCCTCTTGTGCACACTCATCGATAGCTGTGAGTTGTGGTACGCCGGATCCCGCCACGATTCGCGTGGTACACAATGCTCCCGGGCCAATCCCCACCTTTATGGCTGCTGCACCTGCGGCAATTAGATCGCGAGTTGCGTCCCCTGTCGCCACATTACCTGCTATAAACTCAGCATTCGGAAAATCCTTAACAAGCCCTTGCAGAGCATTTATCATCTGTTCGCTGTGTCCATGTGCAATATCAAGAACAATAACATCTGCACCTGCATCAAGCAAGGCATGAGTTCGCTCTTTATAGTCATCTTTTATCCCAATTGCTGCACCAACCAGTAGATTTTCTTTTTTGACAATTGTGACTTTCGCCACTTGGTCGTCTATTGACAAAAATCTATGAATAATGCCAATGCCCCCTGCGCGAGCCAAAGCAAGTGCCATACGTGATTCAGTCACTGTATCCATATTAGCCGACACGATTGGAATCTGGAGTTTGATTTTTGGGGTGAGTTGGGTTGAGAGATCTACATCCGCGCGAGATGCCACAGATGTCCTCTGTGGAATAAGCAGAACATCGTCAAATGTAAGTCCTTGTTTTTTAATCTTTAACATAAAAATAAATTTAAACTATTATTGTGGATTCTCGACCTGGACCAGTTGATATAATCGACATTGGCACACCCAAAAACTCTTCAATAAAATCAACGTACTCTTTTGCCTTTTGTGGAAGTTTGCTCAGATCAGTAACTCCGTCAAGATTTTCTTCCCACCCAGCAAATATTTTATATGATGGAGTAAGTTCCTTCAACTCTTTATATCCACATTGACTGTAGGAAATACTCTTTCCACCCAGTTCGTAGCCTGTGCAGACTTTGAGTTCTGATAATCCAGACAATACATCAATCTTTGTTAACGCAATCTTAGTGACTCCCGATATCTCAACTGCGAATTTGACAGCTTCAAGATCGATCCACCCAATACGTCGCTTGCGACCAGTTGTCGTGCCATACTCCCCTCCTTGTTCGCATATCGTATCAGCGAGGTCGCCTTCAATTTCAGTCGGCACTGGACCTGCACCAACACGTGATGTGTATGCTTTCACAACTCCCCAGACCTCATCGATTTTGGATGTTGGAATTCCAGACCCTGTATTCACAGCGCCAGATATAACGTTTGAGCCTGTTGTATATGGATATGGCGACCAGTCAATATCAAGCATCACGCCATGCGCACCTTCCATTAGAATTTTTTTATCTGCCGTTTGCGCTCTCTTTAATTCTTGATACGTGTCTGTCACATAGGGTGTGATTTTCTCTGCAGCTTGAGCAAAAAATACAAGCTCGTGTTCTACGTCTATCTGTTCCGAGCCAAGAGCCTTAAGCAGAATATTCTTGATCCTGGCCTGTTCTTTGAACTTATTTGTAAAAAGATCAAAGTCAAGTAGTTCATAGATTCGAATTCCGTTGTAGCTTACACGATCAGCAAGCGCTGGGCCAATTCCCCGTCCTGTCGTACCAAGTTTGTTACTCCCCCGAGCTTCTTCATACGCTGCGTCAAGCAATCTATGATACGGCATTATCAAGTGACAGCGATCAGATATAAAAAGTCTATCCTTAAGGTTAAATCCTGCGGATGTCAACATATCAATCTCCTCAAGCAAGACTTTGGCATCAATCACGACTCCATTTCCGATTACTGCTTTTGTGTGGGGATTCAGTATTCCAGATGGTACAAGATGAAGAGCGTACTTTTTTCCTTCAATAACGATAGTGTGACCTGCGTTATTTCCTCCATGAAAGCGAACAGTGTAGTCTGATTTTTGTGCAAGAAGATCGACGATCTTACCTTTTCCTTCGTCACCCCACTGAGTACCCAATACCACTGAAACCATAAATATATATCTAGTGAAGCTTCTAACATACTATTATAACATGAATATAGTTTGCTCAAAACTTAAAATTAGAATTCTTTTGTTACTTTTGTAATGTTAAAATAGTTTTATATTTAATTTGGTATAATAAAAGATGATACTTCTTATAGATTTTGGATCCCAGACTACTCACCTCATAGGCCGCCGTATACGCGAGCTTGGCAATAAAGCAACGATAATCACTCCCGACGAATATGGGGAATACAAAGGCGATAAAGAAATAAAGGGTATTATCCTGTCCGGCGGACCAGCATCAGTATTTGAAAGTGGGGCGCCAACGATCGACAAAGGTATCTTTGATTCTGGAATTCCAATTCTTGGGATTTGCTATGGTGAACATCTTATCTGCTACCTACTTGGAGGCGAGGTCAAAGAGGGTGAGAAAAAAGAATATGGACCAGCTCAGCTCTCAGTTCTCAAAGATTCCCCCCTTCTTGCCGCGACTGATGATGAGTTTCAGGTATGGATGAATCATGGTGTCGAAACCACCAAGCCACCGGCTGGATTTGTGGCTCTTGCCAAAACAGACACAAGTCCATATGCTGTACTTGAAAATAAGCAAAAACAAATCTATGCAATCCAGTTTCACCCAGAGGTAGTCCACACTCAGTTTGGCATTCAGATTTTAAGCAACTTCCTTGGAATCTGCGGACTCAAGATCAAAAAGCAAGAGGTTGATGCCGAACTTGTTGAGAGTTTAGTTTCTGATATCAAAGACTCCATAGGTAATACTCATGCAATCTGCGCCTTATCCGGCGGGGTGGACTCAGCTGTTGCAGCTCTACTTGTACACCGGGCAATTGGCAAAAATCTCACATCAATTTATATAGATTCAGGACTTATGCGACAGGGTGAGACTGATCAACTCCGCATGGTATTTGCTGATAATTTCAAAATGAACGTGATAATCATTGATGCTGGCCGTGAGTTTTTAACTGCACTTTCTGGTGTGACTGATCCTGAAAAAAAAAGGAAAATCATTGGGCGAGTATTTATTGAAGTGTTTGATCGTGAAGCGAAAAAGCTGGGTGCTGACTTTCTTGTTCAGGGCACAATCTATCCGGATGTCATTGAATCCCAAGGGACCAAACACAGCAAGAATATCAAAAGTCACCACAATGTCGGTGGACTACCTGCCAATATGAAGCTTACTCTTATTGAACCTGTTCGCACATTTTACAAAGATGAGGTCCGCAAGATTGGATCACTCCTTGGATTGCCAGATAAGGTCACTCAAAGACAACCTTTCCCAGGACCTGGTCTTGCAGTTCGCATAATCGGCACAGTAACTGAAAAAAAGCTCAGGATTCTGCGCGAATCAGATCATATTGCACGAGCCGAAGTTGAAAAAGCTAATATCAAAAATCTCTGGCAGGTATTCACAGTCTTCACAGGAATTAAATCAACAGGTGTGCGCGGTGATAACCGTGCATATGGCGAGACTATTGCCATCAGGGCAATGGAGTCGCAAGACGTGATGACTGCGCACTGGGCACACCTTCCTTATGATCTTCTCGACACCATCTCCTCCCGCATTGTCAATGAGATCCCAGAGGTCAATCGAGTCGTCTACGACATCACCAATAAGCCTCCAGGAACTATTGAGTGGGAGTAATTAGCTGTAATCAGTCCCACCTACGGCGGGATCAGTCAAAGTCAGACCCGCACTTCCTGCAGGTTAGTTGAAAAAACAAATGCAAAAACTACTTCTCGGCACACTCAACGCGTCGAAAATTACCGAGATGACAAGTGCGCTGCATGAGATATTCAAAGACAAGGTTGAGATAGTGACTCCCGCAGATCTTTCAATTAAAATAGAGCCCGAAGAAACCGGCGATACATTTGAAAAAAATGCACAACTTAAGGCAAAATTCTACGCAGAGATATCTGGATTGCCAACAATAGCTGATGATGGAGGAATATGTATAGATGCACTTGGTGGTGAGCCAGGAGTCAGATCCAAAAGATGGCTTGGATATACTGCGACAGATGATGAGATTGTAAGCTATACACTTGAAAGGCTCAAAGATATCCCCGATCATATGCGAACAGCATATTTTGAAACCTGTGTTTGTTTCTTTGATCCACGTACGAGTAGCGCGTATTGCGAAACCAGTACGATTCACGGACGCCTTGCAAGCTCAATAAGCCGAGCCCCTATGCCCCACTACCCCTACCGCACACTTTTTATCGTTGATGGAATGAATAAATATTATGATGAGCTAACATCTGAGGAAAGCATAAATATCAATCATCGAAGAATCGCCACTGTACGACTCGCACGTAAAATAAAGCCCTATTTGCTACAATAATCTCATGCTCTCAATAGATTTTATCCGCAACAATAAACAAAAGGTGATTGACGGAGCCAAAAATAAAAATCGTGCAGTAGATATCGAGTCTATTCTTACTCTCGATGAAGAGAGAAAAGAACTTTCAGGAGCTGCTCAAAAACTCAGAGAAGATAGAAACTCAGTCGCCAAAGAAAAACCCTCAGATGAATCTATAAAGCGCGGTCGCGAGATAAAAGAACAACTTAAGGGAATAGAAGACAAGCTTCAACACGTGGCAGATGAACTGAGCAGTCTCCTCATGCAAGTTCCCAATGTGCCTCTTGATGACGTCCCAATTGGTCCAGATGATAAGAGTAACCAGGAGGTGAAAAATTCAAGGAACAAACCCACTTTTGACTTTACTCCTAAGTCTCACATAGATCTTACCCACGATCTTGACCTCGCAGACTTTGAGCGCGGCGCTAAGATAGCTGGATTCAGAGGATATTTTCTCAAAGGACAACTTGCTCGCCTCCACTTTGCTGTACTTTTTTATGCCTTTAACAAATTAATAAGTCGCGGATATACACCATTGATCGCGCCTGCAATCACGAAAGAGTTCACCCTTTTTGGCAATGGCCAGTTTCCATGGGGTAGACAGGAAGTCTATCAGCTCAATGACGACGATGCATATCTGGCAGGAACTGCCGAGGTCACGGTGACTGGATATTTTGCAAATGAGACTTTGAACCTGAATGACATGCCTCATAAATTCGTCGCATTCTCCCCATGCTTTAGGCGTGAGGCTGGTTCATATGGAAAAGACACTAAAGGTCTATATAGAGTTCATGAATTTGCCAAAGTAGAGCAACTCGTATTCAGTGAAAATAATATAGAAAGAGCTCTAACTCTTTTTGACGAATTACAGGCAAATACAGAAGAAATCTTACAAGACCTTGAGATTCCGTATCGCGTAATGTACATGTCAACGGGCGAGATGGGCGAGCCGCAGATCAAAAAATACGATACTGAAGCGTGGATTCCATCAAAAAATGAATACGGCGAGATGGCATCCAATTCGATACTTGGAGATTTTCAGGCGCGACGCTTAGGCATACGATACAAAGATACAGATGGCGAGACTCAGTACTGTTTTACCTTAAACAACACCGCAATCGCCTCACCTCGTATTCTGATTCCCCTTCTTGAAAATCACCAACAGCGAGATGGATCAATCACAATCCCCAAAGCCCTCCAACCACTTGTTGGATTTGACAAGATTGAGGAGAAGAAATAAGATTTGCATATCTTGACATTTAGAAAAGGGGTCTGTATAGTAAGCGTATTGCTTATTCTGTAAATTGCTTTATGAAACGGTTTTTTATATAAAGGGTGCAAAAAGCACACTGAGAGTCGCACCCACTCTCACCAATCCAGACTCATGCGACCATAGTACATGGTCGTTTTTTTGTGGGCAAAATTATTATTAATTTATGAGGTATCTATGTTGACAACAGCAATCATCGCATTTAGAGAATTTTTGGAAGCATTCCTGATCGTTGGAGTCTTTTTGGGAATATCTCGCAAGCTAAGGCTTAAAAAAGAATTTGAGATTGTGCTTGCTGCAGCAATTGGAGTTCTTATATCGCTCACCCTTGCAACTGCGACATACCTACTTGGCGACCATGCACGGGCAATACTCAATGAGGAGAACGCTGAATTCCTCGAAGGATACCTTCTCACATTCTCTGGCTTTTTTATTGCTTACGTCGTATTTTCACTCCATGATGTCATGCGACGAGGACGAGGAAGTGACCTTATCAAAGCGCATCATAAGCTTCAGCAAAATGCATTTGATGTATCGCTCTTTTTTACAATTGTATTTCTTGTGATACGAGAAGGATTTGAGATTGCACTTTTTACAGCAAGTACATCTTTATTTGCCCAGTTTGCACAGAATCTAATGGGGCTTATGATTGGATTCGGACTCGCCACAGTTCTTGGAATTGCGACATTTTTTGCTTATGTAAGATTTCCAATTGGAAAGATATTCAAAGCGACTGAGTATATGATCATTTTACTTGGTGCGTCTCTTGTGCAAAATGGGATCACAGAGCTTTTTGAGATTCACTTCGGAATACATCTCTCAAAAGT
>CAYOAI010000009.1:15452-41952 GCA_964401915.1 uncultured Gammaproteobacteria bacterium
GGAGAGGATTAGTACACAAATCCTTCTTGTGCGTAATTATCAAATTGATTATTGATCTGATCTTTCCAAATTTCTTAGGTAGGACTTAGCACCTTGCAGTATCTGGTAGGTTGCTGGATGGGTCGACGGGCCAATTCCCTATCCATCACTCACGATTCAGTATTATTATACCACTTTTGTAGTTTTAAGTCAATCTATCATCCTTATTAAAAACCTCAATACATTGGACCCCCTCTGATACAATAAGGAATGTCGAAGTACTACAACCCCAATCGAACAAGAAATAAATATGAGCCTGGCTCAAAGTCACCCTTTAGACTAAGTCGATCAAAGATTGATCTTTTTCTCAATTGTCCCCGATGCTTCTATCTTGATCGTAGGTTGGGTGTAGCTCAACCTCCAGGATATCCATTCTCACTCAACTCAGCAGTTGACGCACTGCTTAAAAAAGAATTTGATATTCATCGTGCAGCAGCAACAGCACATCCTCTTATGAAAACATATGGCATAGACGCCGTGCCCTTTGCTCACGCCAAGCTTGACGAATGGCGCGACTCACTCAGACGAGGAATTACATTCACGATAGAAGGGTCATCTGTTACAGTAACCGGCGGCATTGACGATATCTGGGCAAAGCCAGATGGAAAGCTCATCATTGTTGACTACAAGGCTACTTCAAAGCGTGAAGAAGTGACGCTTGATGCTGAGTGGCAGATCGGCTATAAGCGCCAAATGGAAGTCTATCAGTGGCTTTTCCGCCAGAATGGATATCCTGTATCATCAACTGGTATCTTCGTCTACTGCAATGGAGACGCTGATCGTGAGGCATTTGATGGCAAGCTTGAGTTTGATATAAAAATCATTCCTTATGTGGGAGATGATTCATGGGTTGAAGGCGTGATTCGAGCCGCGATTGCTTGTCTTGAAAGTAAAAGTATGCCTGAACCTGGCCCCGACTGCGACTACTGTAAGTATCGACAAGCAGTGCGACAATACGAGAATTAATTTGAGCTTAATTACTTCAAAAAATTACTGCTTATACCAGACGACTACAATGTAGAGTGTGCAGACAATTGCCAAGATCCACAGAAGTGGTTTGAGTTTTTTGAGCGGCTTGGGAAAATATAAAGCGAGAAGCGCTCCAATGCAAAGTAAGGCTACCTTAAAAACACCTGCCTGCCACCACTCAAGAGTAAACTGCTTAAAGATGTTAAACATACACCTTGATATTAGTACTCAAAAAACTCTCTGTCAAGAGCAGACTTAGATTTTCGTGATTCGGCTCGCTATCTCTTCAGCTACGCCGCTTGTTGGGGTAGGATTATTGGGAAATATGTCGCCAGTTCCAATACCTGCGTCAATTGTCGCTTGCACTGCTGCATTCAAAGCATGAGACTCAGGCTCGAGACCTTGAGTACCCAAAAGCATTGCTGCGGACATGATTGTCCCGATTGGGTTAGCTGTATTCTGACCAGCAGCACGTGGGAATGACCCGTGAATTGGCTCAAATAATGAATATTTTTCGCCAAGTGAAGCAGATGGCAACATACCAAGAGATCCAACGATAACCGCTGCTTCATCCGACAAAATATCACCGAACATATTCTCAGTGAGTACTACATTGAAGTCTGCTGGTCGCTTGATGATCTGCTGTGCGCAATTATCAACAAACATATATTCAACCTCAATATCTTTATACTCGCCCGATGCCATCTCCTGCACCACCTCCCGCCATAGGCGCGATGTATCCAGCACATTGGCTTTATCAACAAGAGTGAGCTTTCCACCACGTGCCCGCGCAATATCAAATGCGGATGTTGCAACTCTCATTATTTCTTCTTTTGAATACTCTGCAGTATCATAAGCTTTATTTCCATCCCGTCCTCGCTTACCAAAATAAATTCCACCTGTAAGCTCTCGCACAATAACAAAATCAACGTCTTCGAGTAGTTCTTCTTTCAGAGGAGATTTTGCAAAAAGCGCTTTGTAGATCTTGATCGGACGGATATTGGCAAATAGGCCAAGATCTGCGCGCATGCGCAAGAGTCCTTGCTCGGGTCGCACTTTGGCACTTGGATCATTATCGTACTTGGGGTCGCCAACCGCGCCAAGCAGTACTGAATCTGACTTCTTGCAAAGTTCAGCCGTAGCTGCCGGATACGGATCACCTGCCGCCTCAATAGCAACTGCGCCGATCAACCCTTTTTCAAATTCAAACTCATGGTTATATGTCTCGGCAATCTTTTTAAGCACATGGACTGCAGCGTCCGTAATCTCCGGACCTATCCCGTCTCCTGGTAATACTGCGATATTTTTTTTCATCGTGCTTTCATTCTACCAAATACAAGGCTAAAAATGATAAAATAGTTCATAGATTAAAGCGCCTTCTACTTATGGAGAATACACAGCCCAAAACATTGTTTGATAAAGTATGGGATAGCCATGTGGTGCATAGCCAGACCGACTATCCAGATATTTTATATATCGATGCACATCTGATACACGAAGTCACAAGCCCTCAGGCCTTTGAGGGACTTCGAAAGCGTGGCATTAGAGTAGCCCGGCCAGATCGCACATGGGCCACAGCCGACCACAATGTGCCGACTCGCAATCAACACCTACCCATCCGAGAAGCTCTCAGTCGCAAGCAAGTTGAGATGCTGACGGCAAACTGCAAGGAGTTCGGCGTTCGCCTCTATGGCTTGGGGCACCCATTTCAGGGAATCGTCCACATCATTGGCCCCGAGCTTGGTATCACCAAGCCTGGAATGACGATTGTGTGTGGGGATAGCCACACCTCAACTCACGGTGCGTTTGGTGCAATAGCTTTTGGAATAGGAACATCAGAGGTCGAACAAGTCCTAGCGTCCCAGTCAGTACTTCAACAGCGACCCAAGACTATGAAAATCGAGGTGAATGGCAAACTAACTGGTGGCGTGGTATCCAAAGATATTATCCTCTATATCATCTCAAAGTTGACAGCATCAGGAGCTGTCGGATATTTTGTCGAGTATGCCGGATCTACAATTCGTGAACTTTCTATGGAGGCGCGAATGACAATCTGCAATATGAGTATTGAGATGGGGGCGCGAGGCGGACTTATTGCACCGGATACAACAACATTTGAGTACATAAAAGGACGAGAGTTTGCCCCGAAAGGTGAAGAGTGGAACACAGCAGTGGAATACTGGAAAAGTCTGCCAACAGACGATGGAGCAGTGTACGATAGAGTCGAATCTTTTGACGCTGCAGATATTGAGCCGATGATTACCTACGGCACCAACCCTGGAATGGGAGTCAAAGTATCCGAAAAAATCCCAACAGGTGATGCATTTGAAAAAGAAAGTGATCGCCGGCATTTTCGCCATGCGCTTGAGTATATGAATCTTAAGGAAGGTACGAAGATGGAGGGACTGCCTGTCGACTATGTCTTTATGGGATCATGCACAAACTCACGAATTGAAGATCTTCGGGCTATAGCCTCTGTTGTAAAAGGCAAGAAAAAAGCCCCACATGTTGAGGCTTTTATAATCCCCGGATCCGCCCAAGTTGAGAAGCAGGCCCGAGCCGAAGGACTGGACCGGATATTTGAAGAAGTTGGATTTGAGTTGCGAGGCGCTGGATGCTCGGCATGCTTGGGTATGAATGAAGATAAGATCCCAACTGGCAAATACTGCATCTCGACATCCAATCGCAATTTTGAGGGACGACAAGGGCCAGGTGCCCGCACATTTCTAGCAAGCCCACTGTCTGTTGCGGCTGCGGCAATCACAGGACGAATTACTGATCCTCGAGAGTTTATATGAAAGATTTACGATTTAAGAAAAAGGACTTTTGTTACTTTTGCTTGTTTATGCGACTTGGGATGCCCGAAGGGCGGGAACCCACTGGAGTCAGAAACAAGGAAAAGTAAAATAACGATTAGAATTTAAAAAGTAACCTTATGATAATTAAATCAACCGCTGTCCCACTTCGAATTGAGAATGTGGATACAGATCAGATCATACCAGCCAGATTCTTAAAAAGTACAGATAAGACTGGTTTTGGAGAGAATCTATTTCGCGACTGGCGCTATAATCCAGATGGTACCCCAAAGACTGATTTTGTGTTGAATAATCCAAAATATTCTGGCGAAATTCTGGTCACTGGAGAGAATTTTGGCTCTGGGTCTTCTCGAGAACACGCCGCATGGGCAATAAAGCAGTATGGATTCCAGGCTGTGATCTCAAGCTTTTTCGCTGATATATTCCGCCAGAATGCACTCAACAATGGACTACTCGTTGTTGAGATTCCAGAAGACGAACTCCGAGAGCTTTTTGATGCAATAGAAACAGATCCGGCTACGCTTGTTGAGATCGATCTTGAGACTCAAGAGATTCACTGGACATCCAAGAAACTCAAAACAAGTTTCCAAATTGACCCTTACAAAAAGATGTGTCTACTCTTAGGGTACGATGATATTGATTATCTTCTAAGCAAAAAGAAAGAAACAGAGGGGTTTGAAAAAAATAGAGAGAATGATTTTTCAATCACCTTCTAATCCTTTACGGCTATTGCATCAATCTCGATAAGCGCTCCTTTGGGCAAATATGCCACACCTACTGTAGCACGAGCTGGCTTATGATCACCGAAAACTTCTGAATATATCTCGTTTACTTTCGCAAAATCATCCATATTCACAACATAAATAGTTGTTTTGATGACTGAAGATAAATCCACATTCACTTCTTCAAGGACACCAGTAAGATTTATGAGAACTTGTCGTGTCTGAGCCTCAATCCCATCAACAAGCGCGCCTGTTGTTGGATCCATCCCAATTTGCCCTGAACAGAAAATGAAGTTACCAACATGCACAGCTTGGGAATATGGCCCGATTGCTTGCGGCGCATTATTTGTTTTGATTGGCTTTATCATAATAAAAGCTTAAAGTTTAGAGTTCAAATGTCAAAAGTATAACTTAAAAATTTCATTTTGTTACTTTTTCTTGTTTCTGCGACTTGGGAGGCCCAGTCCGCAGGACTGGGAGGGAACCCACTGGAGACAGAAACAAGAAAAAGTAAAAGAGAATTTAATCTTTACTTAATGTCGTCACAGCTCCAAATGACGCCGATGATACCAATTTAACATATTTGGACAGCACTCCAGTTGTATAGGCTGGCTTTGGCTTTTTCCACGATTTAAATCGTGCTTTAATCTCTTCATCGGTCAATTTTACAGACAAAGTTCTTTGCTCAATGTTAATTGAGATAATATCTCCATCCTCAAGGACTGCGATAAGTCCGCCATCATACGCCTCAGGCGCGATATGCCCGACAACATGCCCATGAGTACCCCCTGAAAACCTTCCATCTGTGATGAGAGCGACTGAGTCCCCGAGTCCCTCACCGATTATAGCCGACGTGATAGAAAGCATCTCGCGCATTCCAGGTCCTCCTTTAGGTCCCTCGTAGCGAATCACAACAACGTCGCCTGGCTTTATTTTCTTTTTTATGATGGCGTCAAAAGCTGCCTCTTCACCATTAAACACGCGGGCTGGACCTGAAAAATCCGGCTCCTCAAGACCTGTGATCTTACAGACACTTCCCTCAATAGCAAGGTTTCCTTTAAGAACAATCAGTGGGCCGTGCTTAGATAGTGGGCTTTTTAAATCTGTGATTATTTTCTGTCCTACAGATAGTGCGGGCACGTCCTTAAGATTCTGCTCAAGCGTACGACCTGTGACTGTCATTATATCGCCGTGCAAAAGTCCAGCGTCCAGAAGAAGCTTCATCACAGCTGGCGTACCCCCCACACGATACAGATCTGCCATCACAAATCGCCCAGCTGGCTTAAGATCTGCGATGTAGGGAACACCACGTCCGATACGATCAAAATCATCCATAGTCAGCGCGACTCCTGCCTCATGTGCAATTGCCAAAAGATGAAGTATCGCATTGGTTGATCCCCCAAGTGCATTTGCCATCACGATCGCATTTTCAAAAGCCTGCTTGGTGAGAATATCACGAGGTCTTATATTTTTTTCAAGAAGATTAATAAGGGCATCGCCGGCGTCGGTGCACTCTTTTTTCTTACCATCGACAATTGCTGGAGTTGAGGAGGAACCGGGTAGACTCATCCCCATCGCCTCAATCGCCGATGCCATAGTATTTGCCGTATACATACCACCGCAAGAGCCGGCTCCCGGACATGCACTGCACTCTATTCCCTTAAACTCTTCGTCGGTTATTGTACCTGCTGAATGCCGACCTACCGCTTCAAAAATACTTACGATATCAATGTCGTGACCCTTGTAATGGCCCGGCATGATCGTTCCGCCATAGATAAAAATACTTGGAATATTGAGTCGTGCTATGGCCATAAGACACCCCGGCATATTTTTGTCACATCCACCGATTGCCACAAGCCCGTCGTAACGCATCGCATTTGTCGTTACTTCAATTGAGTCGGCGATCACCTCACGAGATGGAAGAGAATATTTCATCCCCTCGTGTCCCATCGATATTCCATCAGACACGGTGATAGTGTTGAATATCTGTGGAGCACTCCCTGCTTTTTTGAGTCCTGCTTTTGCCAGCTTTGCAAGATCAAGAATATGATAGTTACAAGGAGTCACTTCAGCCCATGTAGACGCCACACCAATCATTGGTTTTTCGAAATCTTCGGTCGTAAACCCCACGGCCCGAAGCATAGCACGAGCAGGTGCTCGAGCATCGCCATCTGTTGTCATCCTTGATCTCGTCTTTAGGTTATTTTTCGTCATACTATTTATGCTAAAAATGAATTGTAAGCATTCTCAAATGCTTCAATTGATGCTTGAATTATATCAGGACTGGCTCCTTGACCAACTGAGTTCTTACCCTCACGTTCAAGCTTTAACTCAACGTGTACCACAGCGTCCGAGCCACTTGAACGGATATCTACATTATAGTCTGTAAGCCTAAACTCAATTTTATGTCCTCCAACGCTTTTGAGGGCGTTGATGACAGCGTCGACAGGGCCTGTTCCATCTGCCTCACCCTTTTCAGTCGTACCGTTGAAGCGAACTTCAACCGTGGCCTTCGGCTTAGTGTCTTTGGATGTTTTAACGCTAAAGTCGACAACTTCAAAAGACTTCTTTTGCTTACTGCCTGAAGGTGCCTCCAACACGTCCTGCAGGATATCTTGAAAATCAGAAAATGTAACGTGTTTTCCCTTCTGTAAAAACTTAGTAATCTTATCTTTGATCTTCTCAACATATCCCGAAGATAGCTTAACCTGAAAATGTTTGAGTGCATGTTTGCGTATTGCATCTTCTGTCGGACTGGCATCATATAGTACAGTCTCGCGGTCTACAAAAGATATATTTTTTCCTTCAAAAAATGAGTTCTCATAAAGTGACAAAAACTCAGCTGTTGATGGATAGATTGTCGGTGGTTTGGTTGCAATTTTCAGAATTGACGTTGGGTCTTTCAGACCATTGCCAGTCAGAACACATACCACTGTCTTTCCCTTTAGATTATGCGCCTCTACAAGCTTATTAAGTCCAGCTAGTGATGCCGCGCTTGATGCTTCTACAAATATTCCCTCTTGAGTTGAGAGCATGTATTCTGCTTCCAAGATTTCTCGATCCGACAATGCATATGCACTGCCTTCTGATCCGCGTATCTCACTAAGTGCTTTCTCCCCATCAAGTGGATAGTTGACGGCGATTGCGGAAGCGATAGTATTGGTTGATGTGAGTGCTGTGACATGAGTATCTCCCCCGTCATATGCGTTCACAATACTGGACGATCCAGCAGCCTGTACACCAATAAGACGAGGCAAAGAATCAATAAATCCAAGTTCGCGATATTCTCGAAATCCCTTTCCATAACTTGCTATATTCGTACCACAGCCCATCGGAACTATGACATAATCGGGGACGCGATAATAGAGCTGATCAATCACCTCATAAGCAGCTGTTTTCTGACCTTCGACTCGAAACGCATAGTCACCTGCTAGGTAAAACCCAAGTTTTTCAGCAACAGTCTGTGCCACATATACTGCGTCATTGTAGCTTCCCTTAACCTGCACTATCTTGCCACCATAGGATATAGCCTGTGCAAGCTTGGACGGAGGTGTTCCCTCGGGAACCACTATAAAACAAGGGATCCCTGCAGCTGCAGCGTAGCAGGCGACAGATGCCGCCATATTTCCGGTTGATGCGACGATCACGGCCGGTGCTCCAAGCTCAGAGACCACAGTCATCTCCACCGCCGATCCTCGATCTTTAAATGCTCCTGTTGGATTTTGCGCTTCAAGCTTGAAGTATAATTTAACTCCCAACTTCTTGCCAATTTTACGACTTTGAATAAGAGGCGTGCCTCCTTCAGAAAGTGATACAAATCGCGCATGATTTTTGATTGGCATGAAAGGCAGATACTTGGAATTATACGGCGGAGTGCGTCTGAAGTATGCTTCATTTATCTGTTTTTTGACAAGCTCAAGATCCATCACCACATCCCACGGGCCGTTTTCTCCTGTATAGATAAAGCCTTTGGGTTTTACTTGTTTGCGTGTTTTGTAATCTAGTATCTGATACATACTGTATAAAGGTAAAAAAATAACTTATTTAATCTTATTGAGGGCATCAAGATAAGCCCGAGCCGAAGCAACAACTACGTCGGTGTCGGCCGCGAATCCATAATATATCTGGCCATTGCTTTCAATCTGAACATGCACTTTACCCAAGTCATCTGATCCGCTTGTTACAGCCTGCACCAGATACTCATCGAGCCGTACCTTTTTTTTGACAAGCTTGTCAATTGCGCGATAAGTAGCATCAACCGGGCCATTGCCGACTACTTTGGCTGTCTGAGTCTTTCCTTTTATCTTAAGTGTAATTTCCGCGCTATCTTCGCCCGTTCCACATCGCACATCAAGTGATATGAGCGCAGCTCCACCGCTTGCTGCTTTTTGACCAACAAGGATCAAAAGATCCTCATCGTTTATCTCTTTTTTTCGATCGGCGAGTTTGAGAAAGTCTGCGTACACACCTTCAAGGCCAGCTTTATCAAATTCGAATCCAAGTTTGGTGAGTCTATGTTTTAAGGCGGCACGACCGGAGCGAGCAGTAAGTATGAGTGATGACTGGGGAATACCTACGTCTTCTGGATTTATGATCTCAAAGTTTTCTCTCTTGTTTAAGATTCCATGCTGATGAATGCCTGATGAGTGAGCAAATGCATTGCGCCCGACTATTGCCTTGTTCGGCTGAATCGGTATATGCATAAGACTTGATACGAGTCTACTTGCTGGATAGATCTTTTTGGAGTTTATCCGTGTTTCATAATTTAGACTTTTGTTGGTCTTCAGAATCATTACCACTTCCTCAAGCGAAGTATTGCCGGCGCGTTCCCCAACTCCATTTATCGTTACCTCAGTCTGACGTGCACCCGCCTCAACTCCAGCGATCGTATTGGCTGTTGCGAGTCCTAGATCATTTTGACAGTGGACGCTTAAGATCACATCTCCTGTGTCAACTTGGGGTATGTTACGCCTAACATGAGCAACAAGTGCACCAAAGTCTGTTGGAATTGCGTATCCGACAGTATCTGGAATATTAAGTGTTGTCGCACCTTCCTCAACCGCAACCTTAAATACCTTCACTAGATAATCGGGGTCTGATCTGGACGCATCCATGGCTGAGAACTCAACATCGGACACATAGCCCCGTGCACGACGCACAGCGCGCCGTGTCATCTCAACAATCTCATCGCGGGATTTTTTGATCTGATATTTAAGATGAATGTCGGATGTGGATATGAAGGTATGTATACGAGGGGACATTGCTTGTCTTACCGCCTCATATGCCACATCTATGTCCCGATCCAGTGCGCGAGCAAGAGCGGCAATAGTCGCACCTTTTATATTTTTTGCTACACCAGAGACTGCTTTCAAATCATCAGGAGATGATATAGGAAACCCAGCCTCAATTATATCAACGCCGAGTTGCTCAAGAAGGCGCGCTATCTCAAGCTTCTCAACACCGTTGAGCTGCGATCCTGGCACTTGCTCTCCATCACGAAGAGTAGTATCAAAAATATATACTCTATTTTTCATAAACGTTTTTTTAATTATTTCTTACTTGGTCGAAGCTTTCTTACCTGTGCTCCAGCCTTCCACATCTCAGAGTCTCGAATCTCCTTGAGCTCTACCTCAAGTCGAGCCTTATAATCTGGGCGGCTATTGGCGCGTATTACGACTTCTGCCTCATGACCTGATGCAACGGACTTGTAGAGCTTCTTAAAAACTGGCTCTACTGCCCGGCGGAATTCGTGTCGCCAATCAAGTGCGCCTCGCTGAGCTGTTGTTGATGTGTTGGCAAACATCCAGTCCATTCCATTCTCACCAACGAGCGGAATAAGACTTTGGGTTGCCTCCTCCACAGTCTCGTTGAATGCTTCAGACGGGGAGTGACCCATCTTGCGAAGCAGATTGTACTGAGCCTCCATCACACCAGCAAGTGCTCCCATCAGGATTCCACGCTCACCCGTTAGATCGCTTAATACCTCTCGATCAAATTTCGTCTCAAATAAGTATCCTGATCCAACTCCTATTCCCATGGCCAAGACTCTCTCTTTTGCACGGCCCGTCGCATCTTGGAAAATGGCGAAGCTTGAGTTGATACCTCGTCCTTCAAGAAAAAGACGACGCACAGACATGCCCGATCCCTTAGGTGCGACAAGAATAACGTCTATATCTTTCGGCGGAATGATTTTTGTGTGCTTTTTAAAAACAACACCAAATCCATGTGAAAAATATAGAGCTTTTCCTGCTGTTAGATGCTTTCTTATAGTTGGCCACGCGGCAATCTGCCCTGCGTCCGACAGCAAATATGCGATGATGGTTGCGCGTTTAGCTGCTTCATCAATCTCAAAAAGGTTCTTGCCAGGCTTCCATCCATCGGCCACTGCTTTTTTCCATGATGCTCCGCCGCGGCGTTGCCCGACAATCACATTCATACCATTGTCTTTGAGATTAAGAGCTTGGGCTGGTCCTTGTACTCCATATCCTATCACCGCAATAGTTTCTTTTTCTAAAATTTTCTGAGCCTTTTTAAGCGGGAATTCAGCTCGTGTAACCACTGTCTCTTTCACTCCACCAAAATCAAGTTTTGCCATATTTAAAAATAAAAATTAATAATAACTGTTCAGATGTTTGACTAATCTGTCAAGACCTGTCTTAAGTTGTTCCTCTTCACACCCAAAAGATATACGAATATGATTCTCCCCACCTATACCAAAAGCTGATCCAGGCACGACTGCTACTTTAGCACGATTTATGAGATCAACAGCAAGGTCATAATCATCTACCTCAAAGTTGAGCTTTGGAAAAGCAAAGTACCCACCTTGCGGGCGGGCGAGTGTAAGTTTATCAGTTTTGGACAGTGTATCAAGCACTATCTGTCGCCTTTTCTCAAACTCTGATTTAAAATGAGTGACTGATTTTTGCGGCCCTGTTATTGCTTCAAGTGCCGCATACTGAGATACAGCTGTTGGGCAGGTTACCAGACTATCATGAACTTTAAAGATTTGCGCCGCGACTTTTGGACCTGCAACAAGATATCCAATCCGCCACCCAGTCATAGCATAAGTCTTTGAGACGCCAAAGGTCGAGATCGTGCGATCTGCCACTTCCGGGAAACTTGCAATTGATATATGCTCTGTATCATCAAAGGTAAAATACTCATACATCTCGTCGGTTATGATAAAAAGATTGTACTTTATAGCAATTCTCGCAATCTCTTTGAGCTCTTCGCGAGTATATACTTTACCTACTGGATTTGAAGGATTACACACGAGTACCGCCTTAGTTTTTTGAGTAATGGCTGCCTCAAGTGCCTGTGGATCAAATTTCCAGACATCTTCCTCAACAAGCGGGACAAATACTGGACGGCCACCGTGCCTCGCAATCTGGACCTGTGTCACATGTGAAGCATAATCAGGGGACAAAACAGCAATCTCATCGTCCGGATTAAAAAGAGCCAAAAATGTTGCCATCATAGCTTCAATTCCACCATGCGTCACAATCACATTCGACGCAGTTGTCTTGATTTTATTGTCTCGCGCTACTTTCGCAACTATCGCCTCTCGTAGCTCCTCAATTCCATAGCCTGATGTGTATTTGTTGACAAGATTTTTATCAATTGCGTCCTTTGCTGCTTCTTTTATATTATCCGGCGTATCAAATGATGGTATTCCCTGCGCAAGTGAGACCACGCCATCAGCGCTTGTTGCCATAAGCTGCATCTTCTTAATTGCCGACACATCAATCCCCGATGCAGCGTATGATGATTTCTTAGACACTGTAAAGCGACCTCCGAGTTCAGACTCTTTCTGCTCCTTAAGTACTGCTATCCGACCTGACCTGATGAACTCCTTAATTCCAAATGGCTTAAGTAGAAGTAGTAGTGAGTCGATCTGTCCCTCAGAGGCACTCTTCTCAACCACCAAGAAGTCATCGCCGACATAGGTCACTTTTGCATTGAAAAGATGGACCAAGTCCTCCACCTCTCGCCTTTTTTCAGGGCTTTTGGTCGATACCTTGATAAATGTGATCTCTTTGGCAATAAGCTCATGATCTTCAGCCTCAAAGACCTTAAGCATTTCAATAATTCGATATAGCTGTTTGACCACCTTGTCAATTAGTGCTCGATCAGCATCAACAACAATTGTAAAACGAGATATTCCTGATCGCTCTGTCTCAGATACAGTAAGTGCCTCAATATTTATCTTTCGGCGCAAGAATAGATCGGCAATACGATACAGTACACCTGGTTTATTTTCTGAAAATGCAATTATTGTGTATCTCATATTTTTACTCCAAAACTATCTCATGAGCTGCTTTACCTGTCGCAACCATCGGAAATACATTCTCTTCACGCGCTACATCAATCTCCACAAGATAAGGACCCTTATGTGAAAGTGAAGTATCGATTGCTCGCTCAAGTCCAACAAGATCTGTCACTTTCTCGGCTTCTATTCCAAATGCCTTAGTTAGCGCTACAAAATCGGGATTCTTAAGCTCCACAAATGAGTATCTTTTGTCAAAAAAGAGCTGCTGCCACTGGCGCACCATCCCCAAAAAATTATTATTCAGTATAAATATCTTCACATCAAGCTTTTCCTGGGCAATCGTCGCAAGCTCCTGAAGCGTCATCTGAAAACTTCCATCTCCGATTATGGCGACGACGAGCTTGTCGGGTGCACCAACCTTAGCGCCCATACTAGTTGGGAGCGCATATCCCATGGTACCGGCGCCACCGGATGTCAGAAATGTATGCGGATTTTTGAACTGGTAATAGCGCGCCGCCTCCATCTGATGTTGTCCTACATCGGCGACCACTATGGCTTCTCGCTTTGTCTTACGAGATATCATGTCGATCGCCTGAGTCATACCGATCTTTTCAGCTTTTGCATTTTTTTTGGGATTTATGACCTTATCAAGTTCGAGCTTATCATACTTTCTAAACTCTGAAATCCAGCTATCATGTGTCTTTTTATCGAGTTGTGGCAAAAGCTCAGTCAGTGCAGCTTTTGCATCCGCGACAATTGGTACCTCAGCTGGCACATTTTTGTTGAGCTCGGCCGGATCAATATCAATATGAATCACGCGAGCTTGCGGTATAAAGTCGGCAAGCCGACCAGTCACACGATCATCAAAACGCATCCCGCAGGCCACAATCACATCAGCCTTTGAAGCCAACATATTGGCTCCATAATTGCCATGCATACCAAGCATTCCTACATATTGCGGGTGATCAACAGGTAAGGCTGATAATCCAAGCAGCGTCGAGGCAACCGGTATCCCTGTTTTTTCAACTACTTTTTTGACTATATCAGTCGCATGTGCAATAAGTACTCCATGCCCTATAAACATATATGGTCGCTTTGCCCCGTTTATAAGCTCAGCAGCAAGCTTTATCTGTCTTTTGTTCGGTATTGTTGTTGGCTGGAAACTCTCGATTTTAATATCCTTGGGATACTCAAACTCACACATCTCAATCTGAGCATTTTTGGTGATATCCACAAGCACTGGACCCGGTCGGCCGCGACGTGCGATATAAAATGCTTTTGCCATCACCTCGGCAATCTCGTGGGCTCGAGTGACCTGATAGTTCCACTTGGTAATTGGGGTAGTTATGCCAATTATGTCAGTCTCCTGAAATGCATCGGTCCCTACAAGATGAGCGGCTACCTGTCCGGTAATGCATACAATCGGGATCGAATCCATCATCGCGTCCGATATTCCGGTTACGAGGTTTGTCGCACCAGGACCTGATGTTGCCAGACATACACCTGCACGGCCTGTTACCTGTGCATAACCTTCAGCCGCATGAGCTGCGCCTTGCTCGTGTCGCACCAGAATATGATTGAGCTTTTTTCGATAGTCGTACAAAGCGTCATATACAGGCATTATAGCCCCACCCGGATATCCAAATATCGTATCCACCTTCTCGGCCAAAAGCGATTCCAGCACAGCTTGTGATCCAGTTATTTTCATATAACACGAGACATGTAACATGTAACCCAAGAATTAACTCCTTTTGTTACTTTTGCATCTCTTTTGCGACTTTGCAGATGAGCTGAAGTCGTAGGCGATGGTGTTAACCGAGCCATACGAATTCGCGATTCCGAAAGTGGAGCAAAAGCGTGTAAAAGTAAATCCATAAATAATTTTCAAATAAATCAATACTTAATCTTGGTACACCACTTCTCATACTTTTTATTCTTTCCAGTCACTACATCAAAGAAAAGGTCTTGTAACTTGGCGGTCACAGGGCCGCGCTTGCCATCGCCCACAGTTCGCCCATCGACTTTCCCAATCCATGCAACTTGTACACCAGTTCCTGAGAAGAAAAGCTCGTCCGCAACATACAGTTCTGATTTTTCGATACTTCGCTCCTCAACTGCGATTCCGTTGTCACGAGCAAGCTGGATTATGCTTCGACGGACAATGCCCTCAAGTATCCCGTCAGAGACAGATGGGGTAATAAGTACACCGCCCCTGACTATAAATATGTTCTCAGCCGATCCCTCAGTCACATGCCCCTCTTGGGTCAAAAGAATTGCTTCATCAAATTTACGATCTGTTGCCTCTTTGCGGGCGAGTGCTGAGTTTATATATCCACCAGATATCTTAGCTCGTGCCGGAATCGAATTATCAGATGTACGACGCCATGAAGATACCATGACAGACAACCCTTTAGCGGTGTCAAGATAATCTCCGAGCGGAATCATATAGAGCGCAAAGTCAAATTGAGCATCTCTCTCCAAATTTGGCGCCAGATTCAGGCTCCCAGCATATGCATACGGGCGGAAATATGCATTCTCCCGAGGTTTATTTTTCTTCAAAAGATCGAGCGTGATCTTGACCAGATCTGAGTGCGAATAATCAATATACACACCGATTATCTTGAGTGAGTTCAAAAATCGTCGATAATGATCTTCAATTCTAAAAATACTTATCTCGCCTTTATCAGCATCCCAGTAGCCACGCAGACCGCCAAATACAGCAGTCCCATACTGCAGCGCATTGGTCATTATTGAGACTTTCGCATCCTCAGTTTTTACCACTTTACCCTGAAAAAATGTGTATGGAAAATATCGTGCAGTAGCCATATGATTTTTGATTTAAATTGATAATTTATTTCTATATAAAAAAAACCGCCTCTTCAGGCGGGTTTGTATCCATAAAGGTCCCCGCCTACATTAGAGGCTGACAATAATGAGGAGGACGCTATTTACAGATGACATACTTTGACACATATTCTTATAGTTAGTGATTATACTCTGCGCATAAATGCATTGCAAGCGTAGATAAACCCCTCTTACGCTGATTTGTGCAACCCAATGGGTTGTCAAAAGCAGCTTAGAGGGAGTTATACTTGAGCAAATTCATTTGCGAGTGGTATCGATCTCAGGCAAATGAGAAAAAATACTTGTGAAAGCTCGTATCAGCGGTCAATTCTGGGTGAAACGCGGTTGCTAATATATTCCCCTGTCGCAGCGCAACTGGCACATCTTTTCCTTGAAAGCTATAACTTGCCAAGACCTGGACATCTGGACCAACCTTTGTCACGCCTGGCGCTCGAATAAAGAATACGTCTATTGGTGAAGGAGACACTTCAGGAATCGATAAAGTGGCTTCAAAACTTTGGGTTTGCCTTCCAAAGAAGTTGCGTGACACTGTGATATCCAAACCTCCGATCGTAGCCTGGCCATCCTGCATCTGCCCCTCGACATTGGTCGCAAGAAGTATCATCCCTGCACAGGTCCCCCATACTGGTTTTCCTGATTGGACAAATGATTGTAAGGGCTTTATCAGACCTTCTTTCTGAGCGATAATCCCCATTGTCGTACTCTCACCTCCTGGGATAATAAGTCCGTCTATCCCTTTTAGATCCATTGGCGTCTTGACCAAGCGAAAATCTGCCCCACACGCCAAAATCGCCTGCATATGTTCCAGAAAGTCGCCTTGAAGCGATAGTACTCCTATTAACTTTTTCATAATATTGAAGATAAAAATATTTTTTGCGAATGGCTTGGGTGACCCGTCGGGTAAAGCCGAGCGAAAAATATTTGTAGTTTGATTTCTAACATTTTACCAACCGCGAGTTGCGAGCCTTTCCGAATCCGGTAACGTATCCAGATTAATCCCCGCCATTGCATCACCCAAGTCTTGACTTACTTTGGCAAGGACTTTGGGATCGTCGAAGTGAGTCGTGGCCTGTACGATTGCTCTCGCTCGCTTTTCAGGATTTTTACTCTTGAATATACCAGATCCCACAAACACCCCATCCACTCCAAGCTGCATCATGAGGGCGGCATCAGCTGGAGTCGCGATTCCGCCGGCTGCAAAGTTCACAACAGGAAGCCGCCCGAGTTTTACTACTTGATTGACTAAATCAACTGTGACTCGCTCGACTTTTGCGTACTCTTTGATCTTTGCGGGAGTTGCCTTTTGCAAAGATTTGATCTCGCTGCTCACTGTACGAGCATGTCGGACTGCCTCCACAATATTGCCAGTCCCAGCCTCACCCTTGGTACGAATCATAGCAGCGCCCTCTTGTAGACGACGCAGAGCCTCGCCCAAATTACGACAACCGCACACAAATGGCACAGTAAATGGAGATTTATCTATATGGTATTCCTCGTCAGCAGGTGTGAGCACTTCGCTCTCGTCGATATAGTCCACTCCAAGCTCCTGCAAGATCTGGGCTTCCACAAAGTGTCCAATTCGCACCTTGGCCATGACAGGAATCGTGACGGCACGCATGATATCGAGTATCATCTTCGGATCACTCATGCGGGCTACGCCGCCTTGGGCTCGGATGTCAGAGGGTACCCTTTCAAGCGCCATGACCGCACATGCTCCAGCTTTTTCGGCAACTCTCGCTTGATCCGCCGTCACCACATCCATGATTACTCCACCCTTGAGCATCTGTGCAAGACCTGCCTTCACGGCAAACGTCCCGACTTTTTTTGTAGATTTTACCTTTTGCATGTTGTAATTATACCTGAATCAGGGCTAAATGACAGCTTAATACGCTTGACAAAGACCTATAGCTGAACTATAGTAGTAACCATGAGATTCAAAGAAGGAATTCGAAGAATAACTCATCCTGCTGAGACTAGACTTCAAAAAGAGATAGGAAAAAATCAAGTACAAAGGCTCATTGAGCTTGGCGCACCTGAACTTCTTGGAGTAAGCCCCGATGAGTATGTAGCTTCAATGCCAGCTATCAGGCCATTAGGCCGCCAGGATGGAAAAAGATATCCATTCCCGCTTATTGTTGATCCAAGAATATCTACAGAGTTCCTCATGGGAAAACTGGGTATTACCGCAGATCAAGGCGTCGGTGACGTGAGTCGATATTCTAACCATCCAGACACACCTATAGCACCCTACAGTATGTGGTTTGAGCTATCAGAGTCCAGGAGCTATAGACCAGGAGATGTCGAAGGTACAGTCGATGAACTACTTGGTTTTATCGCCCAGTATTACAAAGGTGAGATGCCATTTACTATTGATGCCCAGGGAACTCAGAGAAATGAAGATTCACGAAGTAGTTTGCGGCTCATATCCACACTTCCCACCGATTATCTGAATCCAACAGCAGGCCAAAGGCCTCACAATCTAGAGTTTGTAGCTAATTTATCTGCCATAGCAGGAAGAGGTCATGTACTAAGAAGACTCGTGAGACATCCTGATATCACCGTAGCTGAGACGCCCGCTCTCAGAGTTTGACAAATAGCCCCCTGCGTAGTAAACTTAGACTAATGAAAACAGTCTCTTGGAAGTATTTTTACTTTTACTTTACCGCATAAACGCGGGGAGATTGTTATGATTTAAAAACCATAAACACAAAATCACAAGCCCCGCACATAGGCGGGGTTTTTTGTAGCCTCGCTTTCCAAAAAAATTTGGATTAGCGAGGATAAATCCTGAGCTTGCCGAAGGATCTAAATACAAAACAATAAAAATACATTATTATTTAACTAACTTATATATGATCATAAGACTCAAAAAAAATGGATCGAGGGAAGATATGGGAAGCCTTATCAGTTTGCTTGATGGGCACGATGTCCAATACCGCGTATCAACGAGTGAAGACATCATCAGTGTGGTTAGGCATACAAATGGCATCGCAAAAGAAATCGAAAAGCAGGCTATTGTTGCCGAAGTGGTAGCTGTGGGCAAGCCATACATACTGGGAGCCAAGACAAAGCTCAGTGGCACGGGTGGCATGAAACTTTCAGACAAAGTCACAATCGGCGGGAGTGAGCTTATTTTCATGGCTGGTCCATGTTCTGTCGAGAACTACGACCAGATCAAAAAGTCAGCTGAAGAAGTAGCAAAGTGTGGAGGACAGATCCTCCGAGGCGGAGCATACAAACCGCGTACATCACCATACGACTTTCAGGGACTTGGTATTGAGGGGCTCAAGCTTCTTCGTGAGGCGGCCGACAAACAAGGTCTTTTGGTAATTACTGAGATCATGGATGTACGAGATGTGGACATAGTCGGTCAATATGCTGATATCTACCAAGTCGGGACGCGCAACATGCAGAACTACTCGCTTCTTAAAGAGTTGGGAGACACACGCAAACCAGTGCTTCTGAAGCGCGGTATGTGGGCCACATACAAGGAGTTCTTGCTTGCAGCTGAATACATACTTGCCGGTGGAAATGAGCGCGTGATCTTGTGTGAACGAGGAATCCGAACATATGTAACAGAGACCCGCTTCACCATGGATACAAATGCGATTCCATATCTTAAAAAAGAATCACATCTGCCAGTTGTTGCAGACCCGTCACACGCCACAGGATTCACAGATATGGTTGAGCCAATAGCTCTATCCTCTGTTGCGGCTGGATGCGATGGACTGATTATTGAAGCTCACCCGAAGCCGGATGAGTCAATCAGCGATAAGCACCAAGCAATAGACTTCAAGCAGTTGAAGCGAATCATCGACAAATCCAAAAAAGTCGCTGCTGCAATTAAAGATTAGTTATGTCCCCCGATTATGAAAAAGACTATCTGCTACCAGGGAGTGCCTGCATCATACAGCTTCAATGCTGCTCAAGCAGTCTTTGGGGAAGATAACACATTCAAAGGGTGTGCGCGATTTGCTGAGATCTTCAAGGCAGTTGGAGATGGCGTGGCCGACTGTGGAATAATTCCAATCGAAAACAGCCTTGCAAGCTCGATATTTGACAATTATGACCTTTTGTATCGCGAGGATGTGTATGTTGTTGGCGAATACTACTTGCCTATCCAACACTTCCTGCTTACAAAGCAGATAGATGGAGTGTCGACTGAAGAAAGACTTAATCAGATTAAAAAAGTCTTTTCACATACTCAGGCGCTTGAGCAGTGCTCGCAGTTTTTCGATGAACATCCAGAGCTTGAGGAGATAGTCTATTCAGATACAGCCGGCGCAGCTCGTCATGTGGCCGAAAGTAGTGATACAGATATTGCAGCAATTGCGAGTCAGGAGGCCGCAGCACTATATGGACTTGAGATTATAGGTGAGAATATCCAGAATCAGCAAAACAATATCACTCGCTTTGTAGTGATTGCCAAAGTACCAGTGAAAGACTCTGAAGTTGATAAGGGATCGATCATACTCGAGCTTGCTCACAACAAACCAGGAGCTTTGCTTGAGGTGCTTACCATATTTGCCAGCGAAAATATCAATCTTAGCAAATTACAATCAAGACCTATTGGTGGTTCGAGCTTTGAGTATATGTTTTATATTGATTTTGAATTTGATGGAAATATTGAGAAAATTGAGAAAGTGATGGATAAGGTGAAAGAACATACCGCTTATCTTAAGAAGTTGGGATACTATAAAGCAGGTATCATCCCACACAAATAATTATGAAAGATAATAATCTAGATACAATTCGGCGCGAGATAGATGCGATAGACGAGGAGATTGCCAAACTTCTAAATCGTCGCTTTAATCTTGTGGAAGATGTTGCTACTCTCAAAAATGAGAGTGATATTCCTGTTGAAGACAAAGCCAGGGAAGCTGCAATTGTACAAAAGCTTAAGTATGCCGTCTCCAACCCATACCTTGCTGAGGTAATCGAGGATTTTTACTCGAAAGTTTTTGCAGTAAGCCGCACCTTTCAGGAGCTTAAACGAAGTAAAAGTAAGATTCAATTCTCAAAAATAGGAATTATCGGCTTTGGTGCGATCGGTGGTTCAATTGCCAAAACGCTTAAAAGTCAAGACGTGAGTATAAGCATTGGAACAATCAAACGGGAAAGCCGCGACGAGCGCCTTGCAATTGAGGTTGGAGATATCGACAACGTATATTCCAACATTGAAGACCTATGCAAATCAAGTGATCTTATTATTATTGCTACCCCAATTGCAAATATAATAGAGTATGCCAAAAAGATTGCGTCGAGTGCCGGCAATAAGAAGCTGACAGTCATCGATGTTGGGAGTACAAAAGCAGATATTGCGCGGGAGTTTGAAAACCTTACGACCAGCACCGTCCAATTTATCCCTACTCATCCTATGGCCGGATCAGGCACATACACTGGATTTACTCACAGTTCAGCAACATTTTTTATTCACAAACCATGGGTAATTACGCCGCACAGTAAAAATTCGGATGTGGAAGTTGAGAAGATTAAAAGATTAATCTTAGCACTTGGCTCAATACCAGTTGTGATGGATCCTGTAAAACACGATATGAATGCTGCCCGGATATCGCATTTGGCGATCGTACTTGCTGCGCTGCTTTTTGCATACATCCATGATGAGCACAAAGATGCACTGGCAATCGCCACGTCAGGATTTGAAAGAATCACTGAGAAGGTGAGTGGAAACACCAAGATGCATTCTCAGATTGTGAAGGAGAATGAAGCGAATATAAGACGTGCTATTGATGAATTTGTTGCCTTTATTCAGAAAAAACAAGTCTCAAAATCGACTGCTCAATCCTTCTTCGAGCACTACAAATCTTTGCGTGATCAAGTTTTTACAAAATAAATGGATATCCAGATACGAGCGTCCATACCACATGGATCGGTTACCCCACCACCGTCCAAAAGTATTACTCACCGCGCACTCATTGCGGCATCCTTGTCTCGTGGCCAAAGCACCGTCTCAAGCATTCTTCTGAGTGATGATACTACTCAGACAATCAATGCGCTTCGTGTACTCGGCATAGATATTGATCTGGACGGAACAACGACCACTATTGACTCAAAAGGAGTTCTTAAGACGACCGGTGACTCCATAAATGTCGGCGAGTCAGGTACTACTGCGCGTCTTATGATCGCACTTGCTATACTTGCTGATCGACCAGTCACCATAGATGGAGCTGACAGACTCCGAGAACGACCCATGAAAGATCTGTGTCTGGCTCTTAAGCAACAGGAGATTGATATTGAATACAAAGGTAAACAGTATGCTCTCCCCTGCACTGTACATCCTGGACGGTTGAAAGGCGGACTCATTGAGATATCAGGTACGACAAGTTCGCAGTTTATCTCTGCTCTCTTATTCATCGCACCATTTGCTGAATCTGATATACAGATAAAAGTCACAGATAGACTGGAATCATCAGAATATGTAGATCTCACCATAGATGTACTACGTGAACATGGAGTTGTTGTTGAAAAAAGTAATAACGAATTCAATGTTGTGGCTGGACAGAAGTACAAGGCGAGTGACACGACTATTGAAGGCGACTACTCAGCAGCATCATACTTTGCTCTTCTTGGTGCAATAAATAGCCAAGTAACAATTGAGAATCTTAAAAAAGACTCCCATCAACCAGACAGAGTCTTTATAGATTTTTTGCAAAAACTAGGTGCTGATATACAGCAAGAAGATGGCAAAGTAACTGTCGCACCAGGCGAACTAAACTCCGGAAGTTTTGATATATCGGGTTGTCCAGATATTGCACCTTCTCTTGCAATGTGTGGAGCTTTTACTAATGATTATCTTGAACTCACCGGGACAGGTAGACTCAAGGAAAAAGAATCCAACAGACAACATGCGATAGTTGCTAATTTAAAAAGACTTGGCGCACGAGTTGAAGAAGATGAAGGCTCTATTCGTATCTACAGGTCTAAGCTCAAATCCGGTACAGTCGATAGTATGGGCGATCATCGAATAGCAATGAGCTTTGCTATACTGGGTACTATGATAGATGGAGGATTAATAATAGAAAATGCTGGTGTGGTTGCCAAATCATATCCACAGTTTTTCGATGATCTTAAAGGCCTTGATATAGACGTTCAAAACATATAAAGATGCAAAATATCACACTTAAAACAGATAAAAATCAGGAGTCGCAAATCATGATTGGAAGTAATATCCAGGAAGCCATCCTGTCTACCTTATCTCAAAACACTCCAACTTCAATAATCTATATCTGCGATAAAAATACTCAGGATCTTTTGAAAAGCTATCTACCGCAGATAGATGATTCTCAAATAATTACAATTGAAACCGGTGAGAAAAGCAAAACCATACATACTGTACAAGAAATTATTAGATCGCTAATTGGTAAGAGGATTGATCGAAAAGCTCATATTGTTGGATTCGGGGGTGGAGTCGTGACCGACATTGTTGGATTTGTCGCCTCTATATATCTTCGAGGAGTAAACTTTTCATTCATCCCCACAACTCTCTTGGGCATGATCGATGCTGCAGTCGGTGGCAAGAATGGAGTAGATTTTGAAGGATACAAAAATATTGTGGGCACAATAAATCAGCCAGCTAATGTATTTGTGGATATATCGTGTCTTACCTCGCTTCCAGAAGACGAGCTCACATCCGGCATGGGAGAGTTGATCAAATATGCTGTCGGCTTTGATAGAGAGCTTGTCGCAAAACTCGAAGATGCAGATTCAACAACCAGTGAGCTCTCTGAGGATGTAATCGCACGTTGCATAAAGATAAAGGCAAATATAGTAGAATCAGATCCGCTTGAGACCCAAGGACCACGCAAGCTTCTCAATCTTGGACACACACTGGCTCATGCTATCGAGACTCAAAGCAACTTCTCAGTTAAACACGGATATGCCGTGGCTACTGGACTGTCATTCGCTTGCTACGCGTCAAACCAACTTGGAATGTTTACACGCGAGGAAGCCGGTCGCATCAAGTCGTTACTTGAGAAATACTCACTCCCAACAAGATTTGATATTCCGGCAAGTGAGATAGTAACATCTCTGTTTGCTGATAAAAAAAGAGATGGAGATACAATGGATTTTATCCTGCCCAAAAAAATTGGAGAAGTAGTAGTCTATCCAATATCTTTAGGCGAGCTTGAAACACTTATTACCAATTTTCAAAATAGCTAAAAATATGAAAATACTTATCGTAAACGGTCCTAATCTAAACATGCTCGGCAAGCGCGACGAAAACCACTATGGTAGTTTGACGCTTGATGATATTAAAAAGAATCTCATAAAAATAGCTGAAGATAGCGATGTTACACTTGAGTTTTATCAATCCAATATTGAGGGAGATATCATAAATGAAGTGCAAAGTAAAAAAAATGAAATTGACGGAATACTTATTAATGCTGGCGCATTCTCCCACTACTCACTTGCCATCCAGGATGCTCTTTCCGACTCTAAATTACCTATTGTGACAGTGCATCTGTCCAATATCTATTCTCGCGAAGAGGAGCGCCACACCGATCTTATCTCACAAATCGCAGTCGGCGGCGTCTATGGATTCAGAGAGGAAAGTTATGAGTTTGGTCTTCGGGCTTTAATATCACATGTCAAAAAACATAATACTGGTGGGGATGGGGGGCGTGGGTAAAACCACAACTGCCAAGCTTCTTGCCCAAAAAACTAACACACAGCTTATTGATACAGATTCTGAGATTGAATCCCAAGATGGTCTAAAGATCAAGACCCTTGTTGAGCAAAAAGGGTGGGGGTATTTTCGAGAACAAGAAACTATTCTTCTTAAGAAGCTCTCTGAGCTTAAAGATGCCACAATCATCTCAACGGGCGGGGGAATAGTACTGTCTGAAGAAAATCGAATGCTTCTTAAAAAGATCGGTCGAATTATTCTATTGTGGGCATCCCCACAGACTCTCACAGAGCGGGTCGGAGAAGGCTATAAAAACAGACCTCTTCTTGGTGAAAAATCTCAAGTATTGGATTCATTTAAAAAGCTTAGTCAAGAAAGGCTAGAGGCATATCTTCTTACCTGCGATCTTTTAATAGACACGGAAAATAAAAGTACTGAGGAAATCGTAGATCAGATTACAGAATATGTTGAAAAAGAAAAAACCGAGCAAACGGCTAAGAACTTTTGTATTGTTGGCCATCCAGTCTCACATTCCCTCTCGCCCATCATTCATCTGAGCGCTTTTCGAAGTATAGGACTACCCCATTCATATAAAACAGTTGATGTTGAAAAGATTGAAGATGGAATAAGGATTATAAAAGAAGAGCCTTATGATGGCGTCAGTATCACTGTACCGCACAAAATCTCAGCCGTTGATCTGCTTGACACGGTTGATGACGATGTACGCGCAATAGGCGCAGTAAATACAGTTCTGAATCGGGAAGGTAGACTCTATGGATACAATACTGACTGGTATGGAGCAGTTGAATCTTTGAATGAATATTTCGGTGAAGAACTTAAGCAAAAAAAGGCGATTTTACTTGGTGCAGGTGGTGCAGCGCGTGCTATCTGCTATGGCCTTAAAAAAGCAAGCATTAGTTTCGTCATTTTAAATAGGAATGTGGAAAAAGCAAAAGTACTTGCTCAGGAATTTGGAGCTGAAGACTCAGGAAGTCTTGAAGATTTTGCAAAGTATGTTGATTGTGATATCATCATCAACTCAACGACTGTCGGACTTGATACAACTGAAAGCCCAATAGACACCAATGCTCTCACCCCAGAGCATACAGTATTTGATATAGTATATAAACCACATGAGACTCGCCTTATACAAGATGCAAAAACTAGAGGTGCAAAAGTGATTTATGGATACAAAATGCTTATTTATCAGGCAAAGCGGCAGTTTGAACTTTTTACAGATCGTGACTTTCCAAAAGATCTCGTTGAGAAAATACTTATTAATCAGTTAACATAAGAATATGCTTAGATTTCTAACAGCAGGTGAATCGCACGGAAAAGGACTTACAGCCATAATTGATGGTATGCCAGCAGGTGTGCCAATTAACACGGATCTTATTGCGGCTGACATGGCCAGACGTCGCCACGATGCGGGTCGCGGAGGACGGGGGATAATCGAAAAAGACCTCGTTGAGATTACAGCTGGCGTACGATTTGGTCGTACCATTGGTGCGCCTATTGTACTGTGGATTCCCAATGCCGACGCAGCAAACTGGGGTGATAAGATGAGCGAGAAGGCTCAAGATGCCGCGGTTGTTGAGAGTGCCAAGGTCACCAATCCGCGCCCTGGCCATGCAGATCTTGCAGGGATCCAGAAATATGGATTTGATGATGCCCGCAATGTACTTGAAAGATCGTCTGCTCGTGAGACCACAGCACGTGTTGCTGCTGGGTCAATATTTAGACAACTTCTGTCGTGCTTTGACATTGAGATTGCCAGCCATACTTTGGCAATTGGTGAAATTAAGCTTGAATCAGATTATTCATTTGTAGAGATAAAAAATGTATTTGAATTTGATCCAGATACTCGTTGTGTAGATCCGGGGACAGGTCAAAAAATGCAACAGGCTATTTATGACGCCCGAATTAACAAAAACACTCTTGGTGGAGTTGTAGAGATTTGGGCTGTTGGTGTGCCAGTTGGCTTGGGAAGCTATGTTCAGCATGATCGTAAGATCGATGGCCAGATAGCTGGTGCCCTTATGAGCATCCAATCAGTTAAGGGGGTTGAGATAGGAACAGCACACGAAAACAGCACTCGACATGGATCAGATGTTCACGACCCAATTGAATACAAAGAGGGAGCATACAAAAGAAAATCCAATCGAGCAGGTGG
>CAYOAI010000010.1:0-39692 GCA_964401915.1 uncultured Gammaproteobacteria bacterium
CCCCTGGTCCCCTGTCTTGGTATAAATTGGCATAAAAAAATCCTCCTTGTTCTATGTTCCCAAGAAGGATTATGAAGATTTAAAATTTATCTTCCTGCTCGGGAACCTCATCGTATACGGTTTTCTGGCTTTAACAGTAGCGGCACTGCCACCGATTTTCACGGCGATTGCCCGTATACAATAATTCAATCTAAGCTATTCTATCAATCTTTTTCGCAGTTAACATTCAGAGTATCCACAACCATAGCACTTCTTACACCCTTCCTCATGAGCAAGGGTAGCTTGACCACAATCTGGGCACAGATCAAAATGCTTGGCCTGAGCTCCTTCGGCAAAACTTCCTTCAACAAGCGCTTCTTGCGTCATCTCAGTCACAAGTTCAGGCTCGGTTGATGTTCCACCATTACTATTTGTGTGGCCGTTTGTTGTTGTATGGCCGTTTCCATTACCATTTGTCCCTGCAACTGCCTCAACAAGGCCGTTTGCCATTTCTTTTTTCTGGTCTTGGGCCGTGAAGTGCATCGTGAGCACTTTAGCAACCGCATCAGGGAGAGATCGAATCCGATCTTTGCCAAATCCCAAGACACGGGCCCCTCCAATCCCTTCAAGTTGATATATCACCTGCTTCACACGCTCACGTGGTGGAACATGGGAGGCGAGACGAAGCGACAGGGAGATCATGCGTCCCAATCCTTCAGCAATTGCGTATACATCAGATCCTGCCTTGCCGATATTTATAAATACTTCAAGCGGCTCGCCGTCTTCATTGGTGTTTATAGTGATGAACGCATCGCCAACAGGAGTCTTGATCTTGTAGGTTGCTCCATTGACCATCATCGGGCGTGGTTGCACTTTAAAAGCTGTTGGTGCAAGCTGTGGCTGTTCGATAGAGGCCACTTCGGCCTTTGGCTCTTCAACACGAGTGAGTACACCCTCTCGACTGCCATCGCGCATATATGCAATACCCTTACACCCAAGTTTGTATGCGAGCATATAGAGCTTTTTTACCTCCTCAACAGTCTGAGTGCGAGGAGCATTCACAGTCTTTGAGATTGAAGCATCGACATATTTCTGTATCGCAGCCTGTACTCGCACATGATCTTCAGGAGATAGGTCATTGGCCGAGACGAAATAATCCGGGCGGGTGATCTCTCCGGACTTAAGCTTCTCTCCATGCTTTTTAAACCACGCATCATATAAGTGATGACGTATGCTATGTGTGCCAAGGCGATCTCGTCTTATAAACTCAAACTCATACACAGGTTCAATACCTGAAGTGGTCTGGTTGGACATTATGCTGGTTGATCCAGTTGGAGCCTGCATAAGGAGTACTGAATTACGTATTCCGTATCGGGCGATATCTTTCTGTATATCAGCCGGCAACTCTTTGATAAATTTGCCTTGAGGATATTTTTTCGCATCAAATTTAGGGAATGACCCCTTCTCTTGTGCGATACGTACAGATTCACGATACGCTTCATCTCTAATAATGGCGTATACACGATCTATAAACTCAAGCGACTCTTCTGATCCATAGCGAATATGAAGCTTGATGAGGGCGTCTCCCAGTCCCATTGTGCCAAGACCAATTCGTCGTTCTCCTTCAAGCTGAGTCTTACGGATACCCTTAAAGATATAAGGGTCCATATCTACGACATTATCCTGAAAGCGAGTGGCAGCTGCGACTACTTTTTTCAGCTCTTCAAAGTCAAAAACGCCTTTTTTATCAGCGTTGTATCCTTCGACAAGTGCGGACAGGTTAATTGAGCCAAGATTGCATACTCCCCATTCAGGCAGCCCCTCCTCGCCACACGGATTCACACAATTAATACGATTCCAATACCAATTGTTGTGGTATTTGTTGTACCGTTCCATGAAGACGACTCCTGGCTCGGCTGATCGCCATGCAGCCTCAGCTACCAGATCCCATATTTTTCTTGCCTTGACTATTTTTTGGACAATTACTTTTTTGCCCAATTTTTTCCAGACTTCAAGGTCTCCATTCCAAAGTTTGTCATATTCGGGGTCACTAGTGTCTGGAAAGACGAGTGGCCAGTCAGCGTCTGCCTCCACAGCGTCCATAAACGTGTCTGAGATACAGACAGAGACATTGGCACCATTTATACGCGTGAGGTCTTGCTTGACCGTAATAAACTCCTCAATATCTGGATGCCAGTCCCACAGCATAAGCATAAGAGCGCCTCGTCGTGTCCCACCCTGCTGAATGATGTCTTTGGTCGCAAGGGAGAAAAGCTCGGCCCAGTTGCATGGTCCAGATGAAAATCCATTGACCTTATGAACTCGCGCGCCACGTGGTCTGAGTGAGGACAGGTTGATTCCTACCCCACCTCCATGAGCCATGATCTCAACCATCTGCTTGAGAGTATCGAGGATCCCACCTCGGGAATCTTTGGGGGATGGGATGACAAAACAGTTGTAAAAAGTGACATCATATCCAGTTCCGGCACCAGCCAAGATACGGCCACCAGGTACGTATTTAAAATTCTCCATGACCCGATAAAAAGACTCCTCCCATTTTTTTTGATTTTTCTTGGGCTCTTGGGCAGCTGCAGCTCGCGCTATGCGACGCCACATCTGATCTGGTGTCTTTTCGATTGGATTGCCTTTTTTATCTTTTTGAGAATAGCGGTCTAAGAAGACCTTTTCTGATACACCTGTGAGTTTCATATAGCTATTTATAATTTAAATTTCTAATGTGGGACTGACATTGTAGTCCAGCCCCCGCTTGATTTCAATATGTTTATTTAGTGCTTTCTATATCAACTTTTTAATCTCTTTTTCAAAATCCTCAGCATCTACAAATCTTCGGAACACACTTGCAAATCGAATGTACGCGACCTTATCAAGTTTCTTAAGCTGTTTGGCAACCAAATTGCCAATTATCGTGCTATCGACCTCAGTCGAATCTTGCCCTTTCAGGTCCACCTCAACCTGATTGACAATCTCCTCAATCTGCTCAGCTGTCACTGTCGTCTTGCCGGTAGCGCGCAAGATACCCCGCATAAGCTTTTCTCGATCAAATCTTTCTCGCCGCGCGTCACGTTTGATGACAAGGATCGGCAACTCCTCCACCCGCTCGTATGTGGTGAAGCGCTTGTCGCATTTAGTACAAACGCGACGGCGCCTCACCACCGCTCCATTTTCAGCCACTCTCGTCTCGATGACCTCCGTATCTTCATTACCGCAAAAAACACAGTTCATATATATGTATATTTATTAAGGCGCTTTTAATTCATGGTATCCACTATATATCTTCAAAATCAATATATATGGTGTCTATGCTTAATGTACGACACTACTTATGCCGTTGCAAGATATCTAAATAGTCATAAACTATATCAACATTATTTTTAGCCTCAAATTTGCTGATTAATCTTTACTACATTTTATTTGCCCTTTTTTTGTTGAACAAAAACTTACTTTTATGTTGAAATGCCGCCCAATAGCGTGTTGGTATCAAATTAGACACTATATATTGCGATGTAAGCACGGATGGATATATTAGTTTTTCAGAGAGCCCAAAATATTTGAATAGACGCTGGTTGTGTAAATGATGGAATTTTTTATAATTAATTCATGTTGCGCGACATATTATTTCCCAAATTCTGTTGCGGGTGTGGGTATGTGGGGACTTATATCTGCACTTATTGCGCAGGCAAATTGAGCTATTTCGCCCCTGATGTATGTGTATACTGCCACCGTGCAAGTGCGGGTGGGCTCACACATCCCGCTTGTCGCCGTCGAGGAGGGATCCGGGGCTTTGTGACGATATTTCATTACAATACCCCGCTAAAGCGCATTATAAAAAACATCAAATATCGGAGGGCGCGTACAGTATGGGGTGAACTTGTCTCAATTATCGACCCAAGAATATTGACGAAGCTTTCACCCTACAAAAGAAGCTCTGAAGATTTCGTGATCCAGCCTATTCCCCTTCATCCTACCCGCAAAAAAGAGAGAGGATTTAATCAGGCAGACCTTGTGGCGGAGTGGCTAAGCTTAGTCATTGAAAAACCGGTAGTTGATCAACTTATCAGAATCAAGCATACTCCAGCACAGGCCCAACTTAGTCGCCGTGCGGACCGCCACCTTAACATGCAGAGTGCATTTGATCTAAAGCCAGACGCGAGTATAGATGGTCGCTGCATTATCTTGGTAGACGATATAGTGACCAGCGGATCAACTGTGAAATCTGCAGCCGCCACGCTTCTTAAACACGGAGCTCTTCGTGTCTATGTATTTTCCCTTGCCAAAGGATAGGTATGGGTGGTACTATTGGGATTATGGCAGCCCGACCACTAAAGATTGAGATCTCGGCGAAGACTATAGTATTCACCGTGATATTTCTTATATTCCTACAGATCCTATGGATTGTCCGCGGTCTTATTATATCGCTTTTTCTTGCCTTTATGATAATGAGCCTTGTGAAGCCCATTGTAAATCGCTTGGCCCGACTCAAAATTCCCCGGATGATTGGGGCGCTTTTTGTATTCGCACTGCTCATTGGTGGGATAGGAGCTGCTTTTTACAATCTTGTTCCACTTCTTGTTGCTGATATGTCGGTATTTATTCACAATCTCACACGTCTTATTCAGAGCACGCCATATCTTGATCAGTATACAAATGCAGACTCCCTCACACGTTATTTGCCCAATATTACAAATAGAGCTTTCTCCATACTAAGCGATATATTTTCAAACATTGTATTTGTTATCACGACACTCTTTTTTGCCTTTTACTTTGTCGTTCAAAAAGAGTCAATTGCATCAATCACCCAGCGTTTTTTAGATCCCAAACAGTCTGAAATTGTCATTCGGATATTTGATCGAGCTGAGCGCCGTATGGGTAATTGGTTCTGGGGAGAGCTGGTGCTTATGACTGCTATCGGGACACTTACCTATATCGGACTGACTATCCTTGGGGTGCGCAACGCGCTTACTCTGGCGTTTATTGCGGGCCTTCTTGAGGTGGTGCCTATTATTGGCCCTGTCATGTCAGCCATACCAGCCTTCATATTTTCAGTAAATCAGACATATTTTCTGGGCATCTCGGTACTCGCCCTATATCTTATTATCCAGCAACTTGAAAATAATCTACTTGTGCCTATTGTGATGAAGCAAGCTGTGGGCCTCAACAAGATTATTATTCTCATGGTGCTTATCATTGGAGGCAAACTTGGCGGCATATCAGGCGTCTTCTTGGCTATACCAATCACAATCTGCGTGGAGACTATATTTGTGGAGCTTATGGGGACAGATAGTGCGAATTCCTCTGTTAAAACAATCTCTTCTCAAACTTCACAAAGTAAATAATCTAGGGGTGGGATCACTTTTGATTGAAGATACAGGGTCAACCCACCCAACTGTTCCGCCTATCAAGGGTACAAAGTCTTTTGGATTAATGTCACAATGTACATCTTGCCAGAGAACATCTCCACTATTTCTTTGGTCGCTTACATACCTGGTTACCAGATCAATGGCCCTCCTCCATATTTTCGGTGGCTGCTCAAACCGGCCGCGGGGCTTTAGATATGTGACAATTGACACTTGTCCTGTAGCTAATAGATATGTGGGTAGTGTAATACCAAGTTGGACAAGTTGTTCATTCAAGGCCATGCTTAGGTCCTGGATTTGGAGCATCTCATTAATATAAGGCTGAGGAAATTTATCTTGACCCATTGGAAACCTAGGAGTTCTTACCACATATTCTTCATCTCCCAGAGCAAGAAGATAAGCTGTTGACATGCTACCATTTCGAAGTTTTGACAAAGTCGCGCCTTTCTCATCAATCTGCAGATCCTTTTGGTCTGGTTGTTTTAAACTATCATCAAGGGCTGTCAATATACCAAGATGAGACCTAAGAAATTTATTCCCTTCAGGGGACACAAGAAGAGCAGCTGGAAGAATGTCGCCACTAACTGTTGGGTATACCCATCTTTCAATAGAAGTAAATAATCGATTCCCAAACCGATCAAGCCCACCAAGACCAGGATGGAAATGTGGATAAGGAACCCCTGGGATTCGATCAAAAGGAGTATTAAATACGGCTCCTCGATCTCCTTCAATTCTCATACTATATTTAAATTTTTATTTACTTCGAGTTTATTAATGTGGACATGCGTTCTTATTCTCTGATAAAAGTGAGGCTAATTAACACTATTTATCATCTAAGAGAAATCTTGATTAGCTTTATCTCCCACCAAGAGAACCTCCTCCAGCTTCTTTATGCATGGCGAGGCTTACATCCATAGGGTATGCTGCGGGGTGAAATGGAGTAAAAAATGCCGTAATTGGACCTGATGTACCGGTAAAATCTACTTGAAAGGTTTCATCAAATGGCAAGTCGCCCTGGCTAATATCTATTTTAGGATTAATAATTGATCCAGATTCGCCGACTGTTGGAACAATTCTTACCAAGTTGACCGTGAGGACTGTCTGTCTTGGCGCTTTTTTTATAACTCTTTCTCCTATGCTGAATCCGGGTTCCAAAACTACTAAATTTTGCCCTTGATAAAAAGCTACCAGGTCACGACCTAGTTTATCAAGATCTTCAGGCGATTTAATTGGATGGATTTCATCCCCCACGCGAATTCCGTGGTCAGGCGTTCCTGGTGTTAGAATACCAGCCACTGCTCTATATCCATGGACATTATCCGTAGGTCGCCTTACATGAAATCCACTAGGAAGCGGAGTGTATTCTGTGCTTGGAAAACGAGGGACACGGCGCCCTTTCTGTTCAGGTGACATATAGTATAAATTATACTACTATAAGACTAAATTAACAAGCTAAGCAAATAGGTTTGGATTGTCGTGATTAGTTTTTAAAGACCCGGCGCAGGAGCTCAAGCGAGAAAGTTGAGAGAACGAAGGCAACAGTGGGAACAAGCGCATTGATCCATGGATTGGGCAGATTGGCTGCAATGAAGAATGTGAGGATTGTGATATATGTGAGGATTGCAATTGCTATCCGCCGGAGCATACTTGTCTCCCACGCTTTATTAGCCTCCACTTGTATGTTGCGCTTTTCTATTTTTCTGATTCTCGCTTCAAGCTCCGCTATTTTGGATGTGCTCATAACTTATCCATTATAATAGAAAGCCAGATGAAAATTGCCATACTCGGGGGTGGATTTGCAGGACTTAGTGCTGCGTATTATACGCGGCAAAAAGGCCACGATGTGGCTCTCTTTGAGAAAGAAAATGCTCTGGGTGGACTTGCTGTAGGGTTTAAATCTTCAGGGTGGGATTGGTTTATCGAGCGGGCATATCATCATTGGTTTGCCAATGATCGTGACGTTCTCGACTTTGCGAAAGAAATAGGGTTTGACGATGTAATATTCAAAGATCCAATTACCGCCTCACTCTATAAGAATCGAGACAAAGTATATGATATAGTCCCCCTTGATTCGCCGATTGCACTTCTTCGCCTGCCCTATCTTCCATTCCTCGATCGAGTACGTGCGGGAATTACACTCGGATTTCTCAAGCTCTCACCATTTTTGAGCTCATATGAAAAGCAAACAGCAGAAGAGCTCCTCCAAAAATACATGGGAAATCGAGCCTATGATGTGCTTTTTGCAGAACTCTTTCGGAAAAAGTTCGGTAAATATGCGGAGAATATCTTAGCCTCATTTATCTGGGCACGGGTCAACAAGCGAACTAAGATCCTCGCCTACCCCGCAGGCGGATTCCAAGCTTTTATAGATAAGGTAGAGGGGGTGTTGCGGGAAAAGGGAGTAAATATTTATAGCTCAACAGCAGTGAGTGCGGTAAATAAATCAAGGGGTGGATTTGAAGTAGTATATTCAAAAGGGACTGATCGGGCAGTCCAAAAGGAGCAGTATGACGCGATGATCTCGACACTACCTACCCCAATTACCGCACACATTTCCCGCGTATTTCCCGCACAATTCACGAACAATCTCCTAAAACTCAAATATCTGCACGCAGCGACATGCATTATCCAATCAAAAGATCCGATTCTTGACACGGCATATTGGCTCAATGTGACGACTCCGGATCTGAACTCAATGGCGATCATCCAACACACCAATTTCATGGATCGCCAACATTATGGGGGAGCACACCTTGCGTATATGGCTAATTATGTAGGTCGCGAAGACAAACTTCTGAAAATGAACGACAAGCAAATCTTTGAGTATTACTGTCGCGATATTAAAAAGCTTAATCCAAAACTTACAATTAATAATTCCACATTCTGGGTTTTCCGCGGCCCATTTGCTCAACCGATATTTGATAAGAATTTTCTCAAAAACAAGCCTGATTATGAGACTCCAGTAAAAAACTTCTTCATGGCCAACCTCGACATGACCTACCCCTATGATCGCGGGACGAACTACGCTGTAAAAGTAGGACGAGAGGTAATAGGATTATTGTAACGAGCTAATTTTATTGAAAATAAGCTCATAGTCTGTTATAATCGCCTCTGTTATGTCACAACTACCAGAAGGTGGCGGAAGGCGCTTTTTACCAGCAAGGAGACGGGACGTGCTGCCTGCTCGCTCAGAACCAACTTTTTCAAGCCCTATAGTAGATCTCGACGGTTTTCTAAATTCCTGTGGAGTAACTCCAACAAGTTTGCGTAAACTTTTCTTAGCGTTTAATGAGTGTGGTCTTCGAAAGAGTTTGTTAGAAGAAGGAACTGATGGAGTGGTCAATAGTGTTCATGTTTGGACTAATGAAGGAGAAGCAAGAGTGGGTGATGATGAAAGTGTTGACAGGGCATTACTAGATGTTGTCATAGACTTAAAGCATAGTACCACCGGCAACAGACCCGTACAAATTAGACAATTTAGGCTTACCGCGGGGTTTGCTGGAATTGAAAAGCCGCGAGTTGAGATAGTCTCAACTACAGAAGATCACCTTGCAAGTGGACTGAACTTGGAATTGCCTGTTGACCTAGTACTTTCTCAAACAACGCCCGAGCTCAGAAACCTCATATGGGATGAGCTACGCATCGGAATGCATCAAGCATTTTTACCTATGGTTGACCCACTTTATCACAAAAGATTTCTTGAAAATCTTGGATCAAATCAATTTGATCATGACGAAGAAGGAAGCTTTCTTAAAAAACCACTAGATAACCCAAGCAAAGGTGAAAAAATAAGACGGTATATGAAAGACCAAAAGCTAAGTCCTTATGGACTGATCGGAATAGGGTTGCTTACTTTAGCTGGTTTTAGCGCGGATGAGGCATATAAGGTGTGGTTTGTAGATAACGCCCCTTGGATTCAAAACATGTTAAATAGAGACAGCTTGGTTTTTATGGGTTCTACTTTAGGAGCATCAATAAGTGCGGGATTGACGCCTAAGGCAAGAGCAATTCGCAAATGGTGGATTGAGGAAGGTCGTTATTTATAGCGTTATGAAAGTAAAATTACTTATTCTCTCAATTTCTCCTTAAAATAATCTACAAAGGGAATAGCATTGGGGTCTTGCACGTAGAGGAGCGATAGATACATAGTGAGATACCCCCCAAGCCCCAAAAGTTCAAATACCTGCTCGATCTTGTTCGCTCCATGGAGTGGGAATTCATACGTCTCGATATCATTTTTCTCAACCACTTCTTTGGTGATCGAAAAGCGTTTTTTAATACGGCCGGAATAAAGATTAGATGTGAAAAAGACAAAAAGTCCAAGCTTCTTAAGCTCTGGTGGGAATTTGAGGCCTTCCATAAGGTGATGATTGAGCTCTGGGATGATACGGAAGTCGGATATCGACTTTGCCGTCTCATTGGTCTGATTGGCAAGTGCGTTGCCAGTCCCGCGCAGGAATTCGGACACAATGTAGTAGGGGTACTTATTGTGTATTTTTTGTGCAAGCTTTTTGGCTGGATTTTCTTCTTCATTTACGCTTACTCTAAATGACGCAAGAAGCGAGCTGAGCGCGGCAATTGCCGAATCGATCTCTTCATCTGTGGTGTCAATAAACCCAGCAGATACAAGGAGACCCAAAAGCCCTCCCACCCCATATCCTACACCGATTCGCGGCTGTCCGGATGGGTTGTGAATAGGATCAAACACATAGACCGGCTCATTTTTCTCCCTTAGAATTTTCTCGAGGTCACCACCTGATGTGACGCCTGTGAAAAGCGCACATCCTCGATCTCGGAGTACACGTTCGCTATAGACCACTTCTTCAGTCGTGCCAGAGTACGAGGACAGGACGATGAATGTATTTTGTCCGACCCATGCTGGGGGATTGTAGTCATCTTGAATCTCAAGAGGAACTTGGAGTTTTTGTTTGAATAGCTCTTTTATGATGAGTGCTGGGAAACGCGATCCGCCCATGCCGCAGACGAGTATATTGGATGCCTTTTTATATTCCTCAGGAAGTGAAATTGCGCGTGCCTCTTGATAAGCCTGTTCAAGCTGTGCGGGGAACTCATCGACAGACTGGAGAGCGGAGGCGACATTGGGGATTTTAAGTAGAGTGTCAGTGTCGTTAAGGTCGATCATAGCAAAGCTTGAATATACAAAATTATAGTATAATGCACAGCGTACACAATATGAATCTCAAAAAGTTCACCATATTACTTCGAGAGCTTCGAGTAAACCAGTGGGTAAAAAATCTGGTTGTCTTTACGGCTATTATCTTCTCTGGAAAGCTTTTCAATGGCGCCTTATTCCTGACGACCGTATGGGCATTTCTCATATTTTGCCTTTTGTCATCCACATCTTATGTGTTAAACGACATTATCGATTATCCCTTCGATGTAAAGCACCCGATAAAGAAAAATAGACCAGTGGCAGCCGGCAGTGTGACGATACAGGAGGCGACATTTATTGTCTTTGTCCTGACTCTTATCTCGCTTTTGTTGTCCCTTCTCTTCTCCTTACAATTTTTCTTTTTGGCCGTGCTTTTTATACTTCTTCACTTTTTTTACTCTTTGTTTTTGAAGAAATTCCCAGTCATTGATATCTTCTCAATCTCTGCATCTTTCATGTTGCGGGCTTTTGCCGGTGAGGTGGTCACTGGATTTCATATCCCAATATGGCTTCTTTTGACAATTTTCTTTGTCTCGCTTTTTATGGCTACAGTCAAGCGGCATGCAGAGCTTGTTGCACATGGCCGAGGAGCCCGCTCGTCTCTTCTTCGATACAATGAACATCATCTTACATTCCTTACCACCACGTTTGCCACGATCACGATCATCTCGTATTCCTTCTATACTTATTTTCAACAGTTGTCACAGAACAATAATATTCTTACCTCTGACTTTTTTGACCAGTTTGTACCCCAGTCACAGTCGCGTCGTTGGATGATGATTACTATCCCGCTTGTCGTCTACGGGATTGCTCGGTACGCACAGCTTTTATATGAGCGGGTACAAGGTGAGCGTCCTGAGCATGTGATTACCAAAGATATTCCACTCACCATCACAATCGCTCTTTGGGGCATCATCGTGATCGCCCTTTTTTACGGGTAAAGCCCTCAATCTAAATTTATGCAAGAAAGAAGAGCGAGGAGTCTAAGGCTGGTCGAAGGAACGACTCCCACCCGAAATTCATCCAAAGACCTTAGTAGAGGTAGTAGTTCGGATTTGCAGCAGAGCAGAATTCCGCCTTCGGGGAATGTTTTTCAACTAAGACAGAAGCCGGTGGTTTCATCAAGAGTATTTATAAATGGACACGAAATCCCAGATTGGTTTATTGACAATGGAGTAACTTAAGAACAAACACTTTTCGACCTTAATGATTGTTTTTTCTGGCTGTATATGGTATATTTATACCTATGAACACACGAGAAGCACATGTAAATGCTTGGTGGGAAGCCCTCTGAACTCTTGGAGGGTGATATTGTCGTGTCACCAAAAACTTGAAAATAGTACCCTCCAGATCGGAGGGTTTTTTTGTGGATAGAAAACATTAATATATACATATATAAGGAAACTCAAAACGCAAAACTCAAATGTTAAAACTCTAAAACAAAAATATGACAGATTTACCAAAAATCAAGATTGCAGGTAAGCCAACAACCGTGAAGTTTGCGGAGGATGTGGATTTTTATGGCTTATTTAAGAAAATAGAGCGACACTTTGACATATGTTTTATATTCGAGTCGCTTGGGGAGGAGGGCAAATTTGCCCGGTATTCAATCATGGGATTTGATCCGGCTCAGACAATCTCAGCACGAGAAAATAATCTCATTATTGATGGTCACACATATCCAGTTGAAAATCCTTATTTTGCCCTACGTTCTATAATGCCGACTACCACACTCACTGCTGATTATGCTGGAGGGCTTGTGGGCTACTTAAGCTATGAGGCCGCTAATTATTTTGAGCCTTCGGTGAATCTAAAAATCCACGACTCATTTGATCAATTTATGTTTGGGGTCTATACAGATGGCCTGATTTTGGACAAGTTGACTGGGGAGCTTTTTTACTTTTATTACGATGTTGATCGTCGCGACACATTGGAAAAAATCATGCACTCAGATATAGCAGATAAATCATTGGATGTTAAATTTGTGCGTGATACATTGAATGAGAAAGAACACGCACAGATTGTTGCAAGAGTCAAAGAACAGATATGCGCGGGCAATACTTTTCAATGCGAGGTGGGATTTAAGTCTGAGTATGAGATAAAGGGCGATGCACTAAGAATTTATGAAAAATTAAGAATGAGCAATCCCTCGCCATTTATGTACTACCTAAAATTTGGAGACAAGAAAATAATTGGTGCGAGTCCTGAGCTTTTATATTCCCAGCGAGCTGGCGAGATGACGACCCGTCCACTAGCTGGCACCACGAGGCGAGGCCGCGATGCGAAAGAAGATCAACAACTTGCCAGGGCACTTCTTTCCGATCCCAAAGAACGCGCGGAGCACAGTATGCTCGTTGATCTGCATCGCAACGATATCGGGCGCGTAGCTCAGTTTGGCACCGTGCGGATACGAGAGCTTATGAGTGTCAAAAAATTCTCTCACGTGCAGCATATCTCAAGTGAGATTGTGGGGCTTATTCGACCTGACGCAGATATGTTCTCAGGCCTCGCCAGCAATTTCCCGATGGGCACAGTGTGCGGTACCCCGAAGGTGGAGACAATGAAAATTATAGACGCCAATGAGCCAACTGCACGTGGACCGTATGGAGGCGGAGTCGGGCATTTTGGATTCAATGGAGACTGCACCTTTGCACTTGCTCTTCGATCGCTATTTATATCAGGCGACTATGCATACACTCAGACAAGTAGCGGGATTGTGTATGACTCAATCCCAGAAAATGAATATTTTGAAATTCAAAATAAATTAGCGAGTATGCGGGAGGTGTTGGAGTGATGAAAATCCTTATAATTGATAATTATGATTCGTTTACATTTAATCTCTATCAGTATGTCGGAGAGATTCTACAAGGTAAGAGTGTGGATTTTAGTTTAGATGTCGTACGAAATGACGAGATCACAATTGCCGAAATAAAAAAAAGAGGATACGACAAGATTATTATTTCACCAGGCCCTGGAGACCCAAGCGATGCCAAATATTTTGGTGTATGCACAGAGGTTTTGACTATCCTTGGAAAGACAACTCCAGTACTTGGCGTATGTCTGGGAATGCAAGGTATGGCTCATTGTTTTGGTGGGCAGGTTGTACGAGCAGATATCCCTATGCATGGGAAGACAAGTGAGATCACACATGACTCGCGCGGAGTCTTCACCGACTTGCCCCAAAAGATAAGTGTAATGCGATATCATTCACTAATTGTTGAGCCAAAAAGCCTACCAGATTCTTTAGAAATTACGGCCAAAGCTGTTGATGGCGGTGAGATTATGGGGCTTCGGCACAAGCAGTACCCGATAGAGGGCGTACAATTTCATCCAGAGTCTTTTGCTACAGATGGCGGGAAATTAATGCTTAAGAATTTTATAATAGGAGGAAAATAATTATGGGCGCGCACAGAAGTAAATTACAAAACAAATCTAAAGTTTACGCCACAAGGGTCCATAATCGTCCCAATTCATTGGGACGAACGGTCCCTATGGATACAAAAGATCTTTTGCAAAAAGTTATAAATCGCCAAGATCTTACTATAGAAGAGGCGAATTTTTTGATGCGGCAAGTAGGCACAGGGAAGATGGATCCGATACAGATCGGGGGCTTCCTTGCTGCTTTAGCTACAAAGGGCGAGTCAGTGGATGAGATTGTTGGATTTGTTACTGCGATGCGAGAGCTTGTTGTTCCTGTCAAATCAAACGGTGTGGAGATTGATACCTGCGGTACAGGCGGAGATACAAAGAGCACGTTTAATGTATCGACAGCTGTCGCTCTCGTTGTTGCAGCGGCAGGAGGCCGAGTAGCTAAGCATGGCAATCGCGCAGTCTCATCTACATCAGGTAGCGCCGATGTTCTGGAGATGCTGGGTGTGAATATCAATCTTACTCCGGATCAAGCCGCTGAGATCTTAAAAGAAGTTGGAGTCGTATTTTTGTTCGCCCCATCATATCATCCAGCTATGAAATATGTCGTGCCCGTGCGGCGCGCACTCGGTGTGCGTACAGTATTTAACTATTTAGGGCCATTACTTAACCCCGCAGGTGTCACTCGCCAACTTATTGGGGTACCGACTCCCGAAATCGCCAAAAAGATTGCAGATGTATGCGCAAAGCTTGATTACAAACATGCAATAATCGTATCATCTGAGGATGGGTTAGATGAGATCAGTATTGGTGCGAATACTCAGGCATATGAAGTAGAAGGATCGAAGATTCGGGATTTTGTCATTGATCCGCAAGAGTTTGGTTTAGAGAGTATTTCGTCCTTATTTTTACAGGTGGATGATGCGGGAAGTAGTGCAAAGGTCATTACTGATGTGTTGGATGGGAAAAAGGGAGGGCATCGAGACATAGTTGCACTCAACGCCGCATATGCATTACTTGTCGCAGGTATTGTAAGCGAGCCAAAAGAAGGCTACACGATAGCACAAACAGTGCTTGACAATGGATTGGCACGAGAAGTTCTTAATAAATTAGTTACAAAAACAAAAGTCTATGTCTAAAAATATACTTGACGAGATAGTCGCAAATACACGCCGTGAGGTTGAGGATCGCCAAAATAAAGTGACGCTTAATTTTTTAAAAGAGCAAATAGTCATAGGCGAGCGAGATAGTTCGTTCGTTGATGCAATTTTAAATCCAACAGATGCAGATGTTGCGATAATTGGTGAGATCAAACTAGCTGCGCCATCTTTAGGTGAGTTGGCGACCGAGCAAGAAGTGGTGCCTACAGCTGTTTCTTATCAAGAAGCTGGAGTTGATGCTATATCAGTCATTACAGATCACAAATATTTTAAAGGAGATATTGAATTTATTCAGCGTGTCAAAAATCATGTATCTGCCCCGATACTTCAGAAAGATTTTGTAGTGGACGAGTACCAGATTTATGAGGCGGTACATGCAGGGTCCAACGCCATCCTTCTAATTGCGCGTATTGTAGATGCTCCGACATTGAAAAAATTTGTTGGCATCTGCGCTGAGCTTGGGATTGAGCCTATTGTTGAGATATATGACGATCTTGACGTGGAGAAAACAGCTGCCTCAGGCGCTCGTGTAATTGCTGTGAATGCTCGGAATCTTACGACATTTGAGGTTGATATTGACAACGCGTGTGGACTTTTAGAACAGCTTGATGAGGATTTCATAAAACTTGGTTTTTCTGGTGTGTCTGCACGGAGCGATGTTGAAAAGTATTCAGGCGCCGGGGCACGAGGGGTGCTTGTTGGCACAAGTCTTATGAAGGCTGTGGATATAAAAAGCTATATATCGGAATTGAAAGGAATATAAATCAGTTGAGTCAGTCCCCACCGCAGGGCGGCGGGGTCATTTAAAATCAGTTAAATCAGATTAACATATGAAGGTCAAAATCTGTGGAATTCGATCAATAGATTCGGCGCAAGCGGCAATATCTGCTGGTGCGGATTTTATCGGGCTTAATTTCGTGCCGACTTCTGGCCGAAGAATTTCACAAGAAACGGCTAGAAAAATATTAGGAGTGGTCGGGCGAGAGATAAAAAAAGTTGGAGTTTTTCAAGACCAACCAATTGAATATGTGCAACAAATAGCAGGTGACCTGAGACTTGATTATGTCCAACTACATGGGGAAGAAGACCAAGAATACATCGATGCGTTAAAAAAAGTGGGGGTAATTAAAGCAATAAGCCTTGAAGGCGACTTTGACACAAATCAGGGTGAGGACGAGCTGAGTCGGTACAGAGCAGATTATTTTTTGCTTGACCGCAAAAATCGTGGTACAGGTGCGGTTTTAAATCCTGAGAAGGTAAAAATCTTGGCGCAAAAGTATTCTGTTATTCTTGGAGGAGGATTGACGCCTGAGTCGGTTGAACAAGCGGTATCTATTGCTCATCCAGCTGGTGTGGATGTTGCGGGCGGGATTGAGACTGATGACGTAGAAGACATTGAAAAAATAAAATTATTTATTAAAAACGCAAAAAATGAACAGATCCAAACAATCTGAGGTAGATGCGAGCGGCCACTTTGGAGTTTATGGAGGACGTTATGTGCCAGAGCTTCTTATACCAGCGCTTGAGGAACTTGAGCGCGAATATACGCGCGCTAAAGGAGATCCTGTATTTATTGATGAACTTGCGGGTTTACAGAAAAATTATCTTGGCCGGCCAACCCCACTCTATTTTGCCGAAAATCTTAGCAAAAAATTGAAAGGCGCTAAGATCTATCTCAAAAATGAAGGCCTCAATCACACAGGTGCACATAAGATGAATCATGCCTTGGGACAAGCTCTTTTAGCCCGTCGTATGGGGAAAAAGCGGCTTATTGCCGAGACGGGTGCTGGTCAACACGGGTTGGCCACTGCAACTGTTGCGGCTAAATTTGGCTTCGTGTGTACGGTGTATATGGGAGCCGTAGATATCGAACGTCAGCGGCCGAATGTATTCTGGATGGAACAGCTTGGAGCAACCGTCGTACCCGTTACAACTGGCTCAAAGACACTGAAAGACGCAGTGAATGCCGCGATCAAAGACTGGATCGAACATACTGAAGATAGCTACTATCTACTTGGTTCGGCCGTGGGGCCTCATCCGTATCCGACAATCGTACGAGATTTTCAGACGATTGTAGGTGAAGAGACTAAAGCTCAAATTAGTGAGTATGAGGATCGAGTACCTGACTATTGTATCGCCTGTGTAGGTGGTGGTAGTAATGCAGTGGGATTTTTTACCCCATTCCTTGAAACAGATGCGAAGCTTATTGCAGTTGAAGCCGGTGGTCGCGGGGTCGAGAAAATCGGCGATCATGCAAGTCGTTTTCATGGCGGGCGAGTTGGTGTGGTGGAGGGATATAAATCATATTTTTTGCAAGATACAGATGGTAATATAGCCCCAACACATAGTGTGTCGGCCGGTCTGGACTATCCAGGAATAAGTCCACTACTATCCGAACTTCACGATACTGGACGTGTTGCTTTTGAATATGCGACCGACAAGGAAGTGCTTGATGCGTTTGTACTTCTTACAAAGACAGAGGGAATAATTCCGGCTCTTGAGTCGGCCCACGCCGTAGCTCATGCTATACGACTTGCACCCACACTTTCAAAAGAAAAAGTGATTGTCGTGAATCTCTCCGGCCGAGGTGATAAGGATATATTTATTGTGGCGCGAGCACTCGGCGATACAAAATGGACGGAATTTCTCAAAACTCAAATATGAATATACAAGAAAAGCTCAAACAAATAAAAAACGAGGGGAGAATCGGCCTGATGACTCATGTGGTAGTTGGATATCCAACAATAGATGCAACTCCAAAAATTGTTGCGGCGATGGAAGAAGCGGGTGTCGATTTTGTAGAGCTTCAGATTCCATTCTCAGATCCACTTGCCGATGGTCCAAGCATCATGCATGCGTGTGATGTAGCGCTTGCTGGTGGTATTACAGTTGAGAAGTGTTTTTCCATTGCAAAATCCGTGGTTGCTACGTCGCAAATACCAGTTCTTTTCATGGCTTACTACAATACTGTTTTCACTATTGGTGTTGAGGAGTTTGTCAAACGCGCAAGTAGGATAGGTATTGCAGGGCTTATCGTGCCGGATATCCCACCTGAGGAAGAGAGGCATGAACACTTTATCTCGATTTGCAAAAAATACAATATGCCCGTCATTCGCATACTCGCACCATCAAGTACACCTGAGCGGATAAAGAAGAATATCGAGGTGGTAGATGAGTTCATTTACTTAGTATCTCGAGCTGGTACGACTGGAGCACGGCAAGAGCTTGATCCGCACGTTAAAGAATATATTGAGAGAGTAAGATCATTTACAAATCTACCCATTGCAGTCGGGTTCGGCATATCTGATAAGTCGCACGTCGACACTCTCCGTGGGCAGGCTGATATTGCCATCATCGGTTCGGCCGTGATCGATGTGATTGAGAAGAACAAAAACGGAGACTATATCTCTACACTCTCGGACTTTATAAGATCTTTGGATTAGGGACACACATTGTTACATAATGACTGTCTTTGAGGCGAAAAAGCCTGCTTGATATTTATTCTTTTTTCAATTACTATGTGACATAGTTATGTCGACTAACGAAGATTCACAGAAAAAACAAGCCGTAAATTTCGCAATTGAAGGTATCCAGAAGCAGTTCGGAAAAGGCGCAATCATGCGCTTGGGTGAGGGGCCGGTTGCGGCAATTGATGTGATAAAGACCGATATCTTACCTCTTGATATAGCGCTCGGTGTGGGCGGGATTCCCAAAGGCCGTATCATCGAGATATTTGGTCCAGAGTCATCGGGAAAGACCACAATATCACTCTCAATCATCGCATCAGTCCAAAAGTCCGGTGGAGTGGCGGCATTTATCGATGCTGAGCATGCTCTTGATCCGGCATGGGCTCGTACATTGGGTGTGAAGCTCGACGACCTACTTGTCGCGCAACCCGATACAGGAGAGCAGGCGCTTGAGATCACAGAGTCTTTGGTGCGCTCAGGCGGCGTAGATCTTGTGGTGGTGGACTCGGTCGCAGCGCTTACGCCACGCGCTGAGATTGAGGGAGATATGGGAGATTCACAGATGGGTCTTCAGGCCAGGCTTATGTCCCAGGCTCTTCGCAAACTCACATCCATCGTGTCCAAGTCCAAGACCACGATCGTATTCACCAATCAACTTCGCCTTAAAATCGGTGTATTCTTTGGTAATCCAGAGACCACACCAGGCGGTATGGCGCTTAAGTTCTATACATCAATCCGTATGGATGTGCGAAAGATCGAGACTCTCAAGAAAAACAACGAAGTAGTTGGTGCGCGGGTGCGGGTCAAAGTCGTCAAGAATAAAGTAGCTCCGCCCTTTAAGACGGCTGAATTTATCATCAATCCAGAGGGAGTCGACAAGCTGGAGGGATTTATCGAGGCCGCGATTAACTTGGGTATAATTACCAAAAGCGGTTCATTCCTCAAGCACGGCACCAATGTATTGGGACAAGGCCGCGATCAGGTGAAGGAGTCGCTTGAGGGAGATGAGAAACTGAAAAAAGCACTATACGAGGAGATCAAGAAAAAGCTCGCAGTAACTTCAAAATAAATTAGGGCTTTTGAATAAAGATGGTGGCTATATATGGCAAGACTATCTCCTGAAGAAACATATAGACGAGCAGTTGACAGTTATGTAGATAATCCTGCGTTTACTTTAGAGTTGAGAGCTAGACAAATAGCGAATGTCGGTGTCAGTGCGGCTCTTGCCGCACCGGATCTTACTCCTAAACAAAGAGCAGATGTAGTATTAAAACTGCTCCCCATATTGGCAGCTTTTGATGTAATAAGATCTAATATGCCATTTGTACGAAGAAGAGTATTTACATCTGAGTCGGCAAGAGTTGTTCAAGGTAGAGATTAAAAGGCAATAGAGGGGTTTTTCCTAATCTAAGGATATAAGTGGAGATGTTCAGCGTATTAAACTTCATAAAATTTACAAACATGATGCGTACTTCTTAATTTAAAAATATGGCCGACTACGAATTACTTCAAAAAGCCCTCAACTTATCGTACTTTTATCTCAAGATTCGTCCAAGAAGCGAGTGGGAGATACGAGAGTATCTGACAAAAAAAATCAAAAGGTATGGATTTACAGAAGTGACGATCGATGATGCAGTTGCCCGCCTCAAAGAACTAAAGTTTATAAATGATAAAGAATACGTGGAGTGGTACGCACGGGTGCGAAGTCGTGAGAAGCCAAGAAGTGCAAATCTACTAAGACTTGAGCTAAAAAGACGAGGTATAGCGCAATCGGATCTTGAGGGCTATTTCGAAGATGATGTAGTCGACGAAGAGAAACTTGCTGTGGAAGCTTTATCTCGCGTATGGCGACGAATTGGCCGAGAAGAAAGACAGAAAAGATTTCAAAAGGCCGTCTCGCATCTTGCCCGTCGAGGCTTCCGATATGATCTAATCAAAAAAGCTATTGCAGAAATGGAAGAAAAAAGATAGAATAGATGTACTTATTAGTCATAAGCATTAAAAATTGGCATTTAAAGTAAAGGTCAAAAGATTAGTTTACGTAAGTTACACGTCATGAATATTTTCAGCACACTATCGCATCTTACTCAGGCAGCAAGAATTTCTTGCGCATCTGTCGTGTACGAAAATATCCGCTAATCTCCACAACCCATACTTCAAAAGCCTTCCCTATAAATATATGTTCAAGTCACTTTTCCAGAAAATCGTTGGCGATGTTCAACCCGTGCAGCCAGAGAAACCTCAAGTCCCGCAGCCACAACAGCAACCGCCTCAACAGAAACAACAATCTCAATCAGTAAAGCTCCAGCCTTCAAAAGAAGAGCTCCTTAAGGTTCAGCAAGAGATTCTTGAGATGCGCCAGAAGGCAGAATCCGAGGCTCGTCGTATCGTACAGGAAGCGGTTGATGCAGAGCGCCGCATTGCTGATCGTGAGGGACGGCTTGAGATCGATAAGAAAACTATTGAGGAAGAAAAACAAAAAGCCCAAAAACTAAGAGCAGAGCTTGAGGCACAAAAAGAGTCGCTTCTTGCAAAGCTTGAAAAAGCTGCAGGACTCACTAAAGAACAGGCAAAAGACCTTCTTCTTAAGGGCTGGGAGGAAAAGTTGACCACAGATATAGCTCAACGAATAAAGACAGCTGAGGAAGAGTTTAAGCAAAAAGCCGAGGCACGATCAAAAGAATTAGTTGTCGATGCACTGCGCTATGGTGCGACCGATTATGTCCCAGAGTTTACCCTCTCAACAATAAGTTTGCCGAGCGATGACTACAAAGGTCGGATTATCGGTAAGGATGGTCGCAATATTCGCGCATTCGAGCTGGCAACTGGTGTGGATGTAGATCTTGAGGAAGAGGGCTCAATTAAGATTTCATCATTTGATGCAATCCGCCGTGAAGTGGCTCGCATATCTCTTGAACAGCTTATCAAAGATGGGCGTATTCAGCCCCAGAAAATTGAAGAGATTGTAGCCAAGAATAAGCGCGAGATCGAAAAAGTCATGTCAAAAGCAGGAGAAGAGCTTGCTCAACAGGTCGGAGTTTATAATCTTCCACCTGAGGTAATTGCAGCACTTGGTAAGTTTAAATACAGATTCTCATATGGTCAGAATATGATCGTGCATACACTTGAGGAGACGAAGATCGGCATAGCCTTAGCTCACGAGCTCAAACTTGATGTAAATGTAGTGCGACTGGGATGCTTATTCCACGATATTGGAAAGGTCGTTGATAAAGAAGGATCTCACGTTGACACAGGAGTTGAGTTTTTGCGTCAATATAGATTCCCAGAGACAGTGGTCGGATGTGTGGCATCCTCCCATGAGGATATCCCGTTCCCTTCACTTGAGGCAGTGGTTGTCCATATATCAGACGCCATATCTGGTGCTCGCCCTGGTGCTCGCCATGAGGACTTTCAACAATATCTGAAGCGAATCACAGGCGTTGAGGAAGCGGCTCGCGGTCATCGAGGAGTACGAGATGTATATGCATTGCAAGCAGGACGAGAGCTCCGAGTTGTTGTTCGACCTGATGAGATTTCAGATGATGAGGCAACTGTGATGGCGTCAAAGATCAAGAGTGATCTTGAGAAGAAGTTCAATATATTTCCCGGGAATATCAAGATTTCAGTCATTCGCGAGTTCCGAGCCGAGCAAACTGCCAAATTCAACTAAAAAAGTTTCCCAAACCCAGACTCTTTTGATGAAAGATTATCTTTGGCTATGAGTGCATAGAACATTTTTCGCTCAGAAATCCCCAAGGCTGGAGCTATTTTGAGACAGCGTCCTATGGTCACTTTGGCCGTTCTCAATTCCCTTGGGAGAATGTCGACTCTTCGCTTTAAACCTTCATTTCATACGCTTCAATAAAAACTACATGTTTACGCTGTTGTAGTAGCCCGAATTTGATATAGATTGTTACAATAAGATGTTTTAAATATGGATTGACAGGAGGCTGAAAATCGACTATTCTGTGGTCACTTTAACAGTCTAAAATTTATAAAAAAAATAGAAAAGGGGGTGAATAAATACACATGACAAAAGCAGATCTTACCGCACAAGTTGCCAAAAAAGCAGGACTTACTGCAAAAGCAGCTAAAGACTCAGTAAACGCAATCTTCAACACAGTCTCAGACGCCCTAAAGCGTGGAGAGAAGGTAGTCGTTACTGGATTTGGAACCTTTATGGTTCGAAAAAGAGCAGCTCGAAAAGGACGAAATCCCCAGACAGGAGCTGAGATCAAGATTCCATCCACCAAAACCCCTGGATTTACAGCCGGTAAATCCTTAAAGCGCTTGGTAAAATAAAAGCATTCACACGAGTCCCGCTCTTAATCCATGCGACATAGGTCGGGATAAGGAGCGGGGTTGTCTTTTATACGGCATTTATTATACGATTAGACTATGGCCAAACATTCTCTTATCATCATCGCAGTTTTCTTATTTTTCTTGTTTACCCCCTCGATTTTTTATCTTGTAAATTATTCTCAGTCTCTGACAATAACAGAAAAGCCAGTCGTATATACACTTCCACACCCCGGTATCTTGCCCGACCACCCGCTTTATTTTTTAAAAAAGTCACGAGACTCAATTTTGCAGTTTGTGACTCGCGATCCACTTAAAAAAGTAGATCTATATCTACTTCTCTCAGATAAGCAAATAAATGCCGCAGTGCTACTTACAAAAAAAGGTAAGAGTTCACTTGCTATTCAAACAGCATTTGGAGCGGAAGAGCTTGGAGCGCGTATTCCACCACTTCTTAAGCGCTCAAAAGCACATGGAAGTGCTCCGACAGCCGAGCTTGTTGATCGTGTACATCGCTCCAATCTCAAGCATAAGCAGGTGATTCAGCAAATCATCAAAGATCTACCACAGGGCGAGAGTGAGGGACTTCCTGATGCCGCGCGCCTTAATGATCAGATCGCACTCGATCTTCAGAAGCTCTAAACATCTTTTTAATTTTGTTTTTTAGTTTTTAAATTTCCCACAATAATTCCGCCTATAACTCCAAGAAGTAGTGTATTCTGCTGAAGCGTAACCCAATAATGGTCAAATGACGCAGTGGCCAGAAATACAAATAAACATACACGAAATATCTCCAACTTCCACAAACGTCTAACCTCAAAAATAGCAAAAACAGTAATCAGAGCGGAAATCACCACCCCCACTTCAGATATAAGAAGTAGAAATACATTATGCACGGGTTGCGGAATTCCATAAGGGAGATTGATCGGAAGTATGGTCTGTGCGATAAGATAATTACCAAGCCCTACACCCTGCACGAGGTGTGCCTTGATAAGTATGAAGGCATTATCAATAAGTCTGAGGCGATTTACCAGACTGTTGGGATCTCCATGTGCAAATATAAAGACTGCCGAGAGCCCAATGATTGTGACAATTTTAGCAAGCACGCATAGAGGACAGCCAGACTTTGGAAATTTTTTAATTGTCAGAATAAGGCTCACAGCACAAAGAGACAGAATCGCAATTTTTGAGAAGGAAAAAAGTACAAGTGTCGCCGTAGCAAATAGAAGTAAGCTTTTCAAAATAGCTTTTCCCTTGAGTTGAGGTGCAAAAAGCGCAAGTGCATATATCATAAGATAAAATCCTCCCATGGAATTTGGATGAGAGAACGTGGCGTAGGGGCGAAGCATCTCCACTCCATCTATTGAGGACTTAGCAATCCCAGGTAAAGAAAGCGATACAATGCGCTCGCCCAAGAAATAAAAAGGGCCGCCAATTGATGCGCCGCGTATAAATTGTATCGTGGCGATAGTAAGCTCAAGAAGTGCGCCGGCCGTAAGTGCCCACCAATTTGCCATACTTTTTGCAAAATCTGCATGGCGGACTATAGCGTATATGCCCGCGATCTCAATAATTTTTACAAATCGGTAGAGTCCAAGAAAAAATGAAGGGGCAAACAACATATTGATAGTAAGGAGTAAAAGTACAAGGAGCACTTTCGTATTGTTAAGACATGTAATGACTCGCCTCCAATTAAATACAAAAAGCAATATCGCAAGTATGTCTGTTATATAGATTGTTGGGGCAAGATAATCAATGCGTATTCCCGATATGTAGGAAAAATCAAAAAAGAAATGCCGCCCCAACTGCGTAGGTAGAAAAAGTAGAAATAAAAAAATAAGCGTTTTATTAAAAAAGCTTTGGTTGATCTTGAGTCGGCTGCTTTTCTGCTTTCTCATTTTTTTCATCATTGTTGGTAACTGAGATAACTCCAAACACCCCATCATACCCAGGGTCAATTCGTGCCTCCCGAGCTCGGACAAGACCGATTGCCTTCGAAAGCGCACTTCCTCCTGCTTTCTCAAGCTCATCGAGTGGCTTCTTGAGTAGTATGTCGAATTCTGTACCGCACTCATCTGTAAGACGCTCGTATTCTCGCTGCGACTTAGTTGGTGATCCACCCGAGAGTTCACCTAAAATCTCAAGGAGTGGAATTGCTGATACAAAAGGTGGGCGTTTGTGATGCTTGTCATAGACAAATGAAGTGCCAACTTTGCTTTTTTTGATTGTAATATCATCCTCGCTATAGAGCTTTTTGGATAGATCAAGTACGCGGTTTTCGACTCCCACGGTAAGAGGTCGGTGACACACAGGGCACGTTGTGCCTTTTTTGACCGTATCGGCAGCCGAGTACTTTATCCCACATGCACGGTGTCCTGTCCAGTGGTATTTGCCCTCTTCCGGGAAAAACTCGATCGTGAATCCAATCTCAAGTGCGCCTTTCCCATCTTGTTTAATTGCCGATGATATATCGTGATACGAATATTTCATTTCTCCTATTTCATCTTTCATCCTCGGTACGAAAACGGTAGCCTCTCGTCCCATCTTGGGGGCAGAATGTGCGTCTGAGAATGATAGTATGGAGCGATTCTCAAGCTCTTTAATCTGCCAGTTCATAATCGGGTCAGATGAGAGGCCCGTCTCAATTCCGTAGATGTATTTTTCAAGATCGCCAAAACACTCACGAATTGAATCGAATCCACTCTTTGATCCATATTGTCCAAACCACGGAGTCCACGCATGAGCTGGAATAAAGATTATATTTTCGTCAACTGACAAAGCCATCTCAAGAAAATCATGTGAGGACATACCCAGTATTGGTCGGCCGTCTGAGGCTAATTTGGCCCCACGATCCAGAAGCCTTTTAGTTATTGCATCCATTGAGGTAAGCGATGGCACAAGGAGGAGATTGTGTACGCGGCGCAAACTACTACCTTGGGAAAAAATATTTGCAATCTCAACACTCAGCATAAATCGCACCTTGTGATCCTGCTTGTCCCTCGAAGCCTTGGCGAAGTGGGAATCCATAGGTCTGGTCTTGAGCTCAAAGATCCCCTCCGTTGTTTCTTTCAGTTCATTTTTGATTGACCTGGCCCAGAGGGGGTGAAAGAAGTCGGATGTGGCACAAAGTCCTATTCCCTTGAGGGATGCCCACGAGGCAATTTCTGGAAGTTCCATTCGGGGGGACACTGCACGTGAGTATTTGGAATGAAGATGAAGGTCAGCCACAATAGACATGGAAGCTATTGTAGCATAGAGAAGGGCAAAAGCTAATCTTCTTTACTTTTTCTTATTTTTGACTCCAGTGGGTTCCCTCCCATCCTGATAAATCGGGACAGGCCTCCCAAATCGCAAAAACAAGCAAAAGTAACAAAACAAGTTATTTTAGAAGAGCCACAAGAATAGCTTTTTGAGCATGGAGGCGATTTTCGGCCTGGTCAAACACAACTGACTGAGGTGAGTCCATCACATCATCTGTGATCTCTTGTCCTCGGTGAGCAGGCAGACAGTGCATCACAATTGCATCTGGCTTGGTGAGTGCCACGAGTTCTTTGTTGACCTGATATGGCATAAATACTTGCTTTCGCATCTCCATCTCATCCTCCTGCCCCATACTCGCCCATGTGTCGGTATAGATAATATCTGCCTCTTGTACGGCGACTGCTGGATCGTCCGTAAATTCAACTTCGCTTGTTTGTCCCTCTTTGGATAATGAATATCCAGACGGGGATGCGATAACAATATGTATGCCCATCTTCGATGCGCCAACCAAGAGAGTGCGCGCTACATTGTTCCCATCACCTAAATATGCGAGTTTAAGGCCTTGTAGCTTGCCCTTTTTTTCGTGTATGGTAAGTAGGTCAGCGAGTCCCTGGCATGGATGATTGTAGTCGGAGAGTCCGTTTATGACAGGAACTGTAGCGTATTTAGCAAGTTCTATAATATGATCGTGTGAGAATGTACGAGCCATGATACAGTCTGTGTAGCGACTTAAGACTCGTGTGACATCGGCTACAGACTCGCGTGTGCCGAGCCCGATCTCAGCTGGCGAGATATAGAGAGCGTGTCCGCCAAGCTGGAGCATCGCGACCTCAAAAGACACTCGGGTGCGAAGCGAGGGCTTCTCAAATATCATTCCCAGCACTTTGCCTTTTAGGACGGGCTGATTGCCACCTGCCTTAAGCGCAGTTTTAAGAGTAATTGCCGAGTCAAGAAGTGCCTGGATCTCGTCGCGGCTCAGATCTGCAAGATCGAGGAAGTGTTTCATAACGATAATTCTAACAATTTATCCCACAAGTTGATAAGAAAGAAATTATCTTGCTGGAGCTCTATATAAAGGAAGCAACTTGGCTCGAATCGGATGCTGTGCACGACTTTCTGCATAGTGGTTAGCTTCCAATGTTGCGTTTGTAAGCCTTCTGTCAAATCCCGGATTTACAACCTTCAATCCCGTGAGCCAGAAGAACGCTTGGTAAAAAGGAGCCACAGTGGTAGCCCACGCCTTTTCTCCATCGACTTCAACCCGCAGTTCGTCGGCCAAAAACGGTATAGATCTTAATCCGACCCGTGCTGGTAAAGGAGTGAGTATCCGGCTGTCATGAACAACGTCGATCGACTCTTTGGCAGGTCTCATTGGGAGAAATTGTATAAGCGATGTGTGAGAAATGCAACTTCAATTGCAATTGTACAAAAGGAGAGTATTATAATTTCAGAAATAGAAAAGATAGCGCCCACCCGTTCTTACTTCAAGCCTTTTTGGTATTATTCATACACGGCTTGAAGAGCGAATTATGGTGGGTTTAAGAAAGCCTAAATTCACATTAAGTAATTCATTAAGGCTTTCTAAAAAAAGGAGGTGATTAAATATGCAAACAATAGTAATAAACAATGCAGCGGTCGCAGTAGCTGCGCTATCGCAGTTTGTACTCGGCTTCTTGTGGTATGGCCCTCTTTTTGGCAAGAAGTGGATTGAGCTTAAAGGATTCTCCAAAAAAGATATGGAGGATGCCAAGAAAAAAGGCATGGCCAAAACAATCATTGTGAGCCTCGCACTCTCAATCGTGACAGCTTATGTACTAGCTCATGTTGTCAAGTATGCAGGTTCGCAAACTGCACTCGATGGTGCGCAGGGCGGATTCTGGGTGTGGCTTGGATTTGTAGCAACAATCACCGCAAATGATTATCTTTGGAATCCTAAACCCAAGTCTTTGAAGCTATATGTTCTTGACAACTCATACTTGCTGATATCACTTGCAATCATGGGTGCGATATTGGCTGTGTGGATCTAAAAAAGGGCTGTCTGATACAATAAGATTATGAAACGGATTGTAAACAGGCTCTTTAATCGAGAGTATCAGGCAGTGTCAACCTATGAGGCGGGTATATCTTTGACCGGCGCTGAAGTCAAATCAGTGCGAGCGGGCAATATTCGCCTCGAGGATTCGTATGTGAAAATTATGGGAGGGGTGCCTCAGCTAATAAATGCCGAGATCTCAATCTACAAATATGCCGCACCTCGTGATTATGAGCCTCACCGCACCCGCGCTCTTCTTCTTCACAAGCGAGAGATTCTCAAGATAGTAAGTCGTAAAAAGCAAGGGGGCAGATTGACTATCGTGCCTGTCGCGTGTTATAATAAAGGGCGTCGTATCAAGCTCGAGCTGGCACTTGCGAAAGGCAAGCACGAGATTGCCAAGAAGAAGCACGAGCGCGCGCGAGACATGGTACGAGAGATTGAAAAAGAGATAAAAGATAGTGCACGAAAATAGAACTTTGACAATTAGTTTAAACTCGATCCCGCCATCGGCGGGACTTGTTGCAACTAGTTTCAACGAATTTTAACTAATTTGGGGATGACTGGTTTCGACGGGAAAATCGCTCTTTGATAAATGACTTGGGCCCATCTATCGGGTTAAATAGAAAACGCTAAAAGCAAATACGCTCAAGCAAAAAGCTTTAGCGGCTTTGGATGAGATTGCTAATTTTGGCCTTGGCCAGACTTTTGCAGCTCAAACTCAGTTCGCTCTGGCTGCTTAATTTATTTTAAGCACTCCGTATGAGGTTTCGATCTGGTTCAACGCATATGGGGTCAAACCAACCAGGTTTGCAGATTTTGAGGAATCCCGATTATCCTCTTGATTCAAGAATTTTAATCGGCAGCTCAAATAAGGGTTTGTATGTCACCAGATTTGAGCAATAAGTACAAAACACACTATCCCAAGCTACACATTTTTCAAATTGCTTTCTCGGACCCGGGTTCAATTCCCGGCATCTCCACCAAATTGATATCAATTTCTTGAGTAGATCAAGGCTCCTATTACGGCTAAAGCTCCAATAATTGTGATGGCATTGAGTATGGGCTCGATGTACTTGTAGGACTTATTCTTCTTCGACTTTCTTTTAAGGTATGTATGCCAGCCAAGATGAAGAAGTGTGGTGTTTATCGGTATTGCGAAGGCCAATACCAACGCCTGTTGATTATTATTGATATTGTGCCGGGTAAAAAGAGATAGGGTGATAGCTGCCGATATCACTCCAAGAAGAATATCTGTTATTGCATTTGTCCAACTTTCAATATAATTATTTATAAGCTCGATGGCTTCATATAGCACAGCAAGTATGAGTATAAATATTAAAGACTGAGAGTAGGTAAGTCCAAAAAGTGATGCAAGGGAGGCTATTATAATACCGCTTGTGATGTGAATGAGTGACCAATAGTCAAGGTACTGGCCATGGCCCCATCCAAAGTGTATAGCTTCCCGCGGCGATCTCTCAAAATATTTACTAATCCTCATATAAAAAGTATACCCTCCACTGGAGAATGTTACGAGTATAACTCCCTCTAAGCTGATTTCTTAACTCTTCGCTTGAAAATCAGCGTAAGAGGGATATATACAATTTTTACCCCAAATGCTAAGATATATCAATGAACTGGATTGTGTTTGCTATTATCGCACCCCTTTTCTTATCAGGCTATCAAGCGCTTAGTAAGCTTTTACCCAAAAAAACACCTGTGTTTTTGGTTAGTTTTTATATTTATGCTCTTGCAACTTTATTTTTTCTTATTCTTCATTTGATCGGATCAAGTAATAAGTCTTTTTCTCTGAGTTTTAAATACGCCCCCATTGTGATAGGAATTGCTGCTTTTTTGACGATTGCGAATTACTCGATTGTAAAGGCATATACTTTGGGAGCTCCTCAGAGTTCATTCTCTGCAATCTTTAATCCACTTTATATTATCTTTGGGCTTTTTCTCGGAGTCATTATCTGGCAGGAAAAGCTTAATCTATATCAAGCGCTTGGCGTAGCCCTGTCTCTAATCGGCATGATGCTTGTAATTTACTTCAAAAAGTAGAAGAATTACCCGCTTTTTTACAAAAATCTATCTTGGATCTTCTGTACATGGTGCAGGACTTTTGATCGCATCGATAGTTAGGTTTGAGGAGTTAGCTTTTGGTGCTTGGCTCGAACAGACTTCTTCCACTCTAATCTTTTTAGCCACATTATTTTCAAATTTATCATTTACGATAGCCCAATTTTTTATTTGATTTCTTCCGTTGTAGCCGATTTCTGTAGTTGTGGGTAGGCCTGTCCAACTATTATTTTTTAAGAGTATATTGGATATCTTCCAAGGTGCTTTTTGTCTTTTAATTCGATCCCCAAGTAGCACAAGTTGACGAACAGGACTTTTGAGATCAAAACTATTATTCTCAAACCAAAAGTTTTCTGTTGGGAATAGTTGGTCTTCGTCGCCCAAGCTGTAGTTGCCGCGAATTTCAAGCACTGCTTCTCGGTTGGCCCCACCAGCGACCCCCATATTTGAATTGAGTAGCCTGACGTCTTTTGCATCACCTATTGAGAAGAGCGCTTTATAGCGCTTGGAGCCAGTGTCATCAATTTTGAGATTATTGAATGCTATGTCAGTCGATCTTTCGCCGATATCAACTACCCACAGTCCCCAAAAGTTCTCAGGTGTGCAGTCTGTTTTTGGATCACCTGCCGGACAGGGCATCGGCCAATATTTCAAGTTAAGATTTCTAAAAGAAGATTGGGATGAGCTCATTTTGATCTCTACTGCCCGACCCGAATAATCAGCATCAATATTAGTGAATATATTTTTGATCAAAGCATTTACTATTATTGGAGAGGGCATATCTTCAAATTTGATATTTTTTACAAAACACGCATAACATAATCCTCCACCTATACCAATATCTCCACCCTTAAAAGTTAGGCCTGACAATTCTATCCATTGCGCGGCATACCAGTTGATATCCCGGCCCATCACATAGCTGTAGAAGGGACTTCGGCCTTCAATTTTGCAGAATTCGGGATCTGATATAGTATTGAGGGCGCGATCGGCAAGCTGTATATTGTTTCCTTCGATCTTTTTGATCCGATTAAATTGGACAAAATCTGGCTGTTGATAATCACCAACTTGAAAATATTTTTTAGATCGCACACAGATTATCTCACCTGTCTGAAGTCGTTGTGTATCTTCTACATTTTTTAATGTGATTGAGTTTGAATTTTTGTTCCACGAAGGCTCTTGTACCTCAAAATTAGTAAATGTTTGCTTTCTTCCTTCGGAATCCAATGGCTGGCCACCATATGCCCATGGGTGAGCATCTCCAAGGAGAATGTGAGTTTTTGCATTTGGGTCTGTACCTACGTGTTCAATAATACTTTTGCCAGGTGTGCCTATGAAGCGGACAAATGATTTCATAAATAACATTTTGGTGATGTGATAGCGACCAGGGGGTACAAGCAACACTCCTGATTTCCCTTCTCTGATTTTTTTATCAGATATATCATCAATTGCTCGCTGAAGTGCAACTGTATCATCGATATCATCATTGGGAGTAGCGCCATAATCGGTGACTTTTGGCCAGTCTCCAATAAAATATACGACTTCATTGGATGGGGCGCTTACTAATCCGCTGGAGGTAATCGCAATCACTCGCGCCTGAAGCTCGAGAGGATTTCGTACATTACTGACATCGATTGACGTTGATGTAGTCGTTGATACACCGCCACCGTATACAGTCCATGATTGTGAGTTGACAGGTTTGTACTCAAATTTATAATCAACAATTGTAGCTCTTGATTCAGGTGGAGCTTGCCATGTGGCATTTACTCGTCCGCCTTCAACTTCAACCTTAAACTGCTGAGGCGGAGGTGTATTTTTTATTTCACTTGCACGACCAAATAGATTGATTCCCTTCATGGATAATATATATGCTGAGGGAAGTATAAGCAGTAGTAGTACCATAAGGGCAAGGGATACTTTGGCACTGGGTGAAAGATTGGTCCAAAAAGACCTGAGTTTTAAAAGTCTAAGCTTGAAGCTTGATAGAGAATTCATTTTATATACATATCACTATAGAGATTCTTATATAAGCTTGTCAAGCATTCTTCAAAAGAATTTCCTCTTCTTTTTTTACTGTGAAGCTGCTTGCGGCAGCACTAAGGATTGTAAGTCTACAATGCTTTGATGCACACGCGTTAACAAATTTGTAATAACAGAGACTTGTGAATCAACAAATGTAATTTCTTCAGCTTGTGTGCGATCTGTAATATTTCCATTTGGGAAAAATCGAATAGAGGAGATGTTTGTTTCTGGAATAAGGATGGAGTCAAATCTACTGTTAAAATCAAAATTTGGGGTTATAAGTATTGTTGTGGTTGAGGCATCTATGGGATCCACTTCAACCGATACTGATGGGCAATCTCTTGCGGGGAACAACTGCAGGCCGTCGCGTGTAGTTCTAAATAATTGCAAGGGCTCAAAATCCTCTATAGCATCTATTGGTCGATTATCAGTGAGGAGTGAACTGGAAATCGAAGGTACTTTCTCAACAAGTCTATGTGCGTCAACCAATCCATCTACGACTTCTTTAAGCATGTCAAAGCAAGTTTGCCTTACTGGAGATAATTTCGCACTGTCAACTGCCTGCCAGAATTCATCTCGAGGTCTTCTAGAATTTGGCGGTTGTGGGTCGCCGTCTAGGCGCCGACTTTCTGCATTTGCCATGAGGCGATTGTATCATAATATCCCTTTGTGACAACTTAAGATGTAATAATAATCTGGTCTAACAGTATTTCGGGGTTGACAAGTTTATAGTTGTTGTTTTACTATATAAGCATATGACGCACTTAGAAGAAGGGCACACCCACAAATTCATTTATATAGTGATTATTGCATTTGTTCTTCTTGCGGCTGGAGAATATTATCTTTATCGGCAGCAACTTCATGTCAATAAGATGGTGTCTGAGGGTCTAATGCAGCTTAAAGAAGCAACCAAGGGCAAAGATTTGAAAAAATAATTTTTATTTCCTGAAGAGCTCAAGAGCAACTACATTATTGGGTGCCATAAGCACACTTCTTTTAATCTCCCCATCTTGCGCAACTCGTATAGTCCCGGCTGTGATTGATCTCCCGCTGAGATAGTTGATTGCGAGTCGATAATCGCCTGGAATAAGATTAGTGAATGTGACGGGTACAAGCTCATTGTTGCTTCTCTCCTGGTCATAGTTGGTGAGAATCATAACTATCTTTTTGGGAGATATGCTGCCTATTGCTCGCACATACGTACCCTCACCATCTATCTTGAGGCGATATCCTTCTAGCAAATTCAACATTTTTAGCGCGAAAAAGCGAGGCTTTTTGGCGCCCTGATAATTTAAGATTCCCCAGCGTGGCTCTGGTCCATCTTTGACTTCGAAGCTGAAAGCGAGTTTGATTTTCTGATCAATAAGATTGCGGGCTGCCGCCACAGTATACGCTGCGCCGACTGAGGTGTGGGCTGTGACATTGGGTTCGGAGTCATATCCCCATTCAGTGATGATTTTGGGAAGCGCGTGGAAACGGCCAAAATCTTCTCGCGGTATCCAGTCGTCGATGTTTTGAACATCACCTATAAAATCATCCGGACTTTTGGTGTAATGATGCCAGCTTAAAAAATCAATTCTCAAATTATTATCTGCCACGTAGCGTAAGAATATTTGGAACCAATTGCGATAAGCTGCTGTGATACCAGGACCACCAAGATGAAAATTGCGTACATTGCGAGCAGATTTGGCCCCAAATGAGGAATAGGAGTAGAGGACTTTGTAGTCTTTGTCGCCACCATATAGACTCCATTTGCCAAAAGTCTCAAGATCAGGCTCATTCCACACCTCATAATAGATATCAGCCAGCTTATTTCCAGATACAGCGCCTCCACACAACACAGTATTTTGGCCGCTATAATGCTCTATTGTGCGCTGAACCAGCACACTCCACTCATTCCAGTTTGCGGGGCGCCCGATGAGAGATCCGTCTATAGACATCACGGGTGGCATATAACCAAGAGCAAAGAAAGGCCTTGCTCCCGCAGCATAGATATCACAGACCGTAGCATCAAGGCGGCTGAAATTGAGATTCAAGTTTCCGGATCCATCGCGAGATACCACATCATAAAAGTCATAGATATGGTCTAGTCGAATATAGCGAGGTTCAAGCTCGCGGGTCTGTGGGATAACATTGCCAAGCATCTGGGCACCTTTTTCTTCTCCACCCTGTGCAAGTGCTTGCCAGTTAAAAAAAAGAGGGCTCACGATTTGACGCGAATCAACTACAATATTGGCTTTCTCAGGCGCCGCTTTGGAGCCGTATCTAAGCCACCAGATAGCAACTGGTATAAGAACAAGACAGACGGTGAGTGTGATGATTAATCGCCTTTCGATGACATGCTTGATATTCATACTACACGAATAATAGTATGGAAAATTGGTGGAGATTGCAAGCTAAGGAGTTGAAGAGCTTTTATGGACAAGGGGCTCTAACACACTCAATAACGTGAGTTGGAGACGCTGGGCATGGGGCAAATTCACAATTTGGACCCTGCCTACCCACATAGGATCCGTCAGGACAAAGCTTGGCTTCTTGTGTGCAAGCTATTCCCGATGGATTCGGGGATATTGATGGACTCGGTGAATTCGGATCGACTGTGACGCGAATTTTTTTGACTTGCCCTTTTCTACGATTTCCACAGACCCACGGACTGAATTTAATTGTGTAATCGAAACCTGTTGGTTGTGCATTTTCAAAATCAAAATCAATTCCATCTTGAAAATCATCGACTTTGATAGCTTCAACGGTGATATTTTCTCCTTGTCCACGTTCGGCAACCCGCTGTGCCAAATCCTGCGAGATGCTACTATTGTACGCTGTAAACAGAGCAGATTCTGAAGCTGCTTTTTTAGTAATAAGCACATCATATGCTTGTATTGCTGGATCTGTCGACTCCCACTCGATTTTTTGAGATCCAGCCGGTATAGTCACGAGTCCAGCGCTACTTGTGGAGGAGACTTCAATTCCTCCAATTTTGATATTTTCCACCTTTCTTCGTGCCCTACAGTTGGGTCCTATTTTGCCATGGGGACCTGAAGCACTGGAGGTGAAATCTTTTGGTGACTGCACCGCAAATGCCGATATAAGAACCAAGAATGCAGCTGCTCCCAGTACAAGACCTGAGAGGAGGTTGATTTGATGTCCGCGACGGATTACTTTTTTCTTTTTTGCCTTAGCTTTTGCCATAATGAATGAGTTGACTTACTTTAGCACCTGGCAGCACTTCTTGTCAAGATGTGTGATGTGTATATGATCAGATTTAGATTGCCCGTTGAGGCTGTATAATAAACCCATACTAATATGAAAGTGCTTAAATTTGGTGGGACATCGTTGGCCACGCCTGCACAGATTGAAAAAGTCTTGTCTATTGTGACGCCACAAAAGGATGAAGTCGCAGCGGTTGTGATCTCTGCATTTGCCGGTGTGACCAATGCACTTCTGGAACTTGCTGAAGAAGCTGCAAAAAATAATAAATGGCAGGATGATCTCAAAATCATATCAGACCGTCACACGAGTCAAATTCAAGGTCTCATAAAATCAAAGAAACGACAAGCTGAGACAAAAAAACAAATAGAGATTCTCCTGGGTCAGTTGGAGAAAAATTTGGAAGAGATATCTATAAACCAGCGCCTCACAGAGTCAGCACATGATGCCATTTTGAGCTTTGGTGAGAGATTGTCAGCCACCATAATTTCTGCAGTTTTTATCGACCGCGGTATAGATTCACAGTATATAGATGCTCGTGAGATTATCCGGACAGAAAAAAAAGCAGGTCGCGCGCGGGTTGACTTTGGCCAAACAAACAAACTTATAAACACTGTATTTTCAAAAAAACCCAAAAAGCTTAAAGTCATAACTGGCTTTATTGCGGCAGATGCAAGTGGCACAACCACGACTTTGGGACGCAGTGGGTCGGACTATACTGCCGGGATATTGGCCGCAGCAATTGGCACATCAAGTGTCGAGATATGGACAGATGTAGATGGGGTGATGAGCGCAGATCCGAGTATAGTGCCCACAGCTTTTTCAATAACTGAGATGTCTTACAAGGAAGCGCTTGAGATGTCGCATTTTGGAGCAAAAGTGCTACATTCCGAGACAATCACTCCCCTTATGCGCGCGGCTATCCCACTCATCATAAAAAATACCAATAATCCAAAGCACCCAGGTACGACAATCTCATCCAAATCTTCGCGCAAAGACCTTATGAAGGTGATTTCATCAGTTGCGAAAGTGACTATTGTTCGACTAACTGGGGCAGATATGGATCTGATTACGTCTCCAGCATCCCGTGCTTTTGGAGCGCTTGAGGTAGCCGAAGTACCAATACTTCTTATCACGCAAGCATCAAGTGAGAACACTCTTTGTTTGGTGATAAATCGAGAAGATACTGACCGTGCAGTGGATAGCTTATCCAAAGAATTTGTGTCTGAGATTAAGCATGGCCTGGTAAATCAAATTCATGCGGAGCAAGAATATGGGCTCATTGCAGCAGTTGGAGATGGTATGCGAAGTATCCCAGGAATTGCTGGGCGATTTTTCTCTGTGCTTGGCCGAGGCGGTATCAATATTGCAGCTATCGCACAAGGATCTTCTGAGCGAGTGATATCGGCGGTCGTGGCAGAGCGCGATCTGGAAAAAGCCGTAACGTATGTACACGGAGCATTCTTTTATATGGAAAACACTGTACATCTTTTTATTGTTGGTACAGGGCTTATTGGCTCAACTCTCATGAGACAGATCCATCAAAAAAGCCAGTCGCTCAAAAAAGAGCGTGGTATTGATATTCGGGTCGTCGGAGTAGCCAATTCAAGGAAGATGCTTGTCGATCATCGAGGTATATTGCCCGATTCTTGGGAGGGTGAGCTTAAGGGTCGAGGGATGAAGACTGAATTGAAAGAGTATGTCGAAAGTATAAGCCGACTGGATCTACCTCACAGTATATTTGTCGATTGTACGGCCTCGGAGTCACTCGCTCCTTTTTATCCTCAGATCCTTGGGCGCAATATCTCAATTGTGACGCCCAACAAAAAGGCAAATACGCAGGACTACAAAAAATATCAAGCTTTGCAACAAGCAGCCCATAGCTCACGGGGTAGATATCTGTATGAGACCACAGCGGGTGCTGGGCTTCCGACTATAAGTACATTGCGAGACCTACAGGCAACAGGCGACCTGATACTTTTGATTCAGGGTATATTTTCAGGCTCTTTAAGCTATATCTTCAATAATTTTGGAACTGGAGTATCTTTTTCATCAACTGTAGCCGATGCAAGAAAAAAAGGATATACAGAGCCTGATCCCCGCGACGATCTAAATGGTATGGATGTAGCGAGAAAGCTTCTTATTCTGGCTCGGGAGCTTGGGCTTCAATTCGAGATATCAGACATTATCGTACAGAATCTTATTCCACAAGATGCGCGATCGGCTAAGACCACGGAAGAGTTTTTTAAGCTTCTTAAGGCGCATGATGCCGAGTTTGAGTCGCTTGCTAAGCGCGCCGCGGATGCCGGTCAAAGCCTTCGTTACGTAGCGACACTTGATATGCGTGGTAAAAAGCCAAAAGCGTATGTCAAGCTTATTGAAGTGGGGCCCGATAATCCTTTCTATTCAGTAAAAGGGGCAGATAATATATTTGCATTTACGACACAAAGATATAGCGAGCTCCCACTTGTTATAAAAGGACCTGGAGCAGGTGCGGATGTGACAGCTGGTGGAGTATTTGCTGATATACTTAGAATTGCAGATTACTTTGTCACATAAGGCTATGATACAAAAAGAAAAGATACCAGTTGGGATAATCGGTGCAACCGGCATGGTTGGGACTCGATTCGTGACACTACTTGCAGACCATCCATGGTTTGAAATCAAGGTACTTGCAGCGTCAAATCGGTCTGCTGGGCAAAAGTATGAAGAAGCAGTCGCCAATAAGTGGAAGATATCAGATCCAATACCCGATGTAGTCAAAGATATTATTGTCCAAGATGCCTCAGATATCTCGGCAATTGCCCAAAAAGTACGACTTGTGTTCTGTGCAGTAGATATGGAAAAAGAAGATATTAAGAAGCTGGAAAATGATTATGCGGCAGCCGGGGTAGCCGTCGTGTCCAACAACTCCGCACACCGAACATCTCCAGATGTGCCTATGATCATGCCTGAGGTAAATCCAGAGCATGTGGCGCTTATAGATGCGCAACGCGAAGCGCACGGATGGAGTACGGGACTCATTGTAGTCAAGTGCAACTGCTCCATTCAATCCTATGTTCCGCCACTTACTGCGTGGCGCGAGTTTGGGCCTAGGCAGGTTGTGGTCACGACTCTGCAGGCGATATCTGGAGCCGGACGGACTCTTGATTCGGCACCAGAACTTGTGGACAATGTGATTCCATATATTGGTGGTGAAGAAGAGAAGTCAGAGATAGAGCCTCTTAAGATATGGGGGCATGTTGAAGGTGGTAAGGTAGTGAATGCGGGCACTCCAACAATCTCAGCGACATGTACTCGAGTGCCGGTTAGCGATGGTCATATGGCCTCAGTATCAGTGCAGTTTGAGAAAAATCCAACAAAAGAGGAGCTTATTACTGCACTTTCGAATTATCAGAGTCCTATTGCAGATCTCGACCTTCCCTCGGCTCCTGATAAATTCATTACGTATTTCGACGAGCCAGATAGGCCGCAGACCCGGCTTGATCGAGACTTAGGTCGTGGCATGGCAGTTTCGGTAGGTCGACTTCGCCCAGACCCGGTACTGGGGTGGAAGTTCATCTGTCTATCGCACAATACGATACTTGGAGCAGCAGGAGGGGCTATACTTATGGCTGAACTCCTGGGCGCAAAGGAGTGTATTTGACGAGCAGAATTTTTGTGGTATAGTAATTGCATACCATATATGAAAGGACAGATAAAAACATATATAGCTGAATTTATAGGTACTCTTGCTCTCACTCTTGCCGTCACTTTTTCACTTAATACGCCCAACTTCCCCATCCCTACTCCAGCCGTAGCCGCACTTACCCTTGGTCTTTTTGTATACACGGTTGGGAGTATTTCAGGGTGCCATATCAATCCTGCTGTCACAATTGGATTGTGGGTGAATAAAAAGATTGCAAGTCGTGAGGCCATCTTGTATATCGTAGCGCAGGCACTTGGAGCATTTGTCGCTCTCAATGTCGGACGCTCATTCATCATAAGTCCGACAGCTCTTGCGGTCGCAGATACCTATCGAGTATTTTTTGCTGAGGCAATAGGTACATTCTTCTTCACATTTGGTATAGCTGCAGTGGTAGCTGGAGCTGTGCATGAGCGACTATCCGGATTTGTTGTTGGAGGATCACTATTACTTGGAATAGCGATCGCCTCAATTGGAGCCAATGGAGTACTCAATCCAGCAGTCGCATATGGTATCAAGTCATTTTCCACAGCATATGTCGTCGGGCCCATCATCGGCTCGATTCTCGGCATGAGCACTTCTTTCTA
>CAYOAI010000011.1:0-32029 GCA_964401915.1 uncultured Gammaproteobacteria bacterium
TGAGTATTGACTCACAGTCTGAGACCACGATGCTTGATCTGGTCAATCATGAGCGCGTGCAGCGAGGGCTAAAGAGTCTGAGTCCAGATCCAGCTCTGCAGGCAGTGGCTCGAGCGTATGCTACGCAGATGATGGAGAATGGATTCTTCTCCCATGTGTCGGCAGTTGATGGTTCTTCTCCATCCAAGCGAGTGGATCGAGCAGGAATCGAATATCTTGTAGTTGGAGAGAACTTAGCTTATGCGCCTGATGTATATCTTGCCCATCAGGGACTTATGAACTCACCCGGCCATCGTGCCAATATACTTGGTGCGGACTATGGACGAGCAGGTATTGGAGTGATTGACGGAGGGGTCTATGGCCGCATGTTCGTCCAGCTTTTTAGGAATTAATATATAATTAGCTGCATGGTAGATAGCAACGAGCCAACTAGTATTGGATCGCCCGAACATAGACTCGACACGAAGCTCTTTGGTGATATTGTAAGAAAAGCAACTTGGATTAGCACACATCATCCAACAGCTAAACATATTGATGGTAAGGAATGGTATGGTGAGCCGTATAAAGGTAATCGTGATTCTATGGGGATAAGTTCAGATATAGAATTAAGCGGAAGTCTTACTCGTGGTAAAGCTAAGGTAACAGTTTTGGGTGGACCGACAGCTGGAGAAGAAAGCGGAGATCTTGGGTGGATTTCACTTGAAGTGGAACAGAGAAAACCAGTGTTTATAGAAACAGAACCGCGAAGAGTTGCTTTAATCCATAGTTTAAATTGTCACTTGACTTTTATGAACTCTGGAGCTATTGAGGTCGAATATGATTTTGGTCCGCAAATATCACCTGAAAAAGCTGTAAATGATGAGTTTAATAGATTTGCGAGACTGTTCGGCTTAGGTGAACGAGTCACCGATCTTGCAGATTCGGAAGGCCATATGACGAAAGTGGGCACGATGATTACTCCATATGAAGGAAAACCGTTTTCTCCAATAGAGTATTTTATGACCCCAGAGGGAGCGGGTGTTCTAGATAAAACGTTTGAATACGTTATGACTAATCCAGACAAAGAGAGCTATACTCCCGATGACTTAGGGACTTTTAGTCCTTAAAAATTATTCGGTGAGGCAGGATTCTTGGACTTTTTTGAATTACGAAAACAAATCCATCTGATTAGAGTCTTCAGGTTTTTCTTTTTTCTCTATTTTTTTTGCCACAGGCTTTGCAGTATTTTTGAAAAGCCTGCTTTTGAGATTCCAAAGCTGTAACTTATCCAGTTCTGTTTTTAAACCTTCGTCAAAGTGAGTAAACTCAGCATTCTTCATCTCAAATTCCACATCTACATCATTCACAAGATGGGCAAGCCGCTTGGACATAAGGATATCATCTTTGTGATCTGCGAGGATCTTGCGGATACGCTCGTCTTGTACATCTTCAAGATTAGCCATGAGATTCTCAAGGTGGCCGAACTGATTCAGAAGCTTGGCTGCGGTCTTGGGGCCAATGCCCTTAGCGCCAAAATAATTATCCCCCGCGTCCCCCGCAAGCGCTTTGTAATCTGGAATCTGCTCAGGAGTGACTCCATATTTATCCACGACTTCCTGCTTTCCATATACGGCCACCGTCGTGATTCCTTTTTGTGGCATCACCACATAGGTGTGATCATCAATAAGCTGGAGCATGTCGCGGTCGCCCGTGAAGACAAGTACTCTCATGTCTTTTGCATGCAAATGACGGGAGATTGTGCCAAGTAGGTCGTCAGCCTCGTACCCCTCTTTTTCAAGATAGGTAATACCAGCTGCTTTAAGAAGCGAATGGATATGTGGGATCTGGACTATGAGGTCGTCTGGAGCCTTTGGTCGTTGTGCTCGATATTCGGCAAACATTTCTTTTCGAAATGTCGGTTTTGGAGTGTCGAAGCAGACTGTAAGGTGGGTCGGTCGAAAGTCCAGAATCGCTTTCTGAAGAATAGAGAAGAAGCCATAGATTGCACCGGTTGGCGTACCATCAGAGGTCTTGAAAGGGGGGAGAGCATGATACGCTCGATAGATAAGGGCATTGCCGTCTATAAGAAGCAGTGTCTTGCTCATATTATTATTTGTCATGCTGAACTCGTTTCAGCATCTCATTATTATAGTAGAGAATCTATTGCTAAATCTTTCAAATCTGGATTTTTGTCTTTGATCAGGTTGAGCTTCCAGTCTCTGTGCCAATTTTTAAGCTGTTTTTCGCGAGCTATGGATTCACTAATACTTTTGTACACTTCAAAATAAATAAGTTTTTGAAGTTTGTATTTTTTACTGAAGCCTTCTATTAGTCCATTCTTATGTTCATGAATTCTCCGAGGAAGATTATTAGTCACTCCGACATAGAGCGTAGTATTATTTTTGTTTGCAATAATATATATGCAATATGACTTTGTAGACATATAGGAGATCCTGAAATAAATTCAGGATGACAAGCTTGATGGTTTTATTTTCTCGCTTGTCACCTTGGGTCCGGCGATCTTGACAAACTCATCCTCATCCAGACTCTCAGTCTTTATGAGCTCAGATGCTATTTTATCGAGTACTGTGCGCTTTGTCTTGATAAGCGCAATTGCCTTTTTGTATCCTTCATCAAGTATTCTTTTGACTTCATTGTCGATCTTGGCCAGTGTCTCCTGTGAGATACTCTCGCTATCTCCAAAGGGCTTGCCCCAGCTCGTGACATCCATTGTCGCTCCCCAGTTGACGGGTCCCAGTGCGCTCATGCCATAATCAATCACCATTGAGCGAGCAATACTTGTGGCTTGGTCAAAATCATTGGCAGCACCTGTGGTGATCTCATCAAATACCAGCTCTTCTGCAGCTCGTCCGCCAAGCATGACCGCAATTTGCTCCAGAAGACTTGTCATGGTCTCATGTAGCTTGTCGCGGGTCGGTGGAGTGAGGGTGAATCCAAGAGCCATACCTCGAGATACTACAGAGATGGTGTGTACGGGATCAGTGGTTGGTAGAAAGTGAGCAACAATTGCGTGTCCGGCTTCATGATATGCTGTGATCTTTTTGTCCATATCAGACTGGAGTCTTTTCTTCTCAGGTCCGAGCTTGACCTTCGTTGCGGCCTCTTCAATATCTTCCATATCAATCTTGTCTTTTGCGCCTCGTGCTGCTTGAATTGCGGCCTCGTTGAGCATATTTTCAAGGTCTGCTCCTGAGAATCCGACAGTACGTTGGGCCACTCGTTGCCAATTTATTGATTCTACAAATGGTTTACCTTTAGCATGAATTGCAAGGATGGCGACTCGTCCTTCAAGATCAGGGTAGGAGACAGCTATGCGACGATCAAAGCGGCCAGGGCGAAGTAGTGCTGAGTCAAGCAAATCTCCACGGTTGGTTGCGGCCATGACAATCACCAGATCATTGGGTGTGAATCCATCCATCTCAACAAGTATCTGATTGAGTGTTTGCTCGCGCTCATCGTGAGAGGGCATTACACCTGACGATCTCGCTCGTCCTATGGCATCGATCTCATCAATGAATATTATAGAGGGGGCACTTTTTTTGGCTGTTGCGAAAAGGTCTCGGACTCGGGCAGCACCTATTCCAACCAGCATCTCCATAAACTCAGATCCGGCAATTGAGAAAAATGGTACTCCTGCTTCACCGGCGACTGCTTTAGCCAAAAGCGTCTTGCCGCATCCGGCTGGGCCGAAGAGGATAGCTCCTTTGGGAGTTCGTGCTCCCAATTTCTTGTATTTGTTTGGATTTTTGAGAAAGTCAACAATCTCTTCAAGTTCTCGTTTGGCTTCGTCGACTCCCGCAACATCTTTGAATGTCGTCTTGGGCATATCTTTGTTGAAGCGCTTGGCTCTGGATTGTCCAAAAGAGAAGACTGAGTCCTGCGCGCCACGCGCTTGGCGGAACATAAAGATGAAGAATGCGATGATGATGATTGTTGGGATCAGATTTCCAAGGAAGTTCATAAGACCGGTAGACCCCTGTGTGTCTTTGACGACTACATTTACACTTGCTGGATCTACTCCAGAGTCCTTAAGCACCTCAAGAAAGCTTCCACTCGTCTCCTTGTATGTGACGGCATTTTCGCCTGACTTATAGGTGATAAGTACCTTACTATCTACAATCTCGACTTTATCAATTTTTTTATCCTTAATGTCTTTGATGACAGATGTGATTGGGCGTTCTGGCAGCGCTTTTTTAAGCTCGCCCGCCACTGAGCGGATGCTGAGGAAGATGAAGATACCTATGAATGCAGCGATAAAAAGAGTCTGTATATTGAAGTTGAATTTGAGCTGCATCATCTTTCTCTGACCGCTTTTTTGGGTTCCATTTTTCGTAGTTTTTGAACTGGGCATAGGATCAATTGTACCAGATATTTGCCACGCGGGTTGATAAACCGCTCTTACGCTGGTTTGTACAACCTAAGAAGGGTTGTCAAAGCAGCTTAGAGAGAGTTATACTCGTAGCATGAATAAGTATGTGAAGGGTATAAAATAGCATAAATCATGAAAATACTAAAAACAAAAGGGCAGTCCACAGAGTCTATAATCGATCAGGCTGTAAAAATTCTTAAAAATGATGGGGTGGTTGTATTCCCATCGGATACTGTGTATGGCCTGCTTGTTGATGCCACGTCAAGCGCAGCAGTTGAGAAGTTGATATCTATTAAGTCAAGACCAGCAGGACGTGCCATATCAGTATTTATGTCTGATTTTGCGATGATTGGGGAGTATGTTGAGGCGAATCATGATCAAATAAAAATGCTCAAGAGCCTACTGCCCGGTCCATACACTATTGTCCTACCATCAAAGCATAAGGTCTCCTCGCTTTTGGAGTCAGAACGGGGGAGTCTTGGAGTACGACTCCCCCACTACAAATTAATTACTGATCTTGCTGCGGCCTGCGGCAAGCCGTTGACTGCCACGTCCGCCAATGTATCCGGAAAATCTTCGTGTTACTTGCCAGATGCGTTTCTTAATCAACTGTCAGCAAAAAAAAGCGAGTTAGTCGATTTGATCGTTGATGCTGGTAGCTTACCGCACAATAAGCCCTCAACTGTGTTGGATCTTACAACTTCGGATATTAAAATTCTTAGACAGGGAGATGGGGATATAAAAAGCAGGCAAAACTTTGTTTCTGAATCAGAAGATGAAACAAAAAAAATTGCCAGAGATATCTTTCAAAAATCTCAAAAGCATTTGGCAAATAAACCACTCATATTTATTCTTGAGGGAGATCTGGGCGCTGGGAAGACAGTATTTGTGAAGGGGATAGGCGAGACGCTGGGCGTAGATTGGATCATCTCCCCTACTTTTGTGATTTATTACGAATATGATATAGGAGCTCAGAGTTCAGAGTTCAGAGCTCAAAAGTTAGTGCACGCTGATTTCTACAATATTCAGGAGGAGTCAGAATTTGAGCATTTGGGACTTGAGAAATATCTAAAGTCACGTGTTGTGATGTGCATTGAGTGGGGCGAGAAGTCCGGGCCAATATATGAAGTTCTTAAGAAAAAAGGACACATTGTTCATGTCAAAATTAAGCACGTTAATAAGAGTAAAAGAGAAATTTCAATCCAAAAATAAATTATGAAAATACTAGCAATTGAGACGAGCTGTGATGAGACAGCCGCGGCTGTGACTCAAGGGCACCGAGTCCTGTCCAGCAGTATATACTCTCAGATTCTGATTCACAAACGCTGGGGGGGTGTAGTCCCCTCTCTTGCCAAGCGAGCCCACCTGGAGCGAATAGATGGAGTGATTGACTCAGCGCTAAAAGGTGCAGGGGTTGTCTGGGACGATATTGATGCAATTGCGGTCACAATTGGGCCAGGACTGGCTATTGCGCTTGAGGTGGGGATTGAGAAGGCCAAAGACCTTGCGAGAAAATATAGCAAAAAGCTCATTGCCATCAATCACATGGAGGGCCATATCATGGCCAATTATGCCGAGAACAGTCATGGTAATCCCAAGCGCGAGATGATATTCCCCGCTCTCGCTCTTTTAGTATCAGGCGGCCATACTGAACTTGTCCTTTGCCGTGACAATTTAGAGTATGAAGTACTGGGCGAGACAGTCGATGATGCAGTCGGGGAAGCTATTGATAAGGCCGGCAAGATGCTGGGCCTTGGATATCCAGGCGGGCCAGTGATCGAGCGATTGGCGCGTGAAGCAGGGAATATTGACACCTATCAATTCACTCGTCCTATGATGCGCGATCCTGGATATACATTTTCCTACTCGGGCCTTAAGACTGCGCTGTATTATAAGCTAAAAGAGATGAGCGACAAAGAAAAAAAAGATAATCTACGAGAGCTTGCCAGCTCATTTCAGGAGGCAGCTTTTCATGTCTTGACGGTAAAAACAGAGCGGGCGATCAAATCAACAGGAGTCAAAAGATTGCTTGTGGGTGGTGGAGTGAGTGCCAACTCATACCTTCGTACAAAGCTTCGGGCTTTGGGAAAAAAGCATGAAGTCGAAGTGCTTTTCCCGCCGCAAAAATATTTATGCACTGACAATGCTGCGATGATCGGTGTTGCAGCGGCATCGCGGTATGAGCGCGGGGAGTTTGTGGAAGATCTGGTAGCGCTTGAGCGGGTACCGAGACTAAGACTATGATTTGATTTTCCCGCTGCATAGCATGTGGATATATACTTCACTTTCAACTATTTCAGGCGAAATATCGAACTCTTTCAAAAGAATATGAGTTATTGCAGATGCACTCATACCTTCGTCAATCATTCCTTGCATTTGTAATCCCATCGTCTGTAGGTCTCCCACTGCCCCTTTGCCGCTAAATTTTTCTCTATTCCACGTTCTTTTTTCAGGGAACGGCATGCCTGTTTCTATAATAGCTCTTTTTTGGGCTTGTAGTGAACGTCTCACACTTCTATCAGTACTTGTCACTATCTCAGATATCTCAGCGGGTTTTAGACTTAGGTTTTGCTGGCGTACAGCTAAGATACTTATGGTAAGCGGCCACGCAAACTCTCCTAGCGCTTGGGGACGATCGGTTGAGTCGACAAGTGGTTGAAATCTGTCTATCCTTTTTCGATCAGGAAAATTTTTGGGGAGTCCAAAGGCTTCATTGGTTAGCCAGGCAGCTGTCACGTCGTCGTTGCCAACCATAAGGTCAGGAAGTATTCCTTCAATTGCCTCTTGCGGGTCGATTCCATACTCTCTAGCTTTTTCTGGGTCAAAACGAGCCAATGCCTTTTCGGCCCTTTTTCCGATCTCAGATACCACTCTAAACCATGCTACTACATAGGCGGCCACGTCGGGAGTAAATGTGCCCTTGTACATACGCTCGGCACCTTTTAGATGCCCTTCGGCCGTAAGGAAAGGGAGCTGACCGTCAACTCCATTCATGCGCATGCCCCACGCGGCAAGGTGATCTCGATAAATCTCGATAGTGTGTGGCAGCTCATGTGTTGGCATATTTAACCGATAGTATAGCAGACTAATTGCTTTTTGAAGCTTAGTCGCGTACAATTATTATTCTTCGTTCTGTGCCTCTGACAAAAATAGTTTATTAATTTAAGAAATATAGATGTTATCTCTAAAGAATCTATCCGTATCAGTTGAAGGGAAGAAAATCATATCTGATTTCTCATTTGAATTTGAGCGGGGGAAGGTGTATGCCGTGATGGGACCGAATGGATCAGGTAAGTCAACTCTTGCATATTCGATCATGGGCCACCCCACATACACATTGGGTAAAAAGTCAAAGATCATATTCAAAAAAAAAGATATCACAAAGCTTGATATAGAAAAACGAGCAAAAGCAGGCATATTTTTGTCTTTTCAGAGTCCACTTTCACTCTCTGGTGTAAAGCTCTATCAGATGTTGCAATTCGCACTCGCCGGCCAAAAAGACGCACTCACGATACGTCGAGAGGTGCAGGAGTATGCTAAGAAGCTTAAGATCAATCCCGATCTTCTGACTCGGTCGCTAAACGAGGGTGCATCGGGTGGCGAAAAGAAAAAGCTTGAGGTCTTGCAGGCCGCAGTACTTGATAAAGAGCTCTTGATCTTCGATGAGGTTGATACGGGAGTGGATGTGGATGCACTCAGGACAATCGCGCAATTTCTAGATTCAACAAAGAAAGATAAGACGTATATTATCATCACCCACTACAATCGAATACTCAAATATCTTAAGCCAGACCATGTGCTGGTAGTCAAAGATGGTAAGCTTGTGAAAGTAGGCGATCATACAATGGCTACAGATATTGAGAAAGAAGGATATGGAGTTTTTGAATAGTAGTTGATATTTTACTTTTACATTTTGTGGCTTGATGTTTCGCGGTAAGAATCTGTACGATGTAATTTTGAGGGTCACCCAAGCCATGCGGCTTCACCCTTCAAAATTACCTATCTACATTTTCTAAAGCCGCTCAACAAATCGCAAAGCAAATGCAAAAGTAACAAAAGAATTTTTCTTGGGTTACGGGTTATAACTTACGAAATACAGGATTTATATGGCAAACGCAGTGATTAAGAAGCAGCGCAAACAGACAGATTTTGATTATCGTTTTGGCTTTTCAATGCCGGAAAAGTATTCTTTTAAGGCCAAGAAGGGGCTTGACGTGGAGACAGTGCGTACGATATCTGCAATGAAAAAAGAGCCAGAGTGGATGCGCGATCTTCGCCTCAAGGCCTACCAAATATTTCTTGAAAAGAAGATGCCTACCTGGGGTGGGGATTTGAGCCGTATTAAATTCGAGGACATCTATTATTACGTGAAGCCAACAGAGGGACAGGTCAACTCATGGGAAGATTTGCCCGCTGAGATCAAGGAGACCTATGATCGTATTGGTATACCTGAGGCAGAGAAAAAGTATCTGGCAGGTGTATCCGCGCAGTATGAGAGTGAAGTAGTGTATGAAAGTGTGAATCGTGAGTTGGATAAGCTCGGCGTAATATTTTGTGATATGGATACCGCACTTGCCAAGTATCCCAAAATCGTCAAAGAATATTTCGGCACACTTATTCCAGCGGCTGACAATAAGTTTGCCGCGCTAAATAGCGCTGTGTGGAGTGGTGGATCATTTGTGTATGTTCCACGTGGGGTAAAGGTAACACTTCCTCTACAGGCATACTTTCGCATCAATTCCCAAAACTTTGGCCAGTTTGAGCGCACTCTTATCATTGTTGAAGAGGGGGCAAGTGTCCACTACATTGAAGGCTGTACTGCCCCTGTCTATTCCACAGATTCTCTTCACTCGGCTGTTGTTGAGATCTTTGTCAAAGAAGGAGCTAGATGTCGCTACACGACAGTCCAAAATTGGAGTAAGAATGTATACAATCTTGTCACCAAACGTGCACGTGCAGATCGCAACGCAATTATTGAATGGGTTGACTGCAATATCGGATCTCAACTTACGATGAAATATCCTAGTGTGTATCTGTATGGAGAGGGCGCTCGAGGTGAGGTGCTATCAATTGCGTTTGCCGGAGAGGGACAGGTCCAAGATGCAGGAGCCAAGATGTTCCACTTTGCACCCAATACCTCATCTCGAATCATATCCAAATCAATTTCCAAAGATGGCGGTCGAACAAGCTATCGGGGACTTGTCCAGATTGCACCTGGTGCCACTGGCGCACAGGTATTCACAACATGCGATGCTCTACTTCTGGACGAGAAGTCGCGATCTGATACATATCCCTATATGAAGGTTAAGGAAGCAGATATCAGTATCCAGCATGAGGCGACAGTCGAGCGGCTAAGTGATGAAAAGATCAATTATCTTCGATCTCGTGGCATATCCCAAGCTGATGCTGAGAGTTTGCTGGTCAATGGGTTTATCGAGCCAGTTGCACGAGAGATTCCACTTGAGTATTCGATAGAGCTCAATCGCCTTATTCGTATGGAGATGGAGGGGTCAGTCGGATGAACTAGTTAAAATCAGTTGAAATCAGTCCCCGCCGCGTCACGTCGGGGTCAGTAAGCCAGATATGAAACAATTTATAGATTTAAATAAAACCAAAAAACAAAAGTTCGTGTTTGATAAGCCGGGTGAGTATATCGCGTTCATGCACAATACCTCCGGCGACTTTACCTTTAGTATTGAGAGTGAGGATGTCGATCTTGCAATTTACGGTCTGTACACGGGGAATCGTGGAGACGCATATCAGATAATCACAAATCAGCATCATATCAGTCCGCGTTCAAAATCTCGTCTCCATATTAAAGGGGTATTTGGCGATGACTCTAAATTTGTATGCAAAGGACTTATTCGAATTGAAAAGGGTGCTCGTGGCACAGATGCTTATCAAAAAAATCAAAATCTCAAGTTGGGTAGTAGTGCATTTGTGGAGTCAGATCCGTGTCTTGAGATACTTGAGCCGGACGTCAAGTGTGGCCATGGGTCGACCACCGGCAATGTTAGCGCCGATCAGCTTCTTTATCTTAGAAGTCGCGGGATCATAGAGGAGGAGGCAAGAAAACTTTTAGTCATGGGATTTCTGGATGAGATTCTCGATTTGATAAGAGCAAAAATACCAGAATTTAATTTAGATTTAAAGCTAAAGAGTTAAGAAAATTTTTACTTTTCCTTGTTTTTGACTCCAGTGGGTTCCCTCCCTTCGACAGGCTCAGGGCCTCCCAAGTCGCAAAAACAAGCAAAAGTAACAAAAAGCATTATCATTTTTGATTTTAATTTGTCATTTTGCACTTTGAATTTTGAACTTTGAATTTTATATATGTTTGACCCTCAAAAAATAAAAGCAGACTTCCCTATTTTTAAGCACAATCCAGAGCTTATATATCTGGATTCAGCTGCTACGACGCTGAAACCACAGAGCGTGATTGATAAGATGTGCGAGTATTACGCACAGTATTCGGCCAATATCAAGCGAGGTATCTATGGAATTAGCGAACGAGCAACTGAAGAGTATGAGGGGGCTCGAGCAATAGTTGCCAATTTTATTGGAGCAAAGCCGCAAGATACCATATTCACACGAGGCACGACAGAGTCTGTCAATCTGGTTGCATATGCGCTCGGTCGCCAGATTGTCGAGGCAAAAGACGAAGTAGTGGTGTCGATTGCCGAGCATCATTCCAATTTCGTACCATGGCAGCAACTTGCCTTTGAAGTTGGTGCAGACTTTAAGATTATCGATATTGACCCCAGCGGCCGCCTTGCGCTTGGAGCAAATAATGAGATCAATCTTGACGGAATTATTACAAAAAAGACAAAGATCTTAGCTCTTTCGCTTGTGTCCAATGTACTTGGCACAGTCAACCCGATTAGGCAGATTGCAGAAGCTGCAAAAAAGATCAATCCCAATATTGTGATTATTGTCGATTGTGCACAGGCTATTGGGCATATAGCACTTAATGTAGAAGATCTGGGAGTTGATTTCGTTGCATTCTCGGGACACAAAATGTATGGTCCGACTGGAGTAGGTGTGCTTTGGGGAAGGTCTGAACTCTTAGATAATATGTACCCTTTTCAATATGGTGGAGAGATGATATCGACAGTCGCAATTGAGAAGACCACATTTGCCGACCCGCCTGAGAAGTTTGAGGCGGGTACTCCAGCAATTGCCGAGGTTATAGCATTGGGTGCCGCAGTCACGTATCTTAAAAAAATAGGGATGAGTGATATTTCTTTGCATGAGCACAAGCTTTTTGAATACGCTCTGAAATCTTTAAAAGATAGATTTGGCGACAATATACATATTTATGGGCCACAATCTATGGATAATCGAGCAGGCATACTAACCTTCAATCTCTATGATTTCCATGCTCATGATGTGGCAAGTATTCTGGATGAGGCGCAGCATATTGCAGCTCGTGCGGGGCATCACTGTACTATGCCTCTTCACACTCGCCTTGGCATTCCGGCCTCTTCAAGGATAAGTTTTTCTCTATACAATACTACGTGTGATATCGATAATCTTGTCACAGGACTCGAGAAAGCAGCCAAAATCCTTCAGCGCTAAAAATATTGCTCACATCGGTAAAAAAACAGAGTTGACAAGTACTCAAAAACCTCACTATAATGCATGTTAAGCATGAGTGCTGGGAATGATCCGTATATATCAAACAATTTCACCCCCATAGACGCTAAATCAGGAATAAGCGCACCTGCTTCCAACTCCAAAAAAGGTAAAAAAAATAAGAAAAAGATCCTTGTCCTGAGCTCTCTCATTGTCATTCTTCTGGGTGCTATTATTGGCGTATATCTTACACAGTTTACCCAAGTGCTCAAGCCGAGAGCTCAGTGGGGCAATGTCGCAGCAGGTAAGGATTTTAATAGTGGCAATGGCACTTCATATGGCGGGCAGCTACACATCGGATTTGATGCGATACCTAAAAGTTGTACAGGTTACCAATATCATTGTCCCTTAACTGATAAATCACCCGCAGGAAAGACGGCACATAAAAATAGAGTTCAAGCAAATGGATGTCAAGAAAACGGGGTAACGTTTAGATATTCAAATTCGACCCATACCGGTCCTGGTGGACTCCCCGATACAAATGGTGATTATTTTCGAATGCAGTTTCTCAATCAGCGATATTGCGGCACTCAGCAAATTGATATCGACTGTGGCTCAGGACCTCCACCCGATGCATGGCAGTCATTTATAGACTTTTCTATTGAGACATGTGGAATTTCCCCAACACCAACTCGCACTTCAGGACCTACACCCACACCTTCGTGTAGGCCAAATGGCACATCATGTGGCGGATCAGGTGTACAATGCTGCTCTAAATCATGTATTCCAAATCCAGGCGGTGTGTGTAGTGGGGCTCCTGGCTGTAAAATAGGCGGTGCCACATGTGGGCAAGGTGGTGGAAGTAACCCAGGCACTCAATGTTGTACTGGGGTGTGTGATATGAGTAAGCATGAGTGTACTGGTGCTAAAACTTGTAAGACTGGTGGTGCTCAATGTGGACAAGGTGGCGGAAGTAATCAGGGCACTCAATGTTGTACTGGGGTATGTACTCCAAAGGACAATCTTGTTTGTGGTAATCCACCCGTAGTAACTTTGCCAATCGCGACATCGACGCCTTATCCACCTGTAATAACTACTAATACTCCTACACCACCTAGTACTCAGCCATTATCTTGTGGACAGGTTGGATGTGCCAATATAGCTTGTGCAAGCGGATTGCAGTGTGTGCAATCTACAACAGACAATAGATTTTATTGCAGTCAACCAAGTTTTGTGAATCAATGTAAAGCAAACCCAGGTGTCACCGCATGCTGCTCTGCGCCGACAAGCACACCGACTTCCACACCCACCTCAACGCCAACAGAGACTCCCACAGGCACACCGACAGAGACGCCTACAGGTACACCATCAGTCACACCGACAGCGACACTAACCCCAACAAATACACCAACCGATGTCCCAGGTACAAACCCGACAGAGATCATACTTGCTCAGGAAGGAGCTACATCTACCCCAGGTGAGGCAGCGCCGACAGTGCCAGCTGCCGGATCATCTACTGCTGCATGGTTTGTCGGTGTATCTGGACTACTTCTTATAGCTCTCATGATCTTCATATAAGGGCAGTCCTTAACGACCCTTTCCATTGGTTTTGAGCTTGATCGCGGTATAATAAGATATGTCCTCAATATATCAAGAGATCATACTTGATCATTATCACGCGCCTCGGAATCATGGTACCTTAGCTGGTCCGACTCACAGTGCTACAGTAAGCAATCCTTTATGTGGGGATGTTCTGACTTTCCAGCTTGACGTAAAAGATGGAGTTGTTGTGGAGGTGCGATTTAGTGGGGAAGGCTGCGCACTCTCTCAGGCTTCAGCATCTATACTCTCTGAATTTGTACTGAAAAAAAGCCTTGCGGAGTTGATAAAAATGGATAAAAACGCTATGATTGATTTGATTGGGATTGCGACCGGTCCGACGAGACTTAAATGCCTACTTTTATCATATGAGGCGCTACAGCGGGCAATAAAAATACAAAAGAATGACAAAGCTTAAAGATCCACAAAAGCCATCAGGACCTGTCACTGTGCGCGATCTTCGTGTGTGGGTTGATCGAGACCTGTGTATTGGGGCCGCAACATGTGCGGCAGTGGCGCAGCGAGCATTTACACTCGATGGCGAAGCTAAGGCGGTATTTTTGGACACGACTGATGAAGAGATTGACGAAGCACTTATCGAAGCAGCAAAGGCATGTCCCACAGCTGCCATATATATCGAAAATAAAAAAGATGGAAAGCGCATATTCCCAAAATAGCAAGACGCAGGATGTATCGGGCGACAATAGCCGAATCTGTCCGTCATGCGGATTTAAGACTTTGAAGGGTATGGCAGGTGGGGTAGACGCCCATTGTGCAAACTGTGGATACAAGGATCCATGTTGTTATGATTAGTCCACATCCTATATCATATAACTTGTAACTCAAGAATAAAATAATTACAAACTTCTTGGGATACAAGATACAAGTTACAGGATGCATATATACACATGAATTTTTTATGGAAAGTAGGCGGTGAAGCAGGATATGGAATTGTCACAACCGGCCTCACCTTCTCAAAGATCGCGACACGCTCAGGATATCACGCATTTGGATATGTGGAGTACCCATCACTGATTCGAGGGGGTCATAATACATTCGAGGTGCAGGTGTCAGATGATCCCGTATTATCGACAAAAAAGACAATCGATCTCTTGGTTTGCCTGAACAAAGATTCGTACGAGTTGCACAAAGGTCGACTTGCGCCAACAAGCATTGTCGCATATGACGCTACAGAATTTGATTTTAAAGACAATGTAGTGAAGATCGAGCTTCCATTCGGTCAATTTTTGCAGGATAAGACAAAAGCACCAAAGATGATGGGCAATACCATAGCACTTGGTGCAAGTATCGCACTTATGGGTGGAGACATCAAAGTTTTAGACGACATACTGGCTAAGGAATTTGAGAGAAAAGGGGAGAAGGTCGTGGTCTATAATCAGGAGCTTGCGCATATGGGATATGATCATATAGTGGCGCATCATAAAGACAAATGCCAATCAATCCTTGTCAAAAAAGACACCACACCCGCGCGTGTTGTGATCACGGCAAATGATGCATTTAGTCTAGCTGCCACAATTGCCGACTGCCGATTGTATGCAGCATATCCTATGAGCCCTTCATCGACTGTATTCTCTACACTTGCTGCTTGGGAGAGGACGACCGGCATGATTGTTCGTCACCCTGAGGATGAGATTGCAGCCATAAACAATGCGCTTGGCGCCTCAGCTATGGGGGTCCGCGCGGCTGTGGGTACGTCAGGCGGTGGATTTGCTCTCATGGTGGAGTCGGTGTCTTTGGCTGGTATTGCCGAGCTTCCTGTTGTAATATTTGTCGCTCAGCGCCCTGGTCCGGCCACAGGTCTACCTACATGGACTGAGGCAGCTGATCTTTTGTTTGCTGTATTTTCAGGACACGGAGAGTTCCCCAAGATTGTACTGGCACCAGGGGACGCTCAGGAGATGCTTGAGATTTCTGCCGAAGCTTTCAATCTGGCCGATATCTATCAGACTCCCGTTATCGTCCTTTCAGATAAGTTCATCAGTGAATCGAACTACTCAGTGGACCGTGAACTTGTAGATACTTTCAGTCGCACCTTTGTCGTTGACCGTGGTAAGACAGTCGCCAATGCGGGTGCCAAGTACTTGCGGTATGCAAACAGCGAAGATGGAATCTCTTCGCGGCTTATCCCAGGTCAGCGGGGTATTTACTACCAAAGCAACAGCTACGAGCACGAGGAGGACAGCCATAATACAGAGGACCCAGACACCCGCCGCATGCAGGTTGATAAGCGCAGTCGAAAAGCCGCAACTTATCTCGCGAAACATTTTGCGCTGCCTAAGATTTATGGGGATTTTGACAAATCCGATATTGTATTTGTCGCGTGGGGTGGTACAAAAGGTCCGATCATCGATGCCCAGAAAATACTTAAAAACGAACACAAGATTGAGACCTCATTTATTCATTTTACCTACCTTTACCCACTTGATAGTAAAAAGATAAGCTCGCTTTTTGACGCAAAGAAGCGCTACATCGTAGTTGAGAATAATTCAGAAGGCCAGTTTGCCAAGCTTCTGAGGATGCAGACGGGTATCAACATGGAAGAAAAGCTACTAAAATATGATGGAAGGCCTATTTTTCCCGGGGATGTGGTCGGGTATATTACTAAAAGCTGATAAAGAAAATAAATTATGAAAGGCACAAATAAAGATTTTTTTGGGGAGACGCCCACTTGGTGCTCGGGCTGTGGGGATTTCCCGATTCGTATGGGGCTTGCCTCCGCGCTCACACAACTTGGACATGATCCATCATCTGTATTTATCATCTTTGGAATAGGCTGCTCTGGCAATATGAACGACTTCTTGAATGCATATGCTATGCATCCATTGCATGGGCGGTCTGTGGCCAACGCTGTCGGTGCCAAGCTGGCCAATCACAAAATGCCGGTAATAGTTGTTGCGGGGGATGGTGACTGTTATGGCGAGGGTGGCAATCACCTGCTGCATGCTCTGCGCGGCAATCACGATATCACTGTGATCGTGCATGATAATCGGGTCTATGGCCTCACTACCGGTCAGGTCGCGCCAACTGCAAAAGAGGGCGATATATCAAAATCCACTCCAGCAGGCATCATTGAACGGCCAGTGAATCCACTCACTCTCGGTATTACACAGGGGGCCTCATATGTGGCTCAGGGCTTTTCAGGCGAGCTGGCTCAGCTGACTGATCTTATACGCGGCGGGATTGAGCACAAGGGATTTTCGCTGATAAATATCCTCCAGCCCTGTGTGACCTTCAATCGAGTCAGTACGTACCAGTATTATCTGAAGAATGCGTACAAACTGCCGGAAAATTATAAGCCTGACGACCATGATACGGCTCTTCTTAAGGCATGCGAGCTTGACCGCGAGAAATTCCCACTGGGCGTGATCTATAAGACAGACAAACCAAGCTACCATGCGCGAGTTGCTGAGCTTGAAGGGAAAGATTCGCTGATTTCCAGAGAAAGATTTACAGACTTTGATGGTATCATTAGTCAGTTCGAATAATATCGATACAAATACTTGTACGATATATGAGCTTTAGACTATTGCAACAATTAATATTTAAGTTCGCTTGACAGTTAGCAGAGTATTTGCTATACTGCTAATACATATGGCATTATCATACGGAGCCTTAGAACAGTCCGATTATCCACTCGTAGCTATACGGGAAGGAATAGTATTCCCCGGTACGGAGAATGCCTTGGTATTTGGAAGACAGAAAAGTGTGCTTGCTATAAATCATGCGCTCACTCGAGATAAGAAGATAGTGCTTGTGATGCAGAAAGATAGTAAGCTCGATGATCCGGCAGCAGATGAGCTATATAAGGTCGGAGTTGTGGCAACAATTGAGAAAGTGATAACTGGCGAGAAAGGAGAGATCAGCGCACTTGTCAAAGGTCAGCACAAAGTACAAATATTACGGTATACAGTGGAAGATCCATATTTTGCTGTCTCTGTCGTTGAGATTCCAGAAGAGGCGATAGACGACGATGAGATTCAGGCAATGGTCAAGCATATTGCTGCGCAAATTAAGCGTGCAATCAATCTCGGAAAAACTGTGGACTTCATATTCCTTGCAAATATCCTCAATATCACCTCCCCTCTACATTTTTCAAACCAAGTCGCTATGGTACTTGATCTTAAAGAAGAAGAGAGACAGGATCTGCTTGAAGAAGGAGATCTAAAAGCGCGTCTTAAGAAAGAGGTAAAGTACATAAATCGAGAGATGCGCATTCTTGAGATTGAGCAAAATATATCGTCAAAGACTCAGAAGAAGCTTGAGCAGGGGATGAAAGATGCATTCCTGCGGGAAAAGATGAAGGCAATTGAAGAGGAGTTGGGAGCAAAAGGAGAAGATAGCGAGGTCAATGAATATCGAGTGAAGATCAAGAAAGCCGGTATGCCCAAAGACGTTGAGGAAAAAGCGATTAAGGAGCTCAAGCGCTTGGGGCAGATGTCCCAATACAATCCAGAATCGTCCTACGTACGTACATATTTGGACTGGCTAGTTGACTTGCCGTGGAAGGCCACCTCAAAGGGCAATGTTGACATCAAAAAAGCGGAGCAGATTCTGAACGATGACCACTATGGACTGAAAAAAATTAAAGAACGTATTCTTGAATACCTTGCCGTAATTGAGCTTAGAAAGCAAAAGGATGGCAAAAAGAAGTCGCCCTCAAAAGAAGAAGACGGGGGTCGTAAGGGTCGTCAGCCCACAATCTTGTGTTTTGTCGGACCACCGGGAGTTGGAAAGACATCACTTGGACGATCAATTGCTGATGCACTGAATCGAAAGTTTGTGAAGATATCGCTTGGTGGTATTCGTGATGAGGCTGAGATCCGAGGTCACAGACGTACATATGTGGGAGCGCTTCCAGGCCGTATGATTCAGGGAATCAAGCAGGCAGGTGAGCGAAATCCTGTATTTATGTTGGACGAGATCGATAAGCTTGGACGAGACTATCGTGGTGATCCGTCATCTGCACTTCTTGAGGCGCTTGATCCGCAACAGAATCATGCCTTCTCAGACAATTATCTTGAGGTACCGTATGATCTGAGCGATGTATTTTTTATCACAACGGCCAATATGCTGGATACAATACCCTCAGCACTTCTTGATCGTCTTGAGGTTGTTCACTTTGCAGGGTATACAGAAGATGAGAAATTCAATATAGCCAAGAAATACCTTGTCAAAAAGCAACTTTCAGCACATTCTCTCAGTAGTTCAGACATTAAGATTGCAGATAATGCATTGCAGATGATTATTCGTCGGTATACTCGAGAAGCTGGTGTTCGTGAGCTTGAGCGACAGGTGGCGACAATATTCCGCAAGATCGCTCGTGAGATAGTCGAAAAGAAGCAGAAGAGCAAATCAATAAAATCGACAGACCTGCAAAAATATCTTGGGCCTTATAAGTACTCGGCTCAGATGATAGAGGAGAAGGACACTGTAGGAATTTCGACTGGCCTTGCATGGACTCAGGCCGGTGGAGATATACTTTTCATCGAAGTTGCGATCATGCCAGGCAAAGGCCTACTTAGTCTTACAGGACAACTTGGTGACGTGATGAAAGAGTCCTGCCAAGCAGCACTGAGCTATGTACGCTCAAGGTGGGATCTATTCGGATTACCTAAAGACTTTTATCAGAAGATTGATATCCACGTTCATGTACCAGAAGGAGCAGTGCCTAAGGACGGACCAAGTGCCGGTATTGCAATTACGACAGCCTTAGTGTCAGCCCTTACCAAGATTCCAGTCAGACGAGATGTAGCTATGACAGGCGAGATCACGCTTCGAGGTCGTGCACTTGAGATAGGAGGAGTCAAGGAGAAGGTAATCGCCGCACATCGAGCACAGATTAAGAAAGTACTGCTTCCTAAGGAAAACAAAAAGGATCTTGAAGATATTCCCGATTATGTATTGAAAGACCTTGAGTTTGTATTCATCGATCACGTTGATCTGGCACTCAAACATGCACTATCATTCTCAAGTGGCAAGTTCCAGTTCCCACTCAAGCCATCCAAAGAATTCGCTCTCCTCATCGCTTCATCTGATGATAAGAAAAAAGTAAATTAGTGGTTTGATTTTCTCCGTTCCTGCCTTCTATCCTATAGTTGATATATTCTTTGGATTATTCTATAATCTGATCCACTATGTCAGCTGAATTTTCAAGGTGGAAATATGCTCGTGAAGGAAGATGGATTGGACGAGGACCAAGAACATATAGAAGACTTTTTGGATATGGCAATGGGAATGAGCAACTCGAGGGAAAACGAATTCTTGATCTTGGAGCAGGGGATAGCACATTTGCCACAAGTGTACGAGGGGTTGCAGATGTTGTTCGACTTGATCCAAATTATTTTGAGAGAGTACCAGAGGATGCGCAGAGAGTTGTGGCTGGGATTGGGCAGGCGTTGCCTTTTCCAACAGGCTTTTTTGATGAGTCGATTACTTCTTTCACAATCTTTCACATGCCATATGGAGGTCTTACACTATCTGAGATGCTGAGAGTTACAAGAGTTGGGGGCACAGCTAAAGTCAATCCAATCTTTTCAGGCAGACGTAGGTTCTATCAATCTCCAGAGAGTCTTAATGTGCGAATATATCGTCCAAGTTGGCGTGATCATCTGACCTTAGAGATAGACCTACTAGATGATAGCGTACATCAAGATATGGCCTTAAGAGATCTATATGTGCGTCAGTTAGCATATGGTCTTGATTTTTATCCAGATCTTCGGACCACAGTGGCCAACGTCCATAGACTTGTATATGCAAATGTTTTTAGAGGAAAAGCTCGTAAATAGATCGAAGCTATTTATTTGATCTGCAAAAGGAGTGAGCGGAGGGAGTATATTTTGTTGTAGAGCCAGTAGCGAGATGGTTTTATGACAAGATCCATGCCGGGTGTAAGATGGATAAATTCTCCACCGAATCCTTCTTTAAATCGTGTAAATCCTGCCCAAGGGTGATTTGCGTCGTAGCCTTGGGGGAGTGAGTTCCACATATCAAACATCTTAGCTCCCTTTTTCTTGCCAAAGCGAATAGTCTCCCACATCAGCAGATTAGTGGCCATTGTATTTCTGTGCTTGTCACTTGAGCCTCCGTAGGTATAGTAGAGTCGATCATTGAATACAAATACTTCGTATGCTGCCACAGGAGTATTCTCGACAGTTGCAATCAGTATATGCGCTATCTTACCTGAAAGCGCGTCAAAAATGGCTTTATGATAGTCATAGTTGTGGCCATGATAGTTCTGTCTCTTGCAGGTTTCAAAGTACAACTTCTGAAAAATCTCAAAGCCTGCGTCATTAGTTGCTTCATGGACTGTGACACCTTTTTTTTGAGCTAGTCGCACATTGTATCTCGTCTTGGATTTCATACCGGCAAGTAAGGCCTCTTCTGATTTACTGAGATCAAGCCACAGAGTCCACTCAGGAAATAATGAATGTGGAGATTGAATTAATTTCGGATTTCGGATTTCGGATTTTGAGCTTATTGTATACGGCTCGATTTTGATAAAAATACAACTATTATTTTTGCCAAACTCTTTGAGAAATTCGATCAATTCATCACTCGGCATCACTGATCTGGCAAGATATCCAAGTTTGTATTTTGTATGAGGCATGTTGTGAAGTGTGAGTTGGAAAGTCTTCTTCAGAGAGTTCGCCGCGAACTCTCCAATTCGGACAACTTCAAGCCCTGTAGCTGCTCGTGCTTCTCCCCACTCCCACGATTGAAGTGGATGAGGAGCGCAGCTGTTCCAAATGGCTTTGTCGAAATTATCTTCAACTGTTTTTATCATATTTATGCTGCCGCACTTTTAATCACATCAAGCGTCTCACTTGCACACTTTTCCCATGAGAATCCTGATACTCTCTCTTTTCCTTTTTGGATGAGTGCTTGCTGGAGGTTTTTATCACCGACAAGCTTCTTGAACTTTCCGACAAGATCATCCTCATCTGTTGGATCAAAGTACAGCGCTGCATCTCCACCTATTTCTGGAATAGAGGATTTGCTGCTGCTTATTACTGGACAATCATGTGCCATTGCCTCAAGTATAGGTATGCCAAATCCTTCATAGAGAGACGGATGAATCAGGCACAGTGCATTCTTGTAAAGAAAGGTAAGTTCCGGGTTACTCACAAATCCAGCAAATAGCACAGAGTCCTCAAGCTTGAGCTTTTTCACTTTTTTGAATAATTTTTTATACAGCCAGCCTTTTTTACCTACAATGACAAGCTTAAGCTCTGGATTGCTGTTCTGAATTTTCAAAAAAGCGCTTACTAAGAAATCTATGTTTTTGCGTGGCTGCAGAGTACCGACAAATAAGATGTATGATTTGGTCGGCAAGGTATAACCTTCAGGTCGAATGTCTGGCGTATATTCTTTTTCATATCCATTGTATATGACCTCCAATTTTTCACTTGAGGGATTGTAATATTTTATAACATCTTCTTTTGTCGATTTTGAGACGCAGATTATTTTTTGGGCATTTTGGATACTTTTTCTCGTCCAGTTTTTAAGTTTATATAGATCGCGCTTGAGAAACTCTTTGGGATAGTAAAAGTATGCGAGGTCGTGGATTGTGACTACAAGCGGAACATGTATTTTGGGAGGACTGTAGTGAGCCGGTGAAAAGAAGACATCGATATTCTTACTTTTGTTAACTACGCGTGGCAGGAAGAGACTGAGCCACAGCGTACGACCAGGTACGACTTGATATCTAAAATACTCACTCTCTGGCGGTAGGCAACCTGCGGGTGTATTTTTTAGATATACGACAAATTGCAGGTTTGCGGTGGACACTTTGGCAAAGTAATTGAGGAGATTGAAAGTATACACACCAACACCCACACGACTGGTGACATTCGCATCATTGCCATCAACTCCAATTACCATGTGTTAGTTTGTTATTTCTTTATAAGTGTTTACTAGTTTTTCGGCAATTTTTTCCCAGTTATATTCATTTTCAATAAGAATGTGTGCATTTAATCTTATATCTTCATATCTTTTTTTGTTGGAAAGGGCATATTTGATCTGTTCGATAAAGCCCTCTACACTTTCAGCAATTAGCGCATGTTTTTTGTCCACTATATTAAGTCCTTCAAATCCAGTTCTTGTTGATATGACAGGAAGGCCCGATGCCATAGCGGCAAGAATCTTAAGACGTGTGCCACCTGGTCCAAATATTGGAGCCAGGAACAATGTCGATGATCTATAAAGCTTTTTGACAGCGCTTGATTTATCTGCTGGAATATCAATGACCTTAACTCCATTTTGCTTATTGAATCTTTTTGCTACTTTATTGATATTTTGCCCAGCTATAGTGAGAGTGGCATTTGGAAATTCGCTTATAATTTTTGGGAACACATTCGACGTAAGATATATTGCAGCTTCCGTATTTTGGAGCCACAGGAAGTTTCCTTGAAAAAGTAGTTGCGGTTTGCTCAGATCCTTCTCCCAAAAAACATGAGATATCATCTCGGCACCAGCTCCATTTGGTATGACAGATGGCACAATATTGGGCTCAATCTTGTTGACGATTTTCTTATCTGAATCAGATACTGTGGCGACTCGAGTAGCTTTTTTCCAGTAGTACTGTTCCCAGAACTTGAGCTTGAGTATATCGATGTAAAAGAATGGTTTGAGAATAGGTGAGATAGAATTAACAAAGTGTTGGTATACCTTAAATTCAATTGTCTGTTCAACTAAAAGAATTGGAATTTTGGTTTTTGGAATATGCGGCATGACATAGAAAGTCTCGGCATGAATGACATCAAATTTTTCTGACTCAAGTATTGTCTTTAGCTTCAATTGTGCCTCGGTTGAGAAGTTGCGCACTATGAGAAACGGCTGTGTCGAAAAAATAGCCCTTAATATTAGATTGAGCTTCCATGGATTCTCGGCTCTTTTGCAGAGGTAAATATTTTGACAGAAGCTCTGCAGATGAGACACGTATTTTTTCTCACTCTCATATTTGTACAGACATACAAGTGTGATCTCATTGTTTTTACTCAAGTGTTTTAGAAGATTGAGTGTGCGAATCTGTCCGCCTGATGCTGGAGGGAAGGGTAGATACGGAGTCACCATCAATATTTTCATATATTGATTTTGATCAGTGTAAACTTGTCGTTTTGAAATACTACATCAAGACGATTTTTATCGAGCTCATCTTCTGATATATTTTTCCTGAAAGTCACAAAGTATGTGTAGCCACGCTGCCGAAGACCATCAAAAGAAGTGTAAAAAGATGGTGCCCCGCGTCGCCCCGCCAAATACAATAATGTCGCGTCACCATTTGAGTCGGTGACTATTTTGTCGCTTGAGATAGTGAGGTCGGTCACGATATTGGCTATCTTGACGAGATCGGTGGAGTATAGGTAAAATCCTCTCACCTGAAGATACGATATATAAAATGAAAATATTGATAGGGTAATCACGATAATCCAACAAAAAAGCGGACTTATGAGTAGCTTGGTTTCTGAAATAATAGTGGAGATTCCAATTCCGACAAACATGGCAAGAACTGGAAGTATGAGGATTTGATAGTAGACATGCTCAATATTGCCAGTTTGAAAGATAAGAAGATAAGCGGTTGCTCCGGCAAACAAAGAGTAGAGAAAATATTTTTTGATTTTTGTGAGAATTCCAACAACAAAAAATACACTCAAATATCCTCCAAAGATTAGATTATTTATATTTGAGTAGAAAACTTGTCGAAAAAAAAGAGGTGTAAAAAATGTGTTTTTTATGTCTGTTGCTGTATTTACTCCGGATGTCATAAGCCACTTACTTGCGGGTATTCCCTCAGGATACCCTTGTATGTAAATTTGCCAGGCAATTAAAGGCGAAAAAGCAAGTAAGAAGTAAATATAGAACTGAAATTTTTTTAGAAAGCCCCACCCATATGCACGAGCAAAAAGATAAAAACTACCGATGCTATAGATTGTAATATATGGTTTTGTAAGTCCAGCCAGGGCGAGTAAGAATACTGAAAGACAAAAGAAAATTATTTTTTTTGCATGTGATGTAGAGTCAGCGAATAAATATAAAAAGAAGAGAGATATAAGCGCAAATCCAAGCGCAGTGGTATCGGGTAATATAATTCTTGAGAAGAAAACAAAAAATGGGAAAACTGCATAGACGAGAGACCCAGCAATAGCCGCTTTTTGGCCATGTTCCTTGAATAAGAAGTAGTAGACGATAGTAATTGTTATTAATGAGAACAATATGTTTATTGCTCGGCCCCAGTCTTCAAGTGACAAAAGTGGCAAGTATCGAAAGCCAGCGGCAAAGATAGCGCTATAAATAGGAAATTCTGCCATTCTGTATCCTTCTGGATTGTCAAGTTGAGCGCTACTTATCGGAGCAAGACTGTTTGAACGAGGATGTAGGAGATCAAATCCATGCTCTACAAAATTGCGGGCGACTGCCGCTGTACTTGCTTGTTGCCCCGAGTAGAGATCTGCGATTGGTGCATTTGCTCTGAAGGGATAAAGTCGCAAAGTAAGCCCTATTAAAATAATGCATGCGATAGATAGAAAGTCGAGCTTTCCTAAATTACTTTTACTTCCTATTTTCATGAAGTTGATTTATCCTTATTGACTGTTGCAATATACCCAACAAATAAACCTGATAAAAGCCAAAGATTATATGCCATTTTTGATGCCTCAAAAAGGTCCACATAGAGCGCGTTAATAATAAGGCTAATTATGGCAAAGACAAATCCAAACATGATGTAGCGCGTATTTCTATCTGTTTTTTTTGCTTTTTTCCAGACGAGTCTTGTAATTGAAAAAACTAAATACGAAAAAGAAAGTCCACCGAAAATTCCGAACTCACCAAAGAGTCTTAAAATATTATTGTCGGTCGCTTCTCCAAGTGAAGAGGGTCCTGTTCCCAGAATTGGATTTATTTCAAAAGCTGCCATTGCTCGTGGCCATTCAAGCTGAAGTCTGGTGGCACATGAGATATCGCAAAGTAGCATTTTTTGTGGAACAAGATTTTTGGCTATTTCTTTGGCCCTTTCATTAAGTTGAGCTTCAGTTGACTTTTTTCCTTTCACGATTGCTTCCTCCGCAGCCTGCTGATGGGCGATTATATAAATCTTCTTTGCATCTCCTGCTACTGTTTGAGTTTTTTTTGTGGCAAGCGGTATTTTTAGATCGCCAGCTGCTAATTTTTTTGCAGATATCTTTTGATCGATTACAGTAGCCCCTGTCTGGTTGTTCACGAAGACTGTCTTGAATTGAAATGTCTGCTGAAATCTACGGGTCGTGTCTCCAGTCACAAAGAGAAGACCGGCAGTCAGGATAATTACAAGAATATAAAGTTTAAAGCGACGAAGATAAAGCAAAAAGAGCGTGATGACAACTAAATAGGCCAGAAATGAAGATCTCGCAGCCGTATAAAGCATTACAGTAAGTGCGAGAATAAAAAGTGCAAAAAATTTCTTTTTCCCCTCGTAGAAGAAATAGCCGAGTATAAGTGGTATTGAGAAGACAAGATATGCGGCAAGATCAAAATGTCCGCCAAATGTAGAATTAACCCGATCTTCTGGATTTAGTGTGAGAAGTCGTCCATCCACATATGCGGCATTCATTGACTGAATTGAGGGAAATGCCAAAAACTTCTGCCCAAACCCATATAAGCAGACGACAAATAGTGTCCCCAAATAGACCGCCATATACTTCATAAAACGCTTTTCTGACGTGACGACTGATGCAGCTACAAAAAATATCGCCATATACTGCACTCGACGAAGTGAGTGGAGTAGGCCAAGATTTTTTACCGCAACTGTGTTTTGAATGTATGCTCCCCAAAAATATGACAGAAATACTGCTCCCCAGAAGATAAGAACATGGGGTAAAAAGGCTGTCCGAAGGCGTACTTTTCGCCTTGCAAGCTGCAGCAAGAATACAGCTCCCATGGCGACTATGATGAAGTCATCAACTCGAACTTTTATATAGGTGTAATTCACATGTAGAAGGGGATACTTTGGCATAAGAGAGGTGAGGATTATGAATCCGATAAAGAAGATATGTATCAGATTGTCGTCAATCCACTTTAAGGCGCGTAATAGCTTTTTCATAGGTGGTTGTGAGATATTCGTTTTTGGTAATGTGGCCAAGTAAAATTGCAACTCTTGCTTTTAATTGTAGCAAAATTTTGAGTAAAAAAAACTGTGCTTTACCATAATGCTTTCTATAGAAGTATACAAACCCTCCGTAAACATGTTCAATCTGGTACGATCTTTTTTGGCCCGAAGAGGCACCCTCAAGGTGGATAAATTCCGCCTTGGGGCAAAAATATACACTCATATTATGTTTGCTGGCTCTATAGAATAAATCAATCTCCTCAAAATACATAAATATATTCTCGTCAAATCCATCAAGGGCTTGGAAAGATTTTTTATTTCCCATAATGCAAGCTCCTGAAATCCAGTCTACTTTTCTGACATTTTGGGGGGAGTAGCGTGTAATACCAAGATAATCACCTCGCAGGTACTGCTGAGCAAACACGACGGGAAGCGTATAGAAAGGGCCACATGAGAATTGTGGAGTTTGGTCTGAGTTAAGAAGTTTGCCTCCTACAAAATTACAGCCCTTGTCTTTGATGAACTCAAATAGAGTCGGTATCGCCGTGCCAACAACTTCGATATCTGAATTAAGGAGCAAGATGTATTCACCACATGCTTTTTTTACCGCCTGATTATTTGCGGTGCCATATCCAAGGTTTGTGGTATTGACGACAACCTTTAGATTATTTTCTTTTTTCTTTTCAAGTATTTGAAGCATTTTTACACTATCGTCTGTTGAGTTGTTGTCCACAACGATGATTTCCCAGGAAAAGTTTGTGTCGCTCAGAGCGAGTGATTTCCAGATTGACTCAAGGCAGTTTTTTGTGATGCTTGCCGTATTGTAAGATACGATAATGATTGATAGATCGACGCGCTCGTACATTGAATGTAATTATAGTCTGTACTATAATATGAATCAATTCTTTGAAAAGATGCGTGAGCCCACGCCAACGTAGCTCAGCGGTTAGAGCAATCGTTTCATAAGCGATAGGTCGGTGGTTCGACTCCCCCCGTTGGCACAAATACATCACAAAAATATCTATAAATACTCTACAATAAAAATATGGCAAAAATATCCCGCGACGATCTTATTGTCGAGGTACAGGATCAGCTTTTTGTGCAGGACTATGTAAAGCAAAAGCTGATTGATAACGTCAAGATTATTGACATCAAGCGTATGGCAGGAGAAGACGGTACTTTTGAGGAACTTGTTCGGTTGACCAGTGATGGAGCGCTTGAGATACTACCTGATTTTAAACTTCGTCAGATCAACAGGTCGAAGCTTTTGGGCGGTGCGACAAAAGCGTGGCATCTTCACTATAATCAGGAGGATGTGTGGTATGTGTCGCCTGATGACCACATGTTACTTGGCCTTTGGGATATCAGGGAGAAATCCCCAACATGCAATCTGAAAATGCGAATTGTTCTGGGAGCTGGCAATTCTCGACTTGTACACATTCCTCGTGGAGTAGCGCATGGAGTGGTGAATCTTTCTCCAAAATCCGGATCTATCTTCTACCTTGTTAATCAAACCTTCAATCAAGAGGCTCCTGATGAGCAGCGACTTCCTTGGGATGCTGCAGGCGCCGACTTCTGGACTCCAGAAAAAGGGTGAATTATACTCACATTATCACAGCCTTATAATTTAAAATATCATTGATATGATAACCAAATCGAAACTAATTGTCGTTAAAGTCGGCACAGATGCAATTACCAATTTAGACGGATCAGTAAATACTGATGCGATTAATGCCCTCGTAGGTCAAATTTCCGACATCAAAAAAGCAGGGCACGCGGTGATACTTGTCTCCTCCGGCGCGATGGGGTTTGCGCGTGGTCTCATAGATCATGCAAAAGTCGCAAGTGAAGTGGGAAAGCGACAGGTGCTTTCATCCATCGGGCAGGTTCTACTTATGGAGACGTATCGAGCGGCATTTGCAAAGCATGATCTGCTTTGTGCGCAGATTCTCGCTACAAAAGATGATTTTAGAAGTCGAAGCCATTACTTAAATATAAGGCAATGCTTTGAAAATTTAGTGAATAACAATGTGGTTGCCATTGTCAATGAGAATGATGCGGTATCTTTGACTGAGCTTATGTTCACTGACAATGATGAGCTAGCAGGCCTTGTGGCCAGCATGATGGACGCTAATATGCTTTTTATATTGACGACGGTCAAAGGTGTATACACAGATGATGCAAATGATGCGGTGTTGAGGGAAATCTTGCCTGGAGACAGTACATGGAAGCAGCATATCAAAAATGAAAAATCTGAATTTGGACGTGGAGGAATGATGACTAAGTGTACGGTCGGAGCGCAAATGGCAGTCTTGGGGATTCAGACAGTAATTATGGCAGTATCGGACTTTGGGCTTTCGGACATACAACGTGGAGGTATGCACGGCACTACTTTTCGTCCTGCAAAGAAAACGTCCACAATCAAAAAATGGATAGCTCATTCCAAAGAGCACGCAAATGGAGTCGTATATATCAATGAAGGCGCACGAGGTACATTGATTCAGAAAGAGAAAGTAGCAAGCTTACTACCTATTGGAATTGTGAAGATTGAGGGAGATTTTGAGGCAGGAGACATTGTGGAGATTCGAGATGATCGCGACATACGAATTGGATTTGGGAAAGTACAATATGGCTCAGATATAGCTCGTGAATATATTGGCAAACACGATAAGAAGCCATTTATACATTATGATTATCTGTATTTAGAATGAAAAAAATCGGAATTATCGGGTTTGGAGTGATGGGTAGTGCGATATATAAAGCACTTAGTAAGCAGTATTCAAAAGATGCTCTACGGGTTTTTGACAGTGCCCCTGAAAAACTTTCAGATATTGATTCTGCTCAAAGAGCTGGAAGTATAGAGGTGTGTGTGGAAGATTCAGATATTGTAATTATTTGTGTTAAGCCACAGTCGTTTGTCGAACTTGCACAGTCGATTGACGGACTTTGTGATAATAGACTCATTGTTTCGATTATGGCTGGTGTGACTATCTCACGCTTAAAACAGAATTTGAAAGCTAAGAAAGTAATACGAGCAATGCCCAATATCGGACTGACGGTTGGTCGTGGGGTGGTGGGCTGGATTGCTGATGGCATAGAGATCTCAGAGAAAGACGAGATGAAAAGCTTATTTGCCCTGTGGGGAGTTGAATTTGAGGTCGAGGATGAAGATATGTTGGACGCACTTACTGTACTTTCCGGATCGGGCCCAGCTTATTTTTACTATCTTACCGAGATTCTGCAGGAGAAGGCGCAGGAGCTTGGGTTTAGTGATGAGCAATCGGCTCTTGTAGCCCGCGCGACGCTTATTGGCGCAGCCACACTGCTTGATAAGAGTAATCAGTCGCCAGCAGCACTTCGCGCACAGGTTACATCCACCGGTGGGACGACTGAGGCGGCGCTTGACCATATAAAACACAATGGATTTGACGCGATATTTAAATCAGCCCTCGATAAAGCTCTTATACGTGCTCAGGAATTAAACAAATAAAACCATGGATATAAAAGATACAATGTTTACAGATTTACAAAAAGTAAAAGAGGCTGCGGATTCGCTGCAAAAAGTCGATATAGATGTCATAAATACAGTGCTTGTTGACTGCGCTGATGCTTTGGTAGAAGGTACTGAGGATATACTTGCTGAAAATAAAAAAGATCTGAGCCGGATGGACTCGAGTGATCCGCTGCACGATCGACTGCTTCTTACAGAAGACAGAATTCGTGGGATAGCTGATGATATGAAGACTGTCTCACAGCTTGAGACTCCGCTTAACAAAGTTCTTGAGGAAAAGCAACGTCCCAATGGCCTTAAGATAAAAAAAGTCTCACTACCCCTCGGTGTTGTTGGTATGATATATGAGGCACGTCCCAATGTGACGGCAGATGTGTTTTCTCTCTGCTTCAAGTCCGGTAATGCCAGTGTACTCAAGGGAGGGTCTGCTGCAGATTGTTCCAATCGGGCAATTGTGGAAGTAATCCAAAGAGTATTAGTCAAACATAAACTTGATCCGTACGTTGTCTATCTTTTATCCAATGATCGTGAAGCTGTATCGGCGATGATGAAGGCGCATGGGCTAGTTGATGTCATTATACCGCGAGGTAGTGCCGAGCTTATTGAGTATGTACGGAATACGGCGCAAATTCCGGTGATCGAGACTGGTCGGGGAGTATGTCATATCTATGTGGACTCGGGTGCAGATGTGTCTATGGCGGCCGGTATCATAGATAACGCCAAGACTCGTCGCCCCAGTGTATGTAATGCGCTTGATACACTCATCATCCACAAAGACCAAATCAGTAATTTGCAGAAGCTTGTGGGAGATCTTGAGAAGCAAAATGTCGAGATTCGAGCAGATGAGAATTCATATGCTGAGCTGACAAAGTTCTACGATAAAAGTTTGCTTAAAAAAGCAGTCGAAGAAGATTTTGGGGCTGAGTATATGGATCTTATATTGTCTATTAAGACTGTCGATTCGCTTGACGCGGCACTTTCATATCTTCGGGTCAACAGCTCCAGGCACAGTGAGGGAATAGTGGCGAAGGATAAAAATTCTATCGAAAGATTCGAGCGCGAGGTGGATGCAGCATGCATATTCGTGAACTCATCGATCGCATTTGCCGATGGTGCACAGTTCGGCCTTGGCGCCGAGATAGGCATCAGCACGCAAAAACTACATGCTCGTGGACCCATGGGTCTTGAAGCACTCACGAGCTATAAGTGGATAGTCGAAGGCACTGGCCAGATCCGCCCTCTTTAATAGGCTTATAGTCTTGCATTTTCATTCTATAGGGTGTATAATATTTGAATATGTCAGAGCGATTTACTGGATTTAAACAGGGAATCAATGCAAAAGGGATCGACTTAGCAAGACCAGTTCTCGATACTATGGTTATTCCGTCGACACTTCTTATGTTGAGTTTGGCTGCATGGAAGCCAAGACCAAAAAGGGATCCTCATCGCTATCAAAGCAAAAGAGCGGCGAGAACCTGGGGATATAATGAAGGACGAGCAGTGAAAGGTGCGGTTGAAAGAATGGATAAAGGTAAAAAAAAAGGAAGCAAGGGTAAGTAGTAGAGCAATTTATCTTCTTAAGAATTGGAAAGATGTTCGGTCTCGAACTATTTCATCATTTTCGTATCCACAATAATTGTCACCGGGCCCTCGTTGACGATTGAGACTTGCATATCGGCGCCGAACGTGCCCGTCTTGACAACTATTCCGTGAGATTTAAGCCTTTCCACAAAAAACTCATACATGCGCTTGGCCTCGATGGGCTCCTTAGCATTTATAAATGAGGGACGACGACCTTTTTTAAGGTCTGCGGCAAGTGTGAACTGAGATACAGCCAGAATCTCGCCTTTTGTATCCAAAATTGAGAGATTCATTTTTC
>CAYOAI010000012.1:0-19756 GCA_964401915.1 uncultured Gammaproteobacteria bacterium
GGCTTTGCAAAAGCACTAAGCTATGCAGATATTGATAAGGCAACTGAAGAGAAAGCTCGTGGTGTGACTATCAATCTCTCCCACACAGAATACGAGACAGAAAAGCGTCACTACGCACACATAGATGCGCCAGGACACGCTGATTACATCAAAAACATGATCACAGGAGCCGCCCAGATGGACGGTGCTATTCTTGTGGTATCTGCGCCAGATGGTCCTATGCCTCAGACTCGAGAGCACATCCTTCTCGCCAAGCAGGTCAATGTACCAGCAATCGTCGTCTTCTTGAATAAGACTGATATGGTATCTGATCCTGAGATCATTGAGCTCGTTGAGATGGAGATCCGAGATCTTCTCAAGAAGTATGATTACCCAGGCGATGAGATCCCAGTCATCAAAGGCTCAGCCCTTAAGGCAATCGAAGGTGATGCAGATGCTGTAAAAGCAATCGAAGAGCTTATGGCCAAAGTTGACGAGTATGTGCCTGATCCAGTCCGAGATATTGAGAAGCCATTTTTGATGCCTATTGAAGACGTATTCACCATTCAGGGTCGAGGTACAGTCGTCACAGGCCGTGTGGAGCGAGGAGTACTCAAGGTCAATGAAGAGGTTGAGATCGTCGGACTCAAAGACACCAAGAAGACAATCGTCACAGGTATCGAGATGTTCCGAAAGCTACTGGACGAGGGTCGAGCAGGTGATAATGTGGGACTTCTTCTTCGAGGAATCGAGAAGACCGATGTAGAGCGTGGGCAGGTCATCGCTAAGCCAGGCTCAGTCACACCACACTCTGAATTTGAAGCTGAGATCTATGTCCTTACAAAAGAAGAGGGCGGACGACATTCACCATTTTTCAAGGGTTACAGGCCACAATTCTACATCCGCACAACTGATGTGACCGGTGAGGTCACCTTGCCAGCTGATGTGGAGATGGTGATGCCAGGTGACAATATCAAGATTGAAGGCAAACTTATCTATCCAGTTGCACTTGAGCAAGGGCTCAAATTCGCAATCCGAGAAGGTGGACACACAGTAGGAGCAGGTGTGGTGACCAAGGTCATCAAATAAGCCTTACCTGTAAGTCCAAAAGATAGTTTTGCTGTTTTAGAAATCGCACATTTACACTATGCCCAAAGGTCGTATTCGTATCAGACTTAAAGCCTATGATCATAGGCTGATTGATGACACATGTCAGAAGATTGTAGATGTTGCAATGAAGACAGGCGCATCTGTCATTGGGCCAGTGCCACTTCCCACCCGTCGCGAGGTGTACGCAGTAAATAAATCCCCTTACATTGATAAAGACGCTAGAGAACACTTTGGTCTTATAATTCACAAGCGCTTTCTCGATATCCAGAATCCCACCAACCAGACGATTGATTCTCTCATGCACCTTGAGCTGCCTGCTGGCTGCGAGATCGAAGTGAAGATGTAAATCTTCGGTCGCCATACTTACTTTGGAATGTTTCCAAAAATACTCGTTTCAGAATCAAAGACTACAACCTCTATTGTTCGTACTGGGGCATGAATATCAGGATCATCTGTCTCTACACTAGATACGATTACTTCTGCTGCTTCCCTGGGAAGCGTAACAAGCGTCTCAACTCCGCCTCCAAACATTACATCTCTAACTTGCCAAAGATGGGCTTCATCTAACGGAGTTACATCAGCATATATAGTTCTTTTTCCGTCATCTTCCATAAGAGCGCAAACTCTGGTGGTAGTGCCAGGTTGAAGAGGGCGAATATCGGCTTGTTTAAGATGAACTGCTCTTGCAATAAAACCAACTACATCTACAACAGGTGTTGGTCCATCCGGCTCTGGCAGCTGCATTGGACGGCGAAAGCTAATTCGTTCAATTGCCATTCAGAAATTATAGCTCAAGAAGGCTAATTATTCAACTATAGGATAATATAGAGGATATATTTAGATAATATATGCTGTTTTTGACTTGTTTATTCAGAAGAATAAGAAACGGGTAAAATCATAAAACAAGTTGACCTTGAGGAGGTAGTCATATATAATATTGCCAATGACATTTTTCCTCGCAACACAGGAAAAACAAGCTGTTTACTAATTTCTCGGATTGGCAATTTTTAGCCCCAATCTGGGGCTATTTTTTTTGCCCCGAAAATAGTATTCAGAAGATTCAAAAATATATACTCATGGCAGGATTCATATTAGGCACCAAACAGTCTCAATCGCAGGTTTTCGCACCAGACGGCGCGCGGCTTGTGGTGACACATATTGCCACCGACCCATGTTACCTCTTGGATATCAAATCTCAGGATAAGAATGGCTATATGTCACTCAAACTTGGATTCGGAACAGCCAAGCATATCAAAAAGCCACAACTTGGAGAGCAAAAAAAAGCGGGGATTGAAGCCCCGCTTCGTTTTTTACGTGAATTTCGTCTTGATAAGTATGCAGCAGACATGGAGTTTGTGGAAGATAAGGGTCGCCGTGGCGTGAAGATTGGGGAGGACACCCTATACATTGGGGACGCGATCACACCATCTGAATGGTTTGCAGCAGGCGACAAAGTGACAGTGACTGGCACATCAAAAGGTAAAGGATTTCAAGGCGGTATGAAGCGGCATGGATTCCATGGAGGACCCAAGACTCACGGCCAATCCGACCGCGCACGTGCTCCAGGATCAATTGGGACAGGTACAACCCCAGGCCGAGTAGTAAAAGGCAAGAAGATGGCAGGGCGTATGGGTAGTGATCGAGTAGCGCTGCAAGGACTTGAAGTAGTTGAAGCCACAGAGCACGAGCTGATTGTCAAAGGAGTCATTCCAGGTGCCACTGGTTGGTTTGTGGAGGTAAAGACTTCAGATGACAGTCTCAGTAAAGTGAAAAAAGAAGAGCCAGTAGTCGAGGAGAAAGTTGATGAAGTCGTAGAGCAAGTAGTTGAAGCGCAAGCACCGGAGGAAAAGCAAGTTGAAGCGCCACAAGATGAAAAAACTGAAGATGTAGAAGTTAAAGAATCCCACTCCGCTGAAGCTTCACGGGACGAGGAGTCAGACGCTAAGGTTGAAGAGCCGGTTGCCGCAGCAAGTGAAGCAACAGAGGTGGTTGAGGAATCAAAAGAGGAAGAAGCTGTCGAAGTGACAGCACAAGACGCCGAGTCAAATGATGAGGTAAAGGTAGAGGAGAGCGCAGGAGAAGTACAAGAAGAGCCAAAAGAAGAAGTAATTGAAGAGGAGAAAAATTAAGTAAATATATGACAGAAGCAAAAAAATCAGTATCAAAAAAAGTCGTAGCTAAACCAGCCGTGAAAGCGGTACCAGTGGTTAAAAAGTCTATTGCGAAAGCATCTGTGGCTAAGAAACCCGCAGCAGCTTCGACTGGATCTACTTTGTCTCTTTCAGTATTTGACATGCAAGGCGCCAAACGCGACACAGTAGCACTTCCGAAAGATGTTTTTGGAGTTGAGGTGAAACCTGCTCTACTTGCTCAATACATACGTGTGTATCTTGCAAATCAAAGACAAGGTAATGCCTCAACAAAGACACGCTCTGAAGTGGTTGGATCAACCCGCAAGATCTACAGACAGAAAGGTACAGGGCGGGCCAGGCACGGTGCTCGCAAAGCTCCTATCTTCGTCGGTGGTGGAATTACATTTGGTCCAAAGCCGCGAGATATGAGTCTCAAACTCAATAAAAAACAGAAAAGAAGCGCCCTACTTGGTGCACTATCTGTCAGTGCCAAGGAGCAGAAGCTTTTGGGCCTTGTTGACAAGAGTCTTGAGATTGAAGCAAAGACCAAGAATGTGGCAACGCTTCTTAAAAAACTTGACTTAGTGGATAAGAAGGTATTGGTTATTTTTGGTAAGGCCGGATCTGGCAATCTTGGACGAGCTTCAGCAAATATAGAAGGGGTAACTCTGACAAGTGCCAAGACAGTGAATCCGTATATTCTGATGCAAAACAACAAAGTAATTTTCATCAAGCACGCGCTTGGTGAGCTGATTGATCATCTGAAAGGAGCACAACATGCAGATTAACAATATATTGATAAGGCCGCTCGTGACCGAGAAAGCATCTCAGAATGCACAAAACAAAGTGTATATGTTTGAGGTAGCGGCACGTGCAACCAAGAATTCGGTAGCCGAAGCCCTCAAGAGCCTATATAGTGTTGAGGTTTCCGAGGTTAAGATTACCAATCGTAAAGGCAAGGTAAAGCGTACAGGGCGCCGTATGATTCCTCGTACACTACCAAATCGCAAGATTGCATATGTCAAAGTTACCAAGGGATCAATTGATCTTTTTCCACAAACTTAAAAAAAATCTATGAAAACCCAATTATACAAATCGACAGATAAGCCACACAAGCCGCTTATTGAAATTCTCAAAAAGCACTCAGGACGGGACAATTCAGGCACTATCTCAGTTCGCCATCAGGGAGGTCGGCAGAAGAGATTTTATCGAATCATCGACTTTAAGCGGAATAAGTATGACGTACTGGGTAAGATCATCAATATCGAGTACGACCCAAACCGCAATGCACACATTGCACTCGTTGAGTACGCAGATGGAGAAAAAAGATATATTCTTCACCCGAAAGATCTAAAGGTGGGAGAGACGATAATAGCGGGTCAGAATGTAGATGTGAAGGTAGGCAATGCACTGCCGCTTGAGAGTATGCCCCTCGGCACCACAGTACATAATATAGAGCTGTATCCGGGCCAAGGTGGAGTGATGGTACGAGGAGCAGGTAATGCCGCAGTCGTCATGGCAAAAGAAGATCTGTATGTACATCTCAAGCTGCCATCTGGCGAGGTCAGGCGGGTGCCTAAAAAATGTATGGCGACAGTCGGTATGGTAGGCAATATCGAGCACAAGTATCAAGAGATTGGACGAGCGGGTCGCAAGATACTTATGGGTATTCGACCAACTGTTCGTGGAGTGGCACAGAATCCAAGTTCTCATCCACACGGTGGAGGAGAGGGCAGATCAGGTCAGGGTATGCATCCTAAAACCCCATGGGGTAAATCAGCCCATGGAGGTCGCACACGCTCAAAAGTAAAATGGAGCAACAAATTAATTATCAAAAGACGCAAATCCAAATAAATTAACGATTAAAATATATGGAATCTAAAATCATTATAAGAAATGTACACATCACGCCCAAGAAGTTGAGGCTATTGGTTGCTAATCTGACAGACTTGACGCCGAACGCGGCAGTTGAGTATCTGCGATATACACCACGAAAAAGCGCACGGATTGTGTACAAAGCGTTGGGTTCAGCAATCGCTGCGGCTACCGCTAAGCTGAGCGTTGATTCAACTTCTTTATCATTCGTCAAAGTGGCGATAGATGAAGGCTCAAAGCTTAAAAGATATCAGGCCGGTGCACGTGGTACTGCGCGCCAGTTTGCACGTCGATTTTCACATATTAGTATTACACTAAAGGCTAAAGAGAGTGGATACGTTGAAAAAAGTAAAGCAAAGGGCGCACCAAAAGAACTATCTACTATTGAACCACAGGTAGAGAAAAAAACAGTAGCTAAGTCAACGCCAGTGAAGGCGAAATCAACCTTAATTAAACCAAAGTCAAAAGTTACAAAAGCTAAAAAATAAGATATGGGACAAAAAGTTCATCCAAAAGGTTTGCGGCTCGGAATACTTTACAACTGGAATTCCAGATGGTTTTTCAGCAACAAAAAGCTATACCGAGACACACTAAAGTCAGACATTGTGATTCGAGACCGGCTTATGAAAAAGTTCAAGTATGCATCAGTGACCAACGTCGATATAGAGCGCGCAATCAATAAGATAACTGTCATTATTTATTCAGTGAAGCCTGGAATGATCATCGGTCGCGGAGGACGGGGTCTTGAAGAGGTGAAGGAAGCAATCATCAAAGATCTTGCTCCAACATCCAAAAAAGGACAGAAAGAAGTAAAAGTCGACCTTAAGATCGAGCCCGTCAAAAAACCATTTTTGAATGCATATTATGTAGCCCAGTCTGTCGCTGAGAAGCTTGTTCGCAATTTTCCCCACCGATCGGTCGTCCACAGCACTATGAATCGTGTGATGGAGTCGGGTGGGCGTGGTGTGAAGATTCAACTTGGTGGTCGAATTGGAGGGCGGGAGATTAGCCGTCGTGAGAAGTATTTCCTGGGCACAATTCCAGCGTCAACAATACGCGAAGATGTGGAGTATGCAGCATATCCAGCTCTTACAAGATCAGGATATGTCGGGGTTAAGGTATGGATTAATAAGTAAAAATATATATGTTAGCACCAAAAAAACAAAAACATAGAAAACAATTTCGTGGTACGTGGCGTCGTATTGCCGTCAAGGGCGATACATTCAACTTTGGCAGTATGGGACTTAAGACCATGGATACTGGATGGATTAAAGATCGTGAGATTGAAGCTTGTCGTGTGGCATTTGCTCGTGCGACTCGCAAAAATGGCAAGTACTGGATTCGCATATTTCCGGATAAGCCAATTACCAAAAAGCCGCCTGAGGTCACCATGGGAGCTGGTAAAGGGGATGTGTCTCATTTTGCAGCATCTGTGTCGCCTGGCCGAATGTTATTTGAGTTGGATGGGTTATCTGAGGCAGATGCACGTGTGGTATTTCGAGTTGTAGCATCAAAGCTATCTGTTGGCACAAAAGTTGTCAAAAAGCATCTATGAAAAAATCAATTCAAAAGTTGGATACAAAGTCTATCGCCGATCTTGTAAAGGATGAAGCTAAATTGCGTAGTGAGGTAGCAAAGCTTATTCTCGAGCGAGTTGTTAATCCAGCAAAAGACACGAATATGATTTCAAAAAAAAAGCGAGAGTTGGCTCAGATTCTAACTATCATGAATGTTAAAAAAGAAAAACAACAAATTGAAGAATTAAAAGCAAAGGTAAAAGGCAAATAAATTAAAAATCAAATAAACGTATATGGCAAAAATATTAACAGGAACCGTCGTTTCAGCCCGATCAGCCAATACAATAACTGTAAGTGTTGAGACAAAGCTTAGACATCCTAAATACCAAAAAGTTATCACGAGACACAAAAAGTTCCGGGCACATAGCACACGTGAAGATATAAAAATTGGCGATGTAGTTGATATTCGTGAGACAAGGCCCATTTCAAAAAATAAGCATTTCACGCTTGTTGATAAAGTTCTTAAGAAATAAAAATATGTTACAGCTCAAATCAAATTTAGAGATTGCAGACAACACCGGTGCCAAGCAAGCCGTGATGATCGGTATGCCAGGTGCTGGCAACCGCAAATATGCATATATTGGAGACGTGATAGCCATTACAATTCGCGAGACTATCCCTTATGCACAGGTCAAAAAGGGAGAGGTAGTGCATGCTGTGATTGTGAGAACTCGAAAAGAAAAGCGACGCACAGATGGTAGCTATATCAGATTTGATGATAATGCATGCGTATTGCTTCAGACTAAGACAAGCAAAGAGCCACGAGGAACTCGTATTTTTGGCCCCATCGCTAAAGAAATCAGAGACCAGGGATTTAACAAGATTGCAAGTTTGGCTGAGGAGATTTACTAATAATATGAAAATTAAAAAAGGAGATACAGTACGAGTTACAGTTGGTAAAGATGCTGGTCGCGCGGGCAAGGTAATCCGTACCTTTGCAAAAGCCCACAAAATTGTTATTGAGAATGTAAATATGTATAAAAAGCACGTGAAGAAAAATGAGCAGATGCCCCAGGGTGGAGTTGTGGATCTTCCACGAGCCTTGCCAGTTGCGAATGTGGCGCTTGTTTGTCCGAAGACTAAGAAGACGACTCGAGTAGGATTTAAGATTGAGAAAAATAAAAAAGTTAGATTTGCAAAAGTAAGCGGTGTGACAATATAAATATCTATTTTAAATATGAATTTTCAAGAATTTTACCAAAAAGAAGTAATGAGCAAGCTTAAGGTAGACCTTGCAATTGATAATCCTATGGCAGTTCCTCGAATTGTCAAGGTGGTCGTGAATGTGGGTGCCGGTGAGGCTGTGACGAGTAAAGGAGTGATTGACAAGATAGTTGAGCAGATAGGATGGATTTCTGGTCAAAGGCCAGTTATCACCCTTGCAAAGAAATCAGTATCCGCATTTAAGATTAGACGTGGTTATCCAATTGGTGTCAAAGTTACCCTAAGACGAAGTGCGATGTATACTTTTTTGGAAAAGCTTGTTAAGATAGTGCTTCCTCGCTTTAAGGATTTTCGAGGAATTGCACAGTCAGCTGTCGACGGTCATGGAAATCTTAATATTGGATTTACCGAGCAGACTCTTTTTCCAGAAATAGAGTTTGATAAAATTGATAAGATTCGAGGTCTTCAGGTGACCGTTGTCACAACAGCAAGAGATCACGAGCGAGGAATAAGACTTTTTGAAGCGCTGGGTGTACCTTTTAAAAAAGAAGATAATACTGGAGAGTCTGTAAATTAATATCAAAAAAATATGGCAAAAACATCAAGTGTTGTTAAATTTAATCATCCGCAGAAGTTCTCAACACGAGAGCGCAATAGATGCTCAGTATGTGGACGTGCACGGGCATATATGAGGAGATTTGGGCTATGTCGAATATGTTTTAGAGAGCACGCATTAAAAGGTGAGATCCCAGGAGTTAAAAAAATTTCATGGTAAGGAGACGAATAGTATGAGTAGATCATTAAAAAAAGGACCATATATTGACTCAAAGCTTTTAGATAAGGTTAAGAAGCAAAAAGACTCAGGTAGCCGTACCCCAATCAAGACATGGGTTCGTCGGTCACAGATTGCGCCTGAGTTCGTCGGTCACAGGTTCTCAATTTACAATGGTCACAAATTTATAGAAGTACTAATTAGCGAAGGAATGGTCGGGCACAGACTGGGTGAGTTTTCACCAACGCGCACATTCCGAGGTCACGGAAAAGTGACAAAGAAGATTTTGTCGGCAACATAATTTATATACCAAACATATGCAAAACTCAATTATCGATCTCGTCATACGAATTAAAAACGGATATATGGCTGGAAAAGAGTCTATTGACTCGCCACACTCTCGATTTAAGGAGGAGTTGGTAAAGAAACTTATAGATCTTGGATATATCGCAAAATACGAAGTGCGAGGCGACATAATAAAGACAATTGATATTGTGCTCAAATACGATGGAGTGCGACCTGCTATGGAGGGTGTAGTTATCTGTTCACGTCCTGGTCGTCGTTGGTATGTGGCAACACACGAGTTGAAGTCGGTACGAGGCGGGATGGGTGTTGCAATTGTCTCAACCTCAAAAGGGCTGAAGACGCAAAGTGAAGCAAAAAATGAACGATTAGGTGGAGAATTGTTATTTAAGATTTGGTAGAGGTATTAAAATATGTCAAAAATAGGAGATACAATAATTAGTGTTCCTCAGGGAGTCGCTGTGGATATCTCCGCACGTCAGGTGACAGTCAAAGGATCAAATCCAAACGACACATTGACGTACGAAATCCCACGGCATATAACTATAGAGAATAAAGATGGGCAGCTTGTGGTCGCAAGATCGCAAGATGCGAAGAAGACCAAATCTCTTCACGGGCTTTTCCGAAGTTTAGTCGCAAATGCCGTATCCGGCGTTCAAAAACCGTGGGAGAAAAAGCTTGAGATTGTGGGGACAGGATATAACGTTAAGTTGCAGGGCGAGGATATCGTTCTAAAAGTGGGATATTCACATCTTGTGACGTTTGAAAAAGTAGATGGTGTGAAATATCAGGTGCAGGGTAACAACAAGGTTATTGTCTCGGGTATTGATAAGCAGCTTGTTGGACAAGTCGCTCATCAAATACGCATAATCAGAAAGCCCGACGCATACAAAGGAAAAGGAATTCGTTACGAGGGCGAGAGGGTAAAAGTTAAGCCAGGTAAAAAGGCTAAATCGGCAGGCGAATAAACTATGAAATCAATAACCAAAAGTCGTATATATCGTCGGAAAAGACGAGTGAGTGCAAATATTCACGGCACAGCAGACAGGCCGCGTATTGTAGTCTTTCGCTCAAACAGATATATATATCTTCAGGCGATTGATGATACAAAGCGTCATACTCTTGCCGCAAAATCAAGTAAAGATGTAAAGGCAGATAAGAAACAAAAAAAGGCAGAAGTAGCCTATATAGTAGGTGAGCAATTGGCTGCTGTATTGATAAAAAAGGGAGCCAAAAAAGCAGTTTTTGATCGAAGCGAATATGCATATAGTGGGCGAGTTAAAGCGTCAGCCGAAGGTTTACGACATGGAGGTTTACAAATTTAGGAAATCAAAAAATATATGGCGCAAGACATTGAAATCGCAGATGCAGACAAAAAATATGAGGAGCAGGTCTTGCTCATCAAGCGCGTGACAAAAAAAACAACAGGTGGAAATGCTATGAGTTTCTGTGCATTAGTCGTTGTCGGCGATAAGGTTGGTCAGGTGGGTGTGGGTTTGGGACGTGCCCATGAAGTGCCTCCTGCAATCAAAAAAGCTATCGTACAGGCAAAGCGTAATATGATTACTGTTCCGCTTAATAAATCGACAATTCCCCATGATATACAGCTCAAATATAAAGCAGCTAAGATAATGCTTAAGCCAGCGCCTGCTGGAACAGGGCTCAAGGTTGGGAGCGTAGTTCGGGCAATACTTGAATTTGGGGGAGTGAAAGATGTGTCAGGAAAAGTAATGGGGTCGCGAAATCAAATAGTGAATGCATATGCCGTAATGCGCGCACTTTCGCATCTAAATACCAGAGTTGTAAAGACTAAAAAGTAATAAAATTAAAATCTATATATGAACAATATACTGTCCAATCTTCCCAAAATAGTCGATCGTCCCAAGAAAAGACGAGGACGCGGGTCGGGATCAGGAATAGGTGCGAAATCTGGTCGAGGTACAACAAGACATCAAGCAGCTCGTGAGAATATTCCACTTCATTTTGAAGGAGGACAGGGGCGAATGGTCAAAAAATATCCTCTTCTTCGAGGAAAGGGAAAAAATAAATCAGTAAGAGAGCCTGCGACAAAAATAACCTTATCTGATCTTAATCGCTTTAAAGCGGGTGAGAGTGTAGATATTAATACCCTTATTAAAGCATCTGTGGTACCTGCGCGAGTAAAGCTCGCCGGAGTGAAAGTTCTCGCAAATGGTAAACTGACACGAAAATTGACAGTTATCCTGCCAGTTTCCAAAGGTGCAAAGGCCGCAATTGAGGCGCTTGGAGGCACAGTCACAGATACCAATGAAAAAAATTAGAGAAAAAATACAACTACTTCTAAATGATAGAGAGCTAAAGCGTAAATTGATCTTTACTCTTGTTCTTTTTCTAATATATCGAACATTTGCATTTTTGCCTATTCCAGCAATAAATTTACGTGAATTAAGGTCGCTTTTTTCGCAGAATCAATTTTTTGCACTTTTGGATATTTTTTCAGGTGGCACGCTTATCAACTTCTCTGTGATGGCGCTCGGACTTGGTCCCTATATCAATGCTTCCATCATCATGCAACTTTTGACTGTGGTCGTACCTTCTCTTGAAAGCTTGTCCAAAGAGGGAGAGTATGGGAGATTCCGTATAAACCAGTATACTCGTTTTCTTACCCTTCCCTTGACAGTTGTCCAGGGCGTTGGTATCTATTTCTTGCTTTTAAATCAGCATGTACTTACTCGTCTGGCTCCACTTGAATTTTTCTCTTTTATATTTACGCTTGTTGCCGGATCATTTATCCTGATGTGGTTTGGAGAACTTATCTCTGAGTTTGGGATTGGAAATGGCATATCCCTTCTTATATTCGCAGGTATCGTAAGTCGAATTCCAGTTACTGTGGGTCGCACGATAAGTGTTGTGGATTCGACATTTATCTTCAACATTATTATCTTCCTGGCTCTGGCTTTTTTTGTTATCGGTGCAGTTGTATTTATTAATGAGGCTGTTCGACGGATTCCTATATATTATGCTCGGCGTATACGCGGTAATCGTATGTATCAGGGTCAAAGCAATTATCTGCCTTTAAAGCTTAATCAAGCTGGGGTAATTCCTATCATATTCGCCATATCATTTGTACTTTTTCCACAGCTTATTGGGAATTTTTTGCAATATGCAAAAAATAAAGTTATAGCTCAGATCGCTGTATTTATGGTTCATCTTTTCCAACCAACCGGATTTTTCTATAATTTCTTTTACTTCATTCTTGTTATTGGATTCACTTTTTTTTATACAATCATTGTTTTTAATCCAGAAAAGATCTCCGAGCAGATCCAAAAAAATGGAGGGTTTATTCCGGGTATTCGTCCAGGAACTGCAACTCGCGCGTATTTGCAGGCGATTTTGTACAGAATCACGTCCGTTGGTGCTGTATTTTTGGGCCTTATAGCAGTACTTCCTGCTTTTATCTCACTTGCCACAGGAGTCAAAAATCTTGTGATAGGTGGAGCTGGGATTTTGATTGTTGTATCTGTCATACTTGAGACATTTAAGACTGTTGAAGCACAGCTTGTTATGCGAAGTTATGATAAATTTACTAGTTAAAGTACATATTTATGGCTAAGAAAAAAGGTTCTCGAACACTTGTAGGTCTGATCTGTGATGTCTGTAAAAAGCAGAATTATGTGTCGGAGCGCAATAAGGTAAACACAACCACAGCTCTTAAGATAAAAAAATACTGCAATAAGTGTAAAAAACACACTATTCACTCTGAAAAGAAAAAGCTTGGATAAGAAATAACACAAGCGACTATATGGAGAATGAATTAGGCAAATTTGAAGATTTTTTATGAGGATTGTACTTATTGGTATTCAGGGATCTGGTAAATCTACTCAAGGTAGTGTGGTAAGCGCACGTCTCAAAATTCCCTTCATATCAGCCGGTGATATTATACGTGATCTTATGCAAGGTACAGGTGCTGTGAGTACGTATATAAGAGATATTGTCAATTCAGGTCGACTTATACCGGATGCAAAGACAATTGAGATCTTTGCCACCTATCTTAAAAGAGAAGAATTTAAAGATGGCTATATAATCGATGGATTCCCTCGAACTATAGTACAAGCCGATGAATTTCCAGATCCAATCGATTGGGTAATCTACATTGAGACCCCAGATGATGTAGCATTGGACAGAATTAAGAAAAGGCAGGACACGCGACGTGCAGATGAGACAGACGAAGCGATAAAGCGTCGTATTGAATCATTCCATACTCATACAAAACCGCTCATTGAGTATTACAAAGAAAAGGGCAATCTTATCACGGTTGATGGTACGGGCTCAGTTGAGGCAGTGACAGAGGCTATACTTTCTGGTATGGGAATTAACCAATAATCTATTTTAATTGTTGACCCTTGTATTTAAATCTACATGATTACTATAAAGACAGAGGCTGAGCTTGCAATTATAAAAGAGGCAGGTCGTCGACTTCGACTTGTTATGAAAGAGCTTGTTCCACAAGTTAGACCCGGCATAACGACTCTTTCCATAGATGAGGTGGCACAAGAGCTTATAAAAAAGCAGGGGGGAGAGCCCGGATTTATGCGAGTTCATGGATATAAATGGGCCACATGCTTAACCATTAATGAACAGGCAGTGCATACGCCACCATCTAAAAGAATACTTAAAGATGGAGATCTTCTGACAATTGACATTGGGCTTTATATGCTGGGATTCCATACAGATCATGCGATATCTTTTATTGTGGGTAATGTGAAGGATCCGAAGGTACAAAATTTTCTGGATGTTGGAGAAGCCACACTCAAAAAAGCGATAAAAAGCATCAAAGTAGGGGGTCGAATTGGAGATATTTCAAAAACAATTTCTGATGAAATTTATGGACATGGATACTTTATCCTAAAAGAGTTGACAGGTCATGGAGTAGGGGCTGAGCTGCATGAGGACCCTATGATTCCTGGATTTTTGGATAGACCTATTCAGAATACAGATTTGATAAGGCCGGGTATGGTTATTGCGGTTGAGATTATCTATAGTATGGGTACTGAGCGAATAGTGTATGAGAGAGGAGACGAGTGGTCTATAAAGACAGCAGATGGAAGTCTTTCCGCATGTTTTGAACATACGATTGGTATCTATTCAGATAAAGCTGAGGTTTTGACGTAGCGTGCGAAACTGGGCTTAAATTTGAACGCGGTTTGTGATATAATAATTACCTTTATGAAGGATAATGTTGTTGTTGTTGAAGGTAGCATTGTTGAAAATCTTCCCAATACATTATTTAAGGTAAAGTTGACCGATTCAGAGAAGATTATTCTCTGTTATTTATCTGGCAAAATGAGAAAAAATTATATCAAGATTTTGCCAGGTGATAGAGTGCGGATTGAGATGACAGCCTATGATCTTGCACGAGGTCGAATAGTATACAGAATGTAGATTGGATAAATTTATATGCGAGTACAAGCATCAGTAAAAAAAATGTGTCCTAAATGTGCGCTTGTTAAAAGGCGCGGGAAGATATATGTTACATGTTCAAATCCAAAACATAAACAAAGACAGGGTTAATTTAATTTAGAAAATTTTTATGGCACGAGTTCTTGGAATACAAATCGCAGATAACAGTAGAGTTGATTACGCTCTGACTCAGATTTATGGAATCGGATGGACGCGTGCTGCTGTCATTATTAAGCAGACTGGTGTCGACGGAACGGCGCGTATTGGAAAGCTTTCGGAGGAAGATATCAAAAAACTTGTTGCGGTCGTTGAGTCATTTAAGGTTGAGGGGAATCTAAAAGAAGAGGAGAGAGAGAATCTTAAGCGTCTGCGAGATATATCGGCATATCGAGGCATACGGCATTTGAGAGGACTTCCTGCTCGGGGTCAAAGAACACGTTCAAATGCGCGAACGAAGCGAGGAAAGCGACGAACAGTTGGAGCGTTGACTAAAGAGGCATGGTCAAAGCTTGAAACAGGGCAGCAAAAGGCAGCGTCAACTAAAAAATAATATTACATATAAAATATATGGCAAATAAAAAAAACAAAGCAAAAAGAACTATTGAGCGTGGTCGAATTTATATCACAGCAACATTCAATAACACACTGATTACAGTCACAAGTGAGAATGGGGAGCCTGTTGTCTTGGGTTCATGCGGAATGCAGGGATTTTCAGGTACACGAAAATCAACCCCATACGCTGCAACTATAACGACCGAATCAACACTTCAGCGAGCAATTTCTGACTATGGTTTTCGTGAAGCAATGGTATATATAAAAGGAATAGGACCTGGACGAGAGGCTGCTCTTCGCGTTATTAAAGGGTCAATTCTTGATATTAATCGGATTATTGATATTACACCAATTCCACACAATGGAGTTCGACCACCAAAGGTACGACGTGTATAGTTTTTTACTTTATTTAACCTATGAGATATACAGGACCTAGAAACAAACAAGCGCGTCGAGAAGGAGTTGATCTTGGACTCAAGACTCCAGGCTCAAAGGCACATGCGTCTTTGATGCGACGGCTTACAGTACTTCCAGGACAGCACGGTAGTCGAGGGCGTCGCAAAGTATCAGAGCGTGGTCGTCAACTTCGTGAAAAACAGAAGCTTCGATCACTTTTTGGTATAAACGAAAGTCAGCTCAAAAATTATTTTGCTAAGGCAATTGAGAAAAAGGGAAATACCGCGCTCAATCTTAGCCAACTACTTGAAAAGAGGCTTGATAATATTGTATATCGCATGGGATTTGCTCCAACGCGAGCTGCAGCGAGACAACTCGTAAATCATGGTCATGTGACGGTTATGAAAAAGAAAGTCGATATCGCCTCATATCAGGTATTACCTGGTCAAGCTGTGACTTTTGGAAACGCAAAGACGCAAAAGATTCCAGCCGTTGCAGGTGCGATCGAGAACAAAGACTTTATTATTCCTGGCTGGATTCAAAAAAAAGGTATAGCTGGACTTTTAAAAGAAGAGCCAACAGCCGAGGAGATTGAAAAACAAGTTGATTTGAGGCTCGTTATTGAATACTATTCACGATAGCAAATAGAGTATCTATATTATTAATATGCACACATTTTTTTATTATTAAAATTTAAGCCGTCAGATGGATGGCTTACCCTTTTATTTTTATGTTACAACCCAATTTCCACACCAAAAAAGTTGAGGAATCAACTGATTACGGGAAATTTATTCTCGAGCCACTGCCTTTAAGCTTTGGCAGCAGTATAGGTAATGCGCTTCGTCGCACTTTACTATCCTCCCTTGAGGGGGCTGCTATTACACAAGTTAAGATTGCCGGAGCCCCGCATCTTTTTTCTACAATTGGTGGAGTAAAAGAGTCGATTCTGGATATCGTTCTTAATCTTAAGCAGCTAAGATTCAAGACTTCGCGATCTGGAAGTTTTAAGATAACCCTTGATCAAAAAGGGGCCAAAAAGCTAACAGGTGCGGATGTAAAAGGAGAAGCTGAGGTCGTCAATAAAGATGTGTATATTGCTGAGCTTACAGACGCTAAAGGAAAGCTCTCAATAGATGCCATTGTAGAGACGGGAATCGGGTCTCTATCGGCTGAAGAGCAAGAGAAAAAAGAGGCCGGTATGATTACGGTCGATGCCTATTTTTCACCCGTTCGAAAGGTGAATTTTAAGATTGAGGAAGCTCGTGTTGGTCGAAAGACTAATTTTGACAGACTCATTCTTGAAGTATGGACTGACGGGACAGTGTCTCCAGAAAGTGTACTACGAGACGCTTCTCTTATCTTGTCCGAGCATTTTGCTCACACATTGTCAGGACGAGATGTTGTCGAGGCTAAATCAGACGATGTATCACCCGATACTCAGAAGAAGGAGGTCGATCAGAAGCTTAAAGAGATCATAATAGATGAGCTTAATCTTCCATCCCGAGTGATAAATGCTTTGCTTCGAGAAAATATCGAGACAGTTGCGGACCTTGTCGCTGAAGGCAAAGATAAGCTGATAGGCGTAAAAGGGCTTGGCAAGAAGTCATTTTATCTTATTGAAGATGAGCTTAAAAAGCTCGATATAGATCTTGACTAACTTGAATAATAAGTTTTCTATCTAAAATTATGAGACATAGAGTACGATCAACACGGCTTACCACTATAAGGGATAAGTCAAATCTAATAAGACGCGCTATGATGATAAGTTTTGTCGCGCGTGGTACGTTGACCACTACTCAAAAAAAGGCCAGAGTCATAAGGACGGGTGTTGATATTGTTGTAAATCGTGCCAAGCAAAAGACTGAAAGTGCCAAAAATTACTTGCTTTCAACACTTGAGGATACGAAAACAATTTCGCTACTGACGGATCAAATAGCTCCACTTTTTAAGGATAGAATAGGTGGATACACTAGAGTTCTAAAACTTCCACAGCGAGTCTCAGATGGAGCTAGTATGGCAAGGATTGAGTGGGTGACACCAGTCGTATTTCAGAAAGTCGTTAAAGAAAAGAAGGTAAAGTTGCAAAAAACAAACTCTTCCAGTAAAGCCATTGCAAAGACTAAGTCAGTAAAGCAAGTTAAGAAGATTAAAAAATAAACTATGATTCATCTTACTCATACTACAAAAGCTACAAGCGCAAAAGATATAGAACGCGCATGGCATGTCGTGGATCTTAAGGATCAACCTCTTGGGCGAGTCGCTACACGTATTGCGACTTTACTTCAAGGTAAGCATAAGTCAAAATATACAACTCACCTTGACTGCGGAGACTTCTTGGTTGCCGTCAATGCGAAATACATAAAGGTCACCGGCAACAAATCTTCGCAAAAAGAATACACAATGTATTCTGGATATCCTGGTGGGCTTAAGAAAGAGCCATATCGTAGTGCGATCGAAAAAGACCCGACATTTGTAATTCGTCATGCAGTTGCTGGAATGTTGCCAAAAAATAAGCTGAAAAGTAGACGATTAGCTCGTCTTTTTATATATAACGATGTGGATCATCCACACACTGATAAAATTTCTTAATTCATAGTATATGGTAAAAGCAAAAGAGTCGGTTGTGTATTATGGAGCAGTAGGGCGTCGTAAATCTGCAGTTGCTCGTGTGCGTCTTTATATCGCTTCCAAATCTAAAGAGGTTGCTGTCGGGGATATTAAGATGAAGCAAGGAGACATTTTTATTAATAAAAAGCAGGCCTTACAGATATTCCCATCAAGTGCGGATACGTCCTATTATCTTCGACCCCTTGTTCTAACCGATACAAAAGAGAGATTCGCAATATCAATTCATGTTCGTGGTGGCGGAAAACGAGGACAACTTGATGCAATTTCACACGGACTCGCACGCGCCATAGAGAAGATCGATCCAAGTATATATCGTGCAGCCCTCAAGGCTGAAGGTCTTTTGACACGCGATCCACGAGTTCGCGAAAGACGCAAAGTAGGTACAGGAGGAAAGGCTCGTCGTAGAAAGCAGTCTCCAAAGCGATAGATTTGTCATATAATTATCTATATGACAGATTTGTCGATAATTATAGTTACCTATAATACTCTTGAAATTACGCGCACTTGCATAGAAAAGCTCTACGCCAATCTTTTAAAGTCTACTCTCAAAGTTGAGATTATCGTTGTCGATAATGATTCTAAAGATGATACTCTAAAAATGCTTGAGGAAGTTAAGAGAAGCAAGCCTACTGATAAAATTGACTTTAATATCATCAGAAGTAAAAAGAATATTGGTTTTGCGGGTGGAAATAATATTGGGGTAGCGCAAGCTGTAGGGCGATATCTTTTATTCCTAAATTCAGATCTTTATATAGACCAAAATCTCGATTTTAAAGATCTCATACTCTGGATGACTGAAAATAGTAATGTGGGAGTCTTGACAGTAAGAGTGAATTTGGAGGACGGTACGCTTGATGCGGCCTGCCATAGGGGATTCCCAACCCCTTGGAGGTCTCTCACTTATTTTTTGAAGCTTGAAAAATTATTCGGGTCAGTTCCCCTTATCAATAGAATATTCGGAGGATATCACCTCACGTACCTTAATTTAAATCAAATCCATGAGATTGATTCACCGCAAGGATCCTTTTATCTAACAAGAACAGATTTATTTAAAAGAGTTGGAGGATTTTCAGAAGACTTTTTTATGTATGGAGAAGAGCTGGATCTTTCGATTAGAATCAAAAAATTAGGCTACAAGATTTATTATTATCCCAAGTATTCAGTCACCCATCTTAAATATCAAAGCGGGTTAAAAACAGACGATAGGGAGATTAGACAGAGGACAAAAGATCATTTTTATTCAGCAATGAAGATTTTTTACAAAAAACATTATGCTCAGTCATATCCTTCTTTTTTCAATAATCTTGTATATATTGGCATAGATCTAAAAAGAAAAATATCATGAAAAGGCTTGGTATAGATGCACGACTAATTGGACAGACAGGGGTTGGTGTCTATATTCAAAATCTGCTATATCATCTACCTATTTATTTACCCTCAGATTGCGAAGTCTATATATTTACTCTGAATGGGGATGTAGATAAATCAATTAAAAATGAGAAATATCATTTTGTAAAGGCAGATTATAAATGGCACACGGTAAGTGAGCAGGTAAGTTTTCTCAGTCTCCTTAATAGGAGCGATCTTGATCTTATGCATTTTACATATTTGAGCTACCCCTTTTTATATAAGAAAACGTTCATGTCGACTATTCATGATCTGACTCACCTTAAGTATAGATCTGGGAAAGCTTCAACAAAAAATAATCTACTCTACCAGACAAAATATTTGGCATATAAGTATGTTCTCAATACACAGGTAAAAAATAGCTGTGAGATTATCGTCCCAACAAATACTATTAAAAAGCAAATTATCAACTCGTTTGGCTC
>CAYOAI010000012.1:19856-31672 GCA_964401915.1 uncultured Gammaproteobacteria bacterium
AGATTATCGTCCCAACAAATACTATTAAAAAGCAAATTATCAACTCGTTTGGCTCCCAGTATGGGGATAAAATTCACATCTTATATGAAGGAGTCAACATTAATCTCACATCAGCAAAAACAAACACAGAATTAAGTAAAAAGTTCGATGGAGATTTTTTGATATATGTTGGTAATTTTTATCCACATAAGAATATTCAGAGTCTAATTCATGCTTTTAAGAGGGTAAGGGGTAATTTAAAACTTATTTTAATTGGTCCTCAGGATTATTTTGCTAAACGAATTAAAGAGCTTATTATCGAACTGAAACTTGAAAAAAGAGTAATGATATTTCATGGAGCCTCACTTTCAGATTTGCGTTTTTTTTATGAAAATGCCAAGGGGCTTGTTCATCCCTCATTGTCTGAAGGTTTTTGTTTGCCTTTGATCGAAGCTGTATATTTCAATTTGCCGATTGTGGCATCGAATATCCCTGTATTTCAGGAAGTTTTGGGAGACAATTATTTGCCATTTGAACCAAATAGCATTGATAGCATTGCAAAAGGGATTGAGGAGTTTATTTCTAAGGAAAAAAAATATAATTATGAAGATTTACGAAGTAAATATTCATTTAAAGAGATGGCTCGTAATACAGCTAAGTTATATAAAAGCTATTTGTAATAGTTGTTAAAAGATACTATCATTTTGATATGACGTTCTCTAATTTTATTAAAAAAATCGGAATTAGAATATATAGTATTATTCTTGAGATTGAAGTTTTCATTCTTCATATTGCAGGGTATATCCCGTCTCATATCTTAAGGAAGCTTTTATATAGATTAGGGGGTATTCAAATAGGTCGTGGCTCAACCATTCATATGGGGGCCCGTTTTTATGATCCGAAAAAAATAAAAATAGGAAAAGATAGCATTGTCGGAGAAAAAGTGGTTTTGGACGGACGAGCAAAACTTGTAATTGGTGATCATGTTGCGATAGCCTCTGAGGTGATGATCTATAACTCCCAGCATGATATAAACGACAAAAACTTTAAGCCCACATATGGAGAAGTTATCATTGAAGACTATGTATTTGTCGGACCACGAGCGATTATTTTGCCAGGTGCACATATAGGACGAGGTGCTATTGTGGGGGCTGGGGCTGTTGTCACACGAGATATCGCTGAATATGAAATTGTGGGAGGAGTACCAGCTCAAAAGATCGGTGAAAGAAAGATTAAAAGCTTATCATATAGGCTTGGAAGACCGCGATTATTTCGATAGATTAGTGAACTTCTTATGATGTCAAATAAAGCACTAACATTTGCGGCGATTGCACTTGGTGGAGTGCTTTTTCTACTTGTTATATTATCTGCGTTATCATCCTCATTATTTAATAGCAAAAAAGATTCAGCGCTTCAAGTTAGTCCGCCTCAAATTGAAGAATCAAATAATTCGTTTGATGAATCGAACAGAATTGAGCCAACTTTAAGCCTTGAAGATGAAGAGAAGAAGATAGATGAAGCGGCAGATATCAAAATATTGTCGAGCGATGAAGCTGAAAAGCTCGCTAAATTTACTGAAAGCCTGCCATATAACTCGCCAAATCTTGATATTGTGTATTCACCGACATTAAACCAATTTTTTGTGAGAAAAAAAACCGCAAAAGGTGAGTCTGAATTCCAAAAGATATTATCGGAAAATGGATTGACTGGAATTTATCGCAGTTTTGGATTTTTTAAAACTGTTGATAAAGATGTAAATGTCGCCCGCGCGGAAGCAGAGCAAAGTTTTCTTGACGAGAAAGCAAAAGAAAAAGATAAGCGAGAAAAGAAGAAGAAGTCTGCCGAGCCTGAAGGAAAGGCAAAAAAGACAAAGGATGAGAAGTTGCTCGCAGAATTTGGTAAAACAATGCTTAGCTTTGATTTTTCAAAGAAAGAGGAAGAGGGTCCGGCAGGAGCTAATCTATCACCCACTGCAATAGGTGAGATATTTAAAGAGGCTGGAGAAAAAGTTGGCGTTCCTCCAAGATTGCTTGAGGCGTTTAATGCGCGCGAATGTAGTCTCTTGGATCTGCCCGCGAATTTGGTAGCTGAATATTCAAGGCCTGGCGGAAGACTTCCTCCAGGTAATAAGTGTGTAAGCTATGCTGGAGCAAAAGGTCCCTTTCAATTTATAGATAGCACCTGGGCAAGATATGCGAGTGCTGTTAATAGATTTGGAGGATACACACATACTCCAAATGTCTTTAATATTAGAGACAGCGCATATGCTGCAGCTGAGTACTTGAAAAGTATGGCTCATGCAGCAAGCACAACGCAGTGGACAAAAGATGAGGTATATAGGGCAGCTGGTGGCTATTGTGGGAGCCAGTGTAGACCTGCTCGTGCTTGTGGAGCTGACTATTGTGGAGGTGTTTGGGGATACTACAGTGGTGGGCAGTGATGCCTTAGTCTAATCAGCAGTCCCGACAAGATACACAGCCTGCCATGGGCGAAAGTTGGAGTAGAAATTCTTCTCAAAGCTTATTTGTCCATTACTTTTAGTTACTTTGTACTCAAAGTTTGTTTTTCCTCCCCATGCTGCAAAGTCAACCTGCTTAGTTTGCCCGCGTTTAAGCGTTGGATCATCCTGATATTTTGTAGGCGGTGGAGGTTGTTGGTCATATAGCGTTGGTTGAGATAGATAGACTTGTCTTCCATCTTTTTTTCCATATAGTCTAAAATAGAGTTGAGTTGTTCCAGGAATGATCTCGGTCTGTATTAATATGTGTGTTGGTGTATCATTTTTGATCTTTAAATCTACTGTGGGATAAAATATCGTCGCATCAAGGCCGGGTTTAGAATCGTTTTCGTAGTATCCAACACGATATGCATGCGCTGTACGTTCAAGAATAGGTAGGCCAGTATTTAAAGCTGCGCGGAATAAAGTAGTTGAAACTTGGCATACACCCCCTCCATCTCCAAGCACTGTCTTGCCATTTTGGATTACATATGCCTGAACAAAGCCAGTTGTTGTCGTGATATCTCCAACTGTCTGATCAAATGATAAAACTGAGTTGGCTGGAATAAGTACTCCGTTAAATCTGGATGCGGCAACTGTGATATTGTGTATTCGTTCTGGGTGAGATCCAGCAAAGTCAGATTTACCCTCACCGATTAGCTCTTCAATTCCAAGATTATTAGCCTCAGAAAGTGTAATATCCGGCTCAATTTCTTGCCCACGGAGTACTATTTGTTTTTTTGAAAGCGAGTTTATCGCTTTATCTGATTCTTTTAAAAAAGATTCCTCATCAATCCTGTATCCCTTCTTCTCTTGCTTAAAGCTTTTGACGCGACCGTTATCAAACTCGAAAAGAGCATTTTGAGGGTCGGAATTATATGTTTTTTTTGATTGAGCTATGAAGTTTATAAGTGGTTTTTGATTATAATCAATCTGGGTCGCAAAATTTATTTTTTTTAGGTTGAAAAGTGTCACGAATTTGTTATAAAGTCTTTTTTTTGGAGATTTTTCCCGTCCGACGGAGTATGCTTGAGCGATTGTTGCCGGCGTATTCCTTTTTACACCCAACGTGTTTGCTGAGAATGTTGCGATGATCTCTCTCTTAAAAAGAATTGTTAGTTCGGTATTTGCGATTGAGACTTCTTTTTGATTTATGATCTCTTCAGCCGCGTCAGCGGTTTTTCCTCCTATATTGACATTGTCAAGGTAGATATTTGGATAAATACGAGACGTATATTCACTGTCTTTTTTGAAAAAATATGCAAAAAAGCATAGTATAAAAATAAGAAGAGTTGTAAGAAATACGAAAAGAGCATGTTTAACAAAGCGGGTGTGTTTTGACGTGAGTTTTGCTAACATTATTGTATGACTGATGATAAGATAAACGATGCGTATAATCAACCTGAGTCTTCATCTTCTGAGACTGGTGCATCCACTCCACTTCCAGATCAGCTGGAAGAATCTATGTCTCCGGCTATCGAGCCTGAGGTGAGTGAAGCAAAATTCAGTGACTCTCGACCGATCTTTAAATCAGAAGTAGAAAATCCCCAATACGAAAATGTAGATAATCTTCAAATTGAGCAGACCGAATTGAGACCAGAGGAGGTCGAAGCGGATGTCTTAACCCCGGACTCAAGTTCTGAGGTACAAGGTGGTGGCTTAACTCAGCCGCCAGCAGATCCAGTATCTGTACAATCGGATAAATCTCCACTTAGTAGTTTACTGGGTGATAATCGTGGGAAATTATTTATTCTGGTGGGTGGAGTATTTTTTTTCTTTTTTATATTGATTATTCTTCTCGGGCTTTTATTTGGAAGGAAAAAGCAGGATGTAAAACTTGTTTACTGGGGATTGTGGGAAGAAAAAAGCGTCTATGAGCCCCTTATTAAAGAATATAAAGCCAAAAATCCCAATGTATCAATCGTATATGAGAAGAAAACTCCACAGGAATATCGAGAGAAATTACTCACGCAAGGAAAAAAGGGGATTGGTCCAGATATTTTTAGATTCCATAATACATGGATACCTGAAATAAAAGAGATTGTCGCTCCGATTGATAGGACTGTCCTTAGTAATGAGGAATTTGAACAGACATTTTATCCAATTCATCAGAAAGACCTTAAGGTTGAAAATCAGTATTTCGGTATCCCCTTAATGATTGATGGATTGGTCCTGCTTTACAATGACAATCTTTTTAAAAAAGCAGGACTATCAAGAGCTCCTGTGAGTTGGGAGGATATTACGACAATGGCCGGACAATTGACCGTTAAGGATAAGACAAACAGAATAATCACATCAGGGATTGCTCTTGGTACTGCAAATAATATTGATCATTTTTCAGATATTTTCGGACTCTTTTTAGTGCAGAATGGAGCCGCAGATATTACAAAACTCGATAGTAAGGAGGCGGCTGGAGCTCTTCAGGCCTATCGAGGATTTGCAGAGGCAAATGGTGTACCACCAAAAAATGTATGGGATGAACAGATGCCAAATTCGCTTACTGCATTTACACAAGAAAAAGTAGCTATGATCATTGTTCCCTCATGGAGAATTCTTGAGATAAAAACAGCCAATCCGGATCTTCAACTAAAGGTTGCTCCAGTGCCAGTTCTGCCTGGCAGTCAACCCATCTCTGTTGCTTCATATTGGGTTGAGGGAGTCTCAAAATACAGCAAAAATCAAAAGGAAGCCTGGAAGTTTCTTCACTTTTTATCTCAAAAAGAGAATATGACAAAACTTTATGAGAATGAAGTCAAGGCTCATAATCTATTTGGAGAGCCGTACTCAAGAGTTGATCTGGGGTCGTCATTAAAAAATGATCCATACTTAGGACCTGTGATTACACAGGCTTCTGTCTTCGCTTCAATTCCAACTATATCGGTAACATTTGATGGAGATAGTGGACTGAATGATGGAATCAATAAGTATATTGAAAAAGCAATTACCGCAACTTCGCAAGGGGATGCATATGACAGTGCCTTGAAGACCGCAAAAGAGGGTATAGATGAAATTCTGGGAAGATTTGAAATCATTCAACCATAATGATTGTATAGATAAACAAACCAACTAACAATGAATATTCTACAAAAATTTTTTGACAAGAAAAAAGCAACATCAGGCGTTTATCTTGGTTTATATCTTCGTGATTCAGAAGGAATAGCTTTGCATTTTAAGATAGAAGGAGAGAGAAAATTTCACATTATTGGGCAGGAGCAGTTCACATATACCAACGAGTGGGAAAATTTGACTGAAGATATAGACGAGGTATTATACAGGCTTGAAAACAAGTCTAAATTTGCTCCCAACGAAACAATTTTTTTTGTTTACTCAGATCTGATTGATCGTGAAAAAAAAGAAGTAAAAAAACCATATTTTGAAAAGATTAAAAAGATTACTAAAGATTTAGATCTTCAAGCGCTTGGTTATATTGAAGCGCAAGATGCACTTACTCAACACTTTCAATCCAGAGACACTGCTCCACTTAATGGAATTATTTTGGAATTCACAAAAATGAACATTGGGATCTATGTCTATAAAGGGGGTAGATATGTGAGTGGCGAAAGTGTTGCGCGGAGTGACAATTTTATTCAGGACATTACCCCCGCATTTGAGCATATTCGTAAGCAAACGATTCTTCCATCGCGAATAATACTTTATGCGTCTAAAGACCTTAGTGTTGAGTCTAGTGGGATTGTGACTCACACCTGGCGTGAAGATTTATTTATTCAGATTCCCAAAATAGAAGTAATCCAAGAGCATGTTCTTATCGAAAGTTTTATAGAGTCATTTGCCAGAGAGATGACAAGAGTTGAATCAGAAACTCCTCATTTGGAGAATCAGAAAAAAGAAGTCATGGGCTTTGTCATAGGTGATGAGGTACAGGAACGATTGCAACCAGAATATGGTCATGTTCAGGAGCCGCATCCAGAGCGCAATAGTCAGAATCAACAAGTAGTCCAAAAATCGAAAGGAATTCCTTCAATATCAACAATATATGAAAAATTTCGCAAACAGCTTAAGGTTTTTATAAAAAAAACTCCATTCCCCCTTTTATCTTTAATTGGAACATTTCTCATTGTTCTGAGTTTTTTTGTTTTAGAGTATTTTTTTCATACCGCTCAGATTACGTTATACCTTCCTTCACAAGATATTAATAAAAAGATTATGGTAGATGCAGTTTTTTCCACTACTGGTAAAAATAATCTACTAATAACTGAAAATATTGAAAAAATTAATATCAAAAATTCAAAAAGTGCGACAGGAAAGAAGGATGTGGGAGAAAAAGCAAAGGGCACAATCACTATCTATAATAGTAATTTGTCAGAAAGTAAGACATTTGAAAAAGGCACAGCAATCACCTCATCCAATGGGGTGCAATTCACTATAGATGATGACGTCAAGATAGCTTCTGCCTCTGGAGACGCTTCGTCTCCTTCTCCAAGTACAGCAAAAGTCTCAGTCGTGGCACGCGACATTGGCACTGAAGGAAATCTATCGGCAAACACAAAATTTAACATAAATGGGGAATCTGCAGATGTTATTGGTAAAAGTGATTCGGCTTTTTCAGGAGGAATAAAAAAGCAAATTATGACAGTATCGAGAGCAGATATTGAAGATCTTAAAAAGAAGGCTACTGCCGAGGCAAAAAATTCTCTGAATAAAAAAATAAATTCGCGAAATATAGCTGAAAGAAAATTCATTACTTCTATTACAGAACTTAAAACAGTAAAAGAAGTCGCAACTGCTGAAGTTGGAGAAGAGGCTTCACAAGTAGAGTTGAAATCTGAAATTGCGATAACGAGCTATTCTTATAATGATAAAGATATGTACTCAATCTTAAAGAATGAACTAAAGCCGGAGGTAAGGCCGGGTTTGACCTTACCGGAGGATAAGATACGTTATCAAATTTTGAGCGCACAAAAGTCGGGTAAAAAATATACAATTAAGGTGAATGCGGACGCAAAAATAGCTCCAGCTATCGATTCAAATAGTGTCGCTTTGAATTCAGCGATGCAGACCACATCTGGGCTTTCAAATACTCTGAAAAAAGAATACAAAATATCTGGTATCGAGTTTGAAATACGACATCCATTGCCATTTATGAAAAATATCACACCACTTTTTAAAAAAAATATTAAGGTAGGTATTTTGTACAACTAATTTTATGTCGCTCTATACATACGTTAAGGAAAAAAATTCTGTCAAAAAGCGCGTAGTTAGTATGACCTCATATATTGTTCTTACAATGGGGGCATTTCTTCTTTTTTGGTCATTCTATCCTGTTGTGGCATTTGAAGTGTACTCTCGGCTGTTTATAAAGCGTGAGTTTGTAGCTCCAATACCAAGCGTCTCTGCTATGACCCCATCTTCTGTCAGTAATTCAGTTGGAAGTTATTCTCCATATTCTAATAATTTGAGAGACTTTACTCAGGCGAGTCTTTGGTTTCCAGATGCAACAAAAAGCTTATCTAAAAATGCAAGATCGACAAAAAAACTTACTATTAAGCAATATTCACTGTCAATTCCAAAACTCAGCATAGATCACGCCAAAGTTTTTGTTGGGGGAGAAGACCTTACTCAAGGACTTGTTCAATATCTTCCAACGTCATACCCCGGAGAGTATGGGAATATAGCCATTTTTGGTCATTCTACTCTTCCCCAGCTTTACAATCCCAAGGACTACAAAAGTATATTTACCTATTTGCCATCTTTGGAGAAGGGAGATCGTGTGACTGTTCACTTCGATGGATTTGATTATGAGTATCAGATTGACGAGATGTTTGTAATTAAGCCCGAGCAGGTATCAATTCTTGAACAGAGGTATGATGCTTCTTACATAACACTCGTAACGTGTGTTCCCCCAGGTACTTACTGGAATCGCCTTGTTCTTCGAGGTAAACTCACAAGCCTTCCTACTAATTTGTAATTGTTTTACCCTATAATAGATGATAAAATAGGCCCATGAATTCGGCCAAAAAGGGGATTGATGCTGGTAGAGTAGTCAGAGTGTTTATCTTCATTCTTTTTCTTCTTGTCAACTTCTTTATATATATAGGAGAAACTACAAAGTTTGTTTTATTTTTGCCATTTAGAGCTATAAGATTTTTATACCTACGTTACGCACTTCCTTTTATTAATTTTGCTATTCATGCGTCTCGAAAAATACACTCTCAGATTCAAAAAATAGTAAGTTCTATTAAATTTCCTGTAATTCTAAAGTCAAAAAAAAAGAAGAAAAAGATTAAGATAGAGAAAAGGTATAGCTTAAGCTCCTATTTATCGCGAACTCGCAAATCAATTGTAAAAAGATTTCAAGATATTGGTCAGAAAATATTCTCGATAAAGCCCAAGTTTCTAAAGATAAAAACTCCAAAACTGCCAAAATTCTTAACCTTTCAATATACAAAAAAATACACACAGTCTAAAGTAAAAAAAGAAAAATCTCAAAAAACAAAAAAAAGCAAAAAACTCTCTCTACTTGCTATCAAAGTTCGCTATTTTTTTATTGGAATTGTTATTGCATCGACAGTCTTTTCTTTTTATCAAGGATATGCATTTGTTAGGGCACTTCCATCGCCAGAGTCAATTGGAAAGATCAATTACTCTCTGACATCTCATATTTTAGATCGCAATGACCGCGTACTATACGAGATTTATCATGATCAAAATAGAACTCCAGTGAAACTCAAAAATCTTCCGTCATACGTGACTGATGCCACTGTTGCTATCGAAGACAAGGATTTTTTTAGTCACAAAGGGGTTTCTATATTTGGCGGAATTGCTCGTGCACTTAAAGATACAGTATCAACGGGGGATTTACAGGGTGGCTCAACCATCACTCAACAACTTGTAAAAACAGCACTTCTTACACCAGAGCGTACCATTGATCGAAAAATTAAAGAAATTATTCTTGCGCTTTGGGCAGAGCGCCTTTATAGCAAGCAACAGATTCTGGAGATGTATTTTAACCAAGTTCCATATGGTGGATCAGCCTATGGAATTGAAGAGGCAGCGATGCGATATTTTGGGAAACATGCATCTCAACTTACATTATCTGAGGCAGCATTTTTAGCTGGGCTTCCTCAAGCTCCAAGTCGATATTCTCCTTATACTAACCCAAAGCTCAGTGAGCAAAGGCGCAATGATGTGTTGAATGCCATGTATGTTCAGGGCAAGATAAACTTGTCAACATACAATAAGGCCAAGTCTCAAAAAATTGCTGTAAAATCACCAGATACTACAATTCAGGCACCTCACTTTGTATTTTATGCAAGGGATGAGCTGGCTAAGCTCTATGGAGTACGACAGGTTGAGGAGGGGGGACTGCGAGTCAAGACATCCCTTGATCTTGATATTCAAAAACAAGCCGAAAGAATTCTTAAAGAGGAGTTGGATAAGGTAAAAAATCTTAATGTGACCAACGGAGCGATTTTAGTCACCCATCCAGCAACAGGTGAGATCTTAGCGATGGTTGGATCGAGGGATTACTTTGAGCTGCCAGATGGAGCATTCAATGTCACAACAGCGCTCAGACAACCAGGGAGCTCGATCAAGCCACTTATGTATTCGTTGGCTCTTACTCGTGGATATACAGCAGCAACTCCAATTGTCGATGCACCGATAACATTTGCAATCAGCCAAAGCGAATCATACAGACCCGTAAATTATGATGGCCGTTTTCATGGGGTGATTCCACTTCGAGCAGCACTGGCCAACTCCTACAATATTCCAGCCGTGAAAACGCTTAACACAATTGGAGTACAGAATTTTGTTGATCAGGCAAAACGAATGGGAATTACAACATGGGATAAGTCGTCAGGCTACGGTCTCTCAATTACGCTCGGTGGGGCAGACGTGAAGATGATTGATATGGCAACTGCTTTCGGAGTCTTTGCAAATGGTGGGTACCGGGTCGATGTATCTCCTTTTTTAAGTGTTGAAAATGGCCAGGGCAGAGTGATTCGTCAGCTCTCCCCTGCTAAGACAAGAGTTTTGGGTGAGGACGTGACATATATTCTGTCTGATATCTTATCTGACAACCAAGCTCGCACACCTGCTTTTGGCAATAGATCCGCACTTGAGATCCCAGGACACAAAGTAGCTGTCAAGACAGGTACAACTGATGAAAAGAAAGACAACTGGACAATAGGATACACTCCAGAATTCTTGGTTGCCGTATGGGTTGGAAACAACGACAATACTCCAATGAATAGACAACTGGCATCAGGCATTACAGGAGCGGCACCAATATGGAGTCGAGTAATGACCTATTTATTGACAGAGTATGGGGGAGATAATAAGTGGTTTAATAAACCGGCTAATGTGATTGAGAAGAAGTGTTATGGTGGTAAGTCTGAATATTTTGTTGCAGGTACAGAAAGCAAAGCTTCATGTGGCCAGCCTCTTGTGCCACGAGTCTCCCCCACGCCTCTTCCTCATTAAAAAATTGTTAAACTTTTCTATATATGAAAAGAGTTGATTTGGATAAACTGCGCACAAAGCAAGACTATTTGCGTCCGGCTTATCTCACAAATGAACAGCAGCAGGAACTAGCAAGAGTTGCAAAAGATGAGGTAGATTTTCATAGAGATAAAAAGTCCATTATGACACAGGACTTAGAAGATTTAATTAAAATTCATAGTTCAACTTTTGTATATCTTGCCCAATGTGTTGAAAATCGATACGTTAGTTCAAGTATGGCAAATATTCTTAAGGAGGTAGAAGATAGATTCAGACAGTTAGAAAAAAATGGATATTTTATTATTGTTAGTCTCACTCGAACATACGAGCAAGGACTTCGAGCAAATAAATTAATTGCAAAAGAGGGGACACATGCAAAAGGAGAAGCGGCTGATTTTGCAGCAAAGTTCATGAAGCTTCATTTTAAAAAGAGCTATGATGCACTTTGGACAGTGTTGAATGAAATGAGAGCTGAAGGAAAGATATTTTTCACCAATGAGGAAGATTCCACATCATTCTGGCACATTGCCACAAAGGATACTAATTTATAGTCTTTTTAGATAAGTGTTATAAGTAGCTTTAATGTCATCAAGCGCATCTTCGCCAAATTTCTCAAGTAAGTTTTTGGCAATGACATAGGCAAGCATGCTTTCTGATACGATACCGGCTCGCGGAACTACGCAGATGTCGGATCTTTCAATAGTCGCTGCAGCCGTCTGTTTTGTCGCGATATTCACCGTTTGCAAAGGATTGTATAATGTGGAGATTGGTTTGTGGTGTACACGAGCGATGATTGGCTCACCATTAGTCACTCCCCCTTCAATTCCACCTGCTCGATTGGATTTTCTTTTGTATGCTCCCTCTTTGTATTCAATTGGGT
>CAYOAI010000013.1:0-23447 GCA_964401915.1 uncultured Gammaproteobacteria bacterium
TGAGATACAGCCAGAATCTCGCCTTTTGTATCCAAAATTGAGAGATTCATTTTTCCGTCTTGATCTGCAAATATCCGAAGATTTATGATCTTCTCGACGAGTTTGTCGATTTCTGAATCAGTGTCCTCCTCAACGACTCCCAGGAGAATTACCATACCCTGCCCGATCTCAGAATACTTTTGGTCACCGATTGTGACGCTACCTGATTTAGCCCGTTGTATTAGTGCAATCATAGGATTTGAATTAAGATTTATGATATAAGAATTAAGAATAAAACAGTTATTTTGATGCTTTTGAATTTGCTTATTGTGCATGTGTATTATATACTATGTACCAGTTATGAAAACTTTGTCTACATCATCCAGACAAGCAAGATCAGCCGCAACTGCGGGTGTTGTGGATAGTGTAGAGGTGAAATAAGACACTTAGACAACGATAACCCCGCATAGGCGGGGTTTTTTAGTATTATAAAATAACTATGAAAAATTCAAAGAAGCTGTGGGGAGGAGCTCACACCAAAGTTACAAAAAAGGCAGTAATCGGCTTTACGGCAGGTCGCGATGTACGTATTGTGCCTATGGCTGATACTGCACTTATTCCATACGATATAGCTGTCAATAAAGCTCATATTCAGATGCTTCGTGCTCAGGGGCTTATTGACGAAAGTGACTATAAAGCGCTTAATTCAGGACTTGAGGAGATTAGTGATCTTTATGAAAAAGGAGAGTTTGTACTAAATCCGGATCTTGAAGATGTTCATACAAATATAGAGGCTTGGCTTATCGAGCATCTTGGGATAGATATAGGGGGCAAGATTCACACGGCTCGCTCTCGTAACGATCAAATATTGGCCGATATGTACCTGTATCTTCAGGATATGGCTGATTCATACATCACAGATATCAAGACTCTTGTAGATGCATTGTCGACTCAGTCGGAAGTTCACAAAAATACTGTATGTCCTGGGTTTACCCATCATCAGCAAGCGACTGTGGCCACATTCGGATACATACTGGACTCGTTCGCAAGCTCGCTAAAGCGCGACAAACGCACATTTGAGAACGTGAAGAAGCTTTTCAATTTTTCACCTCTTGGTGGAGCTGCCGGGTATGGTACGACTATTGTCGGCGATAGCCAAAAGGCAGCGACAGCTCTGGGATTTGAAAATAGTTACGAAAACTCAATAGATGTGATTACAAATCGTGGTGAGTTTGAGACATATATGGCATTTGCGATATCCATGATGATGACTCACATATCGCAGCTTGCGCAGACTCTTATACTTTTCTCAACTCGGGAGTTTGGATATGTTACTCTGCCTGATGAGTTCACAACTGGCTCATCGATCATGCCGCAGAAGAAAAATCCAGACATACTTGAGGTTGCTAAGTCCAAGACATCATATGTTCATGGGCTCTTGTCGGCACTGATGTCCAACTCAAAAGCAGCATTCATAGGATACAATCGAGATGCTCAGCAGACCAAATACATAATCATGGATATTATTTTTGAGACTAAAGACGTAGCTGTAGTACTTGCTGATCTTATAAATAATTTGATTGTGAATAAGGAACGTATGGGGCATGCTGCACGATCTAACTTCATCACATCAACTGGCCTTATGGAGCTTATTGTGGCCAACAAAGCCATTCCAATGCGCCAAGCCAAGCGACTTATTGAGATGGCAATTAAATATTCGATCGAGTCAGGAAATAATGATTTTGTGACTAAGAAAAGTATGGATCGTGCAATCTCTGAAGTTGATTTGACTATCTCAATTTCTGATGAGGAGCTTATTCACTGGCAAGACCCAGTCTATCAGATGACGCTAATCAAGAAATAATTTATGGTGTCGGTGTGGGGTGTGGGTTATCACCGGCACAGTCTACGCAGAAAGTAGAGAATTCGTCCTTAAGTACCGTCTTTTCCTTTACTTCAGTATTGTCAGTCTGTCCAGGTGATGCTAATTTGTCGCTATCTTTGGTCACCGCTACCTGCTCGCGCCCAGTTTTTAGCGATTTGTTGTCGACTACAGTCTTGCCGACTATGAAGTACTCAAACCGAGTGGGACAGCCATCTGTGCCATCTGGCTTCTTTTCAGATGCTCCAAATCCCGAGCATACTTGTCGTCCTATCACAGTGGCTGGTTTGATGACGAGTAGATCTGGTTGATTTTTGAGCGCCTCACTCATAATTCCATTCCATATAGGAGCAGCTCCTGTGATGCCTGAGGTGATTGCTGGATTCATAGGCGAATTGTCATTATTTCCAACCCACACAATTGTCAGGAAGTTGGGGGTATATCCCACGGTCCAGTTGTCTCGTTTGTCGTCCGTTGTTCCTGTTTTGACCGAGACTTTATGTTTGGGGACTACAAGGGCAGATGATGGTCCAAATGCAGCTGTGCGTGCTCCATTGTCAGCCAAAATATGGGAGATTATGAATGCTGTCTCTTTTGAGATAGCGCGCTTTCCGTCTATCAGTAAGTAATTGGGCTGTCTGAGAGGCTTTTCTATGTTGGGTATGAAATTAGGATCTTTGAACTCATATAAGGTCTTACCGTTTTTGTCTTTTATCTTAAGAATTGGGTTTAGTTTTTTGGATTTTCCCTGATTGGCAAATGTGGAAAAAGCAGTAGCCATCTCAGTCATTTTGACCTCTCCGCCACCGAGTGTAAGGGAAAGGCCATAATTAGTGGGATCCTTAAAGCTTGTGATACCAAATGCTGATGCTGATGCGACAAAATTATCTACACCATTGAGGGCCAGCATCTTGACGGCTGGAATATTGTATGAGTTCGCAAGTGCGAATCTGAGCTGCACAGGGCCGTGGAATGCACCATCGTAGTTGACTGGGCAGTATGCTTTGGGTTGGCCAGCTGGCGCAAAACATGTCTTGACGTCAAGAAATGTACTCGCTGCAGTGACTATGCCACGATCTATGCCTATTGCATAATTAAGCGGCTTTATACTTGATCCAGGTTGTCTGAGGGCTGTGGTGACATTGAAGCTTCCAGAAGGTGATGCAAAATAATCCACAGATCCAACCATCGCTAAAATTTCTCCGGTTGGCGGGCGAGTCACAAGTGCCGCGCCATTGCCCACGTGATATCCAGCAAGATCCTCAATCTCTTGAGATACGACTTTTTCAGCTTTCTCCTGAAGTGGGAGATCAAGTGTGGTGGTCACGGTGAGTCCACCTTCTTCAACCTTTTTAACTCCATAAAGTCGTTCAAGCTCTTGCTTTACAAAGAATACAAAATGAGGAGCTTTGATTTTAGTTCCAGGGGGCACAACGACTATTTTTTCCCCTAGTGCCTCTGAGTATTGTGCGGGGGTAATAAATCCAAGTTGTTTCATATTTTGAAGCACCAGATTGCGCCTGTTGTGTGCGAGTTCGGGGTTGGCATAGGGTGAGTAAAGAGATGGAGCTTGTGGAAGTCCGGCCAGAAATGCCGCTTGGTCAAGTGTTAGATCAGCTGCCTTTTTGCCAAAATATACTTTTGCTCCAGACTCAATTCCATATGCTGATCCGCCATAGGGGACCTGATTGAGATACAGCTCAAGTATTTCATTTTTGGTAAATATACGTTCAACCCAGAGTGCAAGTACTATCTCTCGGATCTTGCGGCGAATTGTACGCTCAGGAGTCAGAAGAGCACTTTTGACGAGTTGTTGCGTGATAGTTGATCCACCTTGCAAGTGTCCTGTTCCAATTGTGTCTTTTATGGCTCGCCCAATGCCGCCTACGACAGATACTCCCTGGTGGGTATAAAAATCTTTATCTTCAATTGCAATAGATGCTTGGACGACATATTTGGGTAAGGTATTTATCTTGACAGGAGTACGATTTTGTTCATTATAGATTTCATATAAAAGCTTTCCATTGCGGTCAAGAATACGCGTTGAAAGCGGGATTGCCTTATAATCTTTGAGGCTATAAGGACTTGGAAGACCCCAAAAAATATAAAAAAACAAAAAGACGACAAGTCCAAGAATCACAATATTGACTGCAATAAGCGGCTTTTTGATCTTCCGCTTTATAGTTGTTGGCAGGGGAGAGCTATTGGGATGAGTTTTTGCCATGATATTTACAAAAACATTTTACCAGAAATTATTATCTTTAATTTACCGCTTCTTATTGAATTATTTTTTTGGAAAAAGAGGTGGGGCTTTTGAGATTTTTCCGGATGTGGCTTTTTGTATTTTTTCGGCTGTCTCGGGGATAAAAGGAGCGAGTTGATAGCCAATATGATTTAATTTCTGCAGAGTGGCAGTCAGGAATTGATTTCTTTCTGATTTGGCCTTTTTCCACGGTGCGAATTCATCAACTTTTTTGTTTAATCTTTTAATACTTTGCCCAACTACTTCTAACGCCTTATTAAATTCAAAGCTTTCAATCAGGCCTTGAAGCTTAATATCAAAGATTGTCTTTGGCTTTTTTTCATCTGAGGAAATTGAATCTTCCTGCCCAAGAGTTGTTAGTCGACTTAGAAGATTGCCAAGCTCATTGGCAAGATCTGAGTTGTACACTTCATCCATTCTCGAATATGAAAAGTCTCCATCATCAAATACAGGAACTTCACGTAAAAGATAATAACGAATTGCATCCGTGCCATAGTCGTCAACTAACCGCAACGGATCGATTACATTGCCGAGGCTTTTACTCATTTTTTGGCCTTCTGAGGTGATAAATCCATGTACTAAGATCTGTCTGGAATTTGGTAGACCGGCTCCCATAAGCATTGCCTGCCACATGGCAGACTGTTGCCTTAGATTGTCTTTGCCGGCAATCTGCATACCAGGCCAGAATTCGGAGAAGTTGACATCGTCATTTGGCCATCCAAGTGTCGAGATGTAGTTGATGAGAGCATCAAACCATACGTACATGACATGTTCCTTATCATCAGGCACGTCCACTCCCCACGGCATTTTACTTTTTAGCCGAGAGATACTGAAGTCTTCAAGCCCGCCTGCGACAAAGTTGCGTATTTCTTTTAATCGAAAAGCGGGGACTACAAACTGTGGATTTTTATCGTACAGGTCAAGTAGTCTTTTCTCAAACTTTGAGAATGCAAAGAAATAGTTCTCCTCTTCAATTATATCAATCTCTCTATTGGGGTGAAGAGGGCATCTACCATTTGAGAGTTCTGAGTCAGTTTTTTCTAATTCACAACCTACACAGTATTTTATTTTGTAATTCTTTTTATATATATAGCCATTTGCTTTACATTTTTTCCAGAATTCCTGAGCAGCCTTTTTGTGATCTGGATCTGTTGTGCGTATGAAATTTGTATAGCTTAGATTCAATGATTTTTTCAAATCTTCAAATTTTGCCGCGTATTCATCGCAGTATTCCTGCGGATCCCTTTTACTTTTCATGGCCTCCTGATAGATTTTTAGTCCATGCTCATCAGTTCCGGTATTAAAAATAACATCAAATCCTTTTGCTCTCCAATATCGGGCTATAGTGTCTGCCTGAACCATTTCCAGAGCAAAGCCGATATGTGGCTCGGCATTCACATAGGGGAGAGTTGTCGTGATATAGAATGTTTTTTTCATTTTTTACTTTATTAAAATAGCAACCCCAATTATAAAAGAGGACAGGAGGATTGTGTTGAGGATATTGGGACCTATGATAGTGCCAAGTGCAAGAAGGACGAAGATATAGAAAGCGCACAGTAGAGAAAGCTGCCACCTGGTAAAAAAAGACACTACACATCCACCCAAAAGAGCAAGTAATAAGGCAAAAGTTAGGGATATCGCGATCGAGGAGGGAGGAACCTGTGTGGCAATATAAATACAGACAGCAATAAGGGTAGACATTGCGAGAATTTTGACTATTTGTCGGCGTGGGAGATTAATTGGTAGCTTTTGATATCTTTTTCTCATATATAATGTATATTATAGCTTTTGTTGGCTGCCCTTGAAAGATAGGGATTGACACTATATAATTGTAGCTTATGACTGATTTACTACCAGATGACAAACAGAAAATTATCCAGGATTATGCTCAGGGTAATGGAGACACAGGATCACCAGAAGTACAGGTTGCACTGCTTAGTCACAAGATTCAAAGATTGACAGGTCACCTTGAAGAAAATAAAAAAGACAATCACTCAAGACGCGGACTTTTAAAAGTTATTGCCAAGAGACGACGAATCCTAAGCTACTTAAATGGATTGGACGCTAGTCGATATACGCAACTTATAAAACGGCTGAGTTTGAGGAAATAAGACTTCAATCGCAACATAAATAAAACCACATGAAATTTTTAGAAAGTAGTATTGATATTAATGGTCAAAAGCTGACTATTCAGGTAGGAAAACTAGCGCAAGCTGCGACCACATCAGTTCTTGCCCGACTTGGCGACACCTGCGTGCTTGTGACTCTTACCACATCATCTACTCCGTCAAATCTTGATTATCTACCGCTTAAGGTAGAATACGCAGAAAAGCTTTATGCAGGAGGGCGTATCAAGGGATCAAGATGGGTAAAACGAGAAGGTAAGCCGTCTGATGAGGCGATACTCAATGCACGACTTATAGATCGGCTTATTCGTCCATTTTTTCCAAAAGGATACCGCAATGATATCCAAATTATTGTTACCATGCTATCTGTTGATGGAGTAAACTCTCCGGAGATCTTAAGTGCTGTCGGTGTTGTGACGGCGCTTCATTTATCTCCAGTACCGTGGAATGGTCCAATTGCAACAAGTCGTGTTGCCTATATTCAGGCGAATGATAGTGGTTCATATGTCGTAAATCCTACAGAAGTTGAACAAAAGATATCAGCGCTCGATCTTATTGTTGCATCAACTGCCGATCGAGTCGTGATGATAGAGACAGGCGCACTGGAGCTTTCTGAACAAATAATAATCGAAGGAATCAAAAAGGCGAAAGAGGAAAACAAAAGAATAATAGACTTTATCGAAGACATTAGAGGTAAGGTGGGAATGCCCAAATTGGAAGCTGATGACTCACCTATCGATAGTTCACTCGAGGCACTTCTTAAAAAAGACCATACAGATGAGCTTAACGCAATTATTGATGGTAAGGCAGAGAAAGAATTTGATGATGGATCCCTTGTAGCTGCACTTGTTGACGGAGTGTACGATGCAGCGGGCGAAAAATATGAGAAAAAAGATATTGCTGCGGCTGTGGATTATGTGACAAAAAAAATGATTAAGAATCGAATCTTGACCACAAAAAAAAGACTCGATGGGCGTGGTCCCGATGAGGTAAGAAAACTGTCATCAGAGGTTGGAATTTTGCCGAGAACTCATGGCACAGGACTTTTTTCTCGTGGAGATACTCAAGTTTTGTCAATCGTCACGCTCGGTGCGCCAAGCCTTGAGCAGCTTATCGAGACTCCAGAAGGTGAAGAGGCAAAGCGCTATATTCATCACTACAATATGCCTCCATATTCAGTTGGAGAGGTGGGGCGGGTTGGATTTCCATCACGTCGTGAGATAGGACATGGAGCGCTTGCTGAAAAAGCTATCGAGCCAGTTCTTCCATCTGAGCGAGATTTCCCCTACACCATACGGGTGGTATCTGAAGTCTTATCCTCAAACGGATCAACCTCTATGGCTTCAACCTGTGGATCAACACTTGCTTTGCTTGATGCTGGTGTGCCAATCAAGGCTCCGGTCTCTGGAATTGCCATGGGACTTATGTGGGAGTCAGATGACAACTATGTCATTCTTACCGACATCATGGGTATTGAAGATTTCTCAGGAGATATGGACTTTAAGGTTGCTGGGACTCGTGATGGAGTGACTGCAGTACAGCTTGATGTCAAAAATGACGGATTGACTGATGACATGATTGTCAAAGTCTTTGAGAAAGCGCATACAGCACGACTTGCTATCTTGGAAAATATGATAGCGACAATTGACAAACCCCGCACTTCTTTGTCCAAATTCGCACCCAAAGTAGTTGTGCTTACCCCACCACCTGACAAGATAGGCGAGATCATAGGTCCAGGAGGTAAAAATATAAGAAGCCTTATTGCACGCACTCAGACAGATATTACAGTCGCTGATGATGGTCACGTCACAATCTCAGGTATTGATCAGGCAGGACTTGACGAGGCAGTAAGTCAGATAGAGGCGATCACTCGTGAACTTGAGGCTGGAGAGGAATTCGACGGTGAGGTAAAGCGACTTCTTCCATTTGGAGCATTTGTTGAAGTGCTACCTGGGAAAGAAGGACTTGTACACGTATCAAAGATGGGTCGCGGATTTGTAAAAGATCCGGCAGATGTCGTGAAAATTGGTCAAAAGGTACATGTTAGGGTGACTGAGGTAGATCGCATGGGCCGGATAAATCTCGAGCTTCTTGGTGAGTAGATCTATTTTAACCTGATTGATTTTGTTCTCATACTACTGCTACAATAATTACTATGGCCAGACGCAGAACACGATTTAAAGTACCCTTCCTAAAACTTAATGTAAACCGAAAGACAGTCTTCAATATTATTGGATTTTTTCTTATAGCTGCTGCCGGCCTTTTTCTCGTAGCCTTTTTTTCTGGGCGTGACGCGAGCGACGGAAGATTGCTTTCTTCGCTCAATGTAGAGCTTCGCGCAGGATTTGGGATTATGGCATATCTCGTGCCTCCGATTCTTCTTCTTATTTCAAGTCATTTTTTTAATACTAAGAAGCTTAAATTTGTGAAGCCGAATATCACAATTGGTAGTATTCTTATATTTTTTGCGCTTTTGGGGATATTTAGGACAGGTTTGTGGGGGAAATTTGTCTACACTAATCTTGCCCTGGATTTTACTGTTGTGGGGTCTCTTGTCATCCTCACAATTGCTTTTTTGGTCGGTCTTATTCTTTTTCTGGATACGTCAGTTGATGCATTTGTGCTTTTTCTTATTGATTTTGCCAAGTCAATCTATTTTTTCTTCAAAAATTATGTATTCCGACAGATGCTTTCTGGTGAAAAAGTCGTGGGTGATAAAAAAGATCCAAAATTTATTGAAAACAAGCCCCTTCTTATTAATCAGAATAGACCAGAGCAGGTCACCCCTGGGGCTCTTAAGCCGACTGGTGGAATAGCCATGAAGCCAGTGACGACCAAGTCTACAAACTGGATCTATCCACCACTCTCACTGCTTCACGATGTGAAGCAGACAGATGCAGATCGCGGAGACGTGAAGGCAAATGCGGCAATAATTGAGGGCACTCTTGATAGTTTTGGACTCCGAGCCCGAGTTGCTGAGGTGAATTATGGTCCGACTGTCACTCAATACGCACTGACAATTACTCAAGGTACCAAGCTGTCAAAGATCACTGGTCTATCCAATGACCTTGCACTTGCATTGGCAGCTTCAACTGGGCAGGTCAGGATAGAGGCGCCGATTCCAGGTCGCGCTCTTGTTGGAGTTGAGACACCAAATAAACGTCCTGAAATCGTAACTCTAAAGCGAATCCTCGCAACCGATGTATTTCTCAATAATTCGGACCCTCTTCTTGTACCATTGGGGCTGGATGTATCCGGTAAGCCACAGGCTGCAACAATTGATAACATGCCGCATGTGCTTATTGCGGGTACGACCGGATCTGGTAAGTCGGTGATGTTGAACGCGTGGATTGCAAGCTTCCTCTTTCGCACCAAGCCAGATGATCTGAAGCTTATCATGGTAGATCCGAAAAGAGTCGAGCTTACCCTCTACAATGGTATTCCACATCTTTTGACTGAGGTGATTGTTGAGCCGGATAAGATCATCAATGCACTGCGTTGGACAGTGGCTGAGATGGAAGGACGATATAAAGAATTTGCTAAAGTGGGGGTTCGAAATCTGGAGGGATACAATAATCTGGGCGGAATTGATAAAAAGCCGTATATCATATTTATCATTGATGAGCTGGCGGATCTTATGATATTTGCAGCCAACGAGGCGGAGGAGCTTATCACACGTATCGCTCAGATGGCACGTGCAACTGGAATTCATCTTGTACTTGCGACTCAGCGCCCATCAGTGGATGTCATCACCGGCCTTATGAAGGCCAATATTCCGACTCGCCTTGCATTCAATGTATCCACACTTGTTGATTCTCGAGTCATCATCGATACACCTGGTGCTGAGAAGCTCTTAGGTCGAGGTGATATGCTCTATCTGCCACCTGATCAGGCCAAGCCACGTCGTATTCAAGGACCATTTGTCACCGAGGCGGAGATTCATGCGCTTGTCAAATTCCTCAAGGAGAATAATCCTGAGGTGCACTATACCGAAGAGATTACCGACCGAGAGGCTAATATCAATGCACCACTTCGATCATCTGGATTTGGTGGGGAGAGTGGGGGATCAGATCACGATACTCTTTTCAACCAGTCGATTGAACTTATAGCTCAGCATGATAAAGCATCAGCTTCGCTTCTCCAGCGTCGACTGTCAATAGGATACGCTCGAGCAGCCAGAATTCTCGACCAACTTGAGGCGGCAGGCTATGTGGGGCCGGCCGAAGGCTCAAAGCCACGTGAGGTGCTGCGACGTGGGGTCATGCCAGAGGGAGAGATGATTCAAGAGTAGTAGTTTATTTCCGAATCTTCATATGATGGGATATATCTTAGCCATTTTGACAATGCTTGTGTATGGATTCTATCCTGTGGTGTCGCATTATTTGGCCCAAGATATTGATCCTCTTTTTTTGATTGGAGTGGCATCTGTCATCGCATCACTACCATTTCTTGTCTATCTCATTGCCCGCAAAAAGCACATAGAATTATTCACTATAAGATTTCGAAAACTATTTATCGCTATAGCAGTCTTAGCAGCTGTTGCAAATATATTCTTTTTTCTGGGAACGAAGATGACGAGTGGACTTAATACCTCGCTACTACTTCAGGTTGAGCCGATATATTCGGTAATTCTGGCCTTTTTTATTTTGGGAGAGAAGATAAAAAAGCGTGAAGTGGCGGCGATTTTACTCATGATTATTGGAGCAGTAACTGTGGCGTATAAGGGGAATAGCTCTTTAAATATTGGAGATATACTTATTGTTATTTCGCCGGTATTGTACCAGGCATACCATATGCTTGCGAAGCAGATTATGACCAAAGGAGGCGATGCCAATATGGTTGCCGCGGGCAGGCTTTTGTATGGAGGTATAATTCTATTAGTCGTCTCACTCATTGTGCAACCCACATCAATCTATATATTGACTGACGCGGGAAAAGTTTGGAAAATGATACTTTTTGGATTACTCTTGGGGCTCAACTTTTTTACTTGGTATCAGACTTTGGCGAGGTTGCCGCTTTCTCGAGCCTCAGCGTTTATACCCCTATCTGTTGCCGTGTCATTTGCGGGATCGGTGATATTTTTGAGAGAAGCACCAACAATGCAGCATTATGCTGGACTGCTTTTCATACTAGTTGGGCTTATGAGTCTGACCTGGATTCATTTTAAAGGAGAGAAATTGAAGCTTGCGTATGAGCCGGATATTTAAAAGAAAGATTAATCGCAGGTGTCGCAGTATTTTTTGATATTTCGCTCGTGTTCCTCAAGGGTACGACCATAATATGTGTGACCTTTGGAGTCTGCGACATAGAAAAGATATGGTGTCGCTGGATCCGCACTGAGAGCTGCTTGAATAGATGATAGGCCTGGATTGGATATTGGTCCGGGTGGGAGTCCTTGCCTCTTGTATGTATTGTAGAGTGAGGGGCTTTCTTTATCATCGTTTGTGATTGAGCCCTTCCACCAAGTTTTTGTAGCGGGTTGATACCCGAGGGCATATTGGATTGTGGCGTCAATTTGAAGAGGAATACCCTCTTTAATACGTCGTAGGATAATACTTGCCACCTTGGGTCTATCTACCTCGCGCCTGGCTTCACGCTCAACTATTGATGCAAGTGTGATGACCTCGAGTTTTGTGAGGCCTTTTTGCTTGGCTTGCGCTTTCATCTCTGATGTGTATCTTTTTTCAAAATTGTTTTTGAGTATAGCTACTGCGTCGTCTGCCGATGCGGTTTTGGGGATTAGATATGTATCAGGGAACAAGTATCCTTCGAGCCCTTGAGATGCTTTTTCAAACTCAACTTCTGGAATTCCAAGCTCAGCTGACATGATCTGCGCAATTTCTTCTCGCCTCAGTCCTTCCCGTACTGTGATCCATCGATCAAGACTACCGACAGTGAATTCCTTAGCTATTTCGCGCGCGCTCATAGATGGGGACAGGCGGAAGTCGCCAGCCTGAATCTTCTTTTCAATTCCCAATTGCTTAACTACTACAAAAAAGACAAGCTTAGATCTTATGAGGTGTTCACTCTCAAGTCTATTGGATATAAGATTGAGATTTTCTCCTGGTTTGATTACAAAAAGCTTGACTGTCTTGTTGTCACGGTCGGCAGGTAGTATTCCCTCCTTGTAAAACAGAGCGGATGACACGCCGACGATAAGTACCACTATAAAAAAAAGTGTAATTCTATAGCTAAGTTTCATATATTTGGAAATCACTAAGTGTTACTTTAGCCTCTTGTAGGCGATAAATATTGCTTGAATAGAGTATGAATAGCGGATCACCTTTTTCTGCTTTTTCATTTCTTTTTTTGAGTAAATATATACCGGCATCTTTGTCATCTGGCGCCCCTAGAATTTTGGCCACTGAATTCAGATGAAAATTATTTATACCTTTAATTTTACCAGAACGAGTGCTATAAATTTCCAATTTATGCGATTTTGGTTTGAGCGAAGCAGAGGAAACATTATCATCTCCACCTTGCGCTTTAATGATTTCTTTGAACTTTGAGAGTGCAGCACCACTTTTTAGAATTTTTTGAGCTTCTGTCTCTCCATTTTTGTCTGATTTATCGTCTGTGTAGCAAATACCCAGAAGAAGCCCTGCGAGTCGTAGCGCTTTGGCTTCAAGATCATGGGAACGCTCGTCATGCTGCTCGAGTACACGAAGTACATCACGTGCCTCAAGCTTCGGGCCAATTCCTCGCCCGGCCGGCTCAAGAGTCTCATTGATATCAACAACTATCTTGATGTCAAACCTTTTTGCAATTGCCTTGAACTTGGCAGCAACTCGCTCGGCATCTGCCATAGATCTTACTTTCATTGTGGGTCCAACTGGTATGTCCAGTACCAAATGATTAGTCGACACTGCTACTTTTTTGGACATTATGGAGATAATCACCTTGTCAAACGACTCAAAAGACAGAGGCTCTTCGACTCGAATGATTGTGTCATCTGCTGGCGCAATACCCAAGTGTCCACCCCACACGATACAACCTCCAACAGTGTCTACTATTCTATGAATTTGCTCAGGTGTGAACTCCACATCGGCTAGTGTCTCCATCACGTCCGCTGTACCGGCCGGTGAGGTGATAGCTCGAGACGAAGTTTTGGGAATCTTAAATCCGGCGGCAGCAATAATGGGCACAACAATCATCGTGGTCCGACTTCCAGCAATACCTCCTATGCAGTGTTTGTCGGCCACTATGCCATCAAATTTGAGCTGAGTTCCAGTCTCCACCATTGCGCGTGTGAGGTAGTACAGCTCATCTTCGGTAAACCCCTTCTTAAAAGATGCGGCGACAAAATAGGTGGTCAACACATCGGACAAACGCTTGTTGGAAATTTCATCCATAAGGTTATAGATTTCTTTGTACGTTAAGGGTTTGCCAAGAAGTTTCTTCTGAATAGAATCGACAGCAAGCAAGTGTTTGGAATTTAGGTTGTTCATATATCGATTTGAGTATAGATTTCAAAAAAACGTTTGTGGTACTGTTTAGCTTTTAGAATAAGCTTTGAGACAAGATAGAGCTCTCTAATCTCAAAAAGGAGTGCGAACAAAAGATATAAGGAAAAAAAGCTGATGAGGCCTGTCATAAGAAGCAAGAATACGTTGATAGTGCGGCTTGTATCAAATACTAATCCGTCAAGTAGCTTGAGGAGGTAATAGACAAAAAAAGAAGTTACAAACGTTGCTGTCGTAATTTTGATAAGCTCAACCACAAAAAAACGTAGATTAAAATGACCTATCCTACGAATGAGAAGTGCGAATAATATAATGACATTTATGACTATTGTGATAGAAAATGATATAGCAAGTGCCCACACAGGTAGGTGATAGATGAACACGAAGGACATGCTAAGTCCAATATTTGTGGCAATAGTAAATAGGCTTACATAAAAAGGTGTTCGACTATCCAGCATTCCATAAAAACAGCGGGTAATAAAATAATAAATAGAGTGAAATGGAATAGATAGTGCAAAGTAAGATAGTGTGGTCGCGGTTAGCGTGGTGGCATCCCAGTCAAATTTTTGTCCTCCAAAGAATAGTCGAACGAGTGGAGTACGCGCAAAGATAAAAAAGCTTGCAAGTGGAATGGTAAAGAAAAGAATACTCAGAAGAGAGTCGAGGGTAATCTTTTTGAACTCTTCGACCTTGCCATCCTGATATAGCTCTGAGAGATAAGGCAGGGATGCTTGGCCGAACGCGATGCCGATTATGGATACAGGAAGCAGTTGGAGTGTCTGGGCAAGATAAAAGACGGTGTATGATCCAGAACCTATAAGCGTGGTAAGTGTAAGATCTATTGTCGCATCTATCTGGGTCACGACAGTCGTCACAAGGCGGGGAACAATCATCCCAAAGAATTCACAAAGACCACGGGTAATGCGAAATATTGGAGCATATTCAAAGTGCGATCTTTTGATGAGTGGGAGTTGAATCACAAATGAAAGCACTGCTCCGACAACTACCCCGATGACTGGGGCCAAAAGATGCATGCTTGGGGCAAATAATATGGTCATCACTATAATTGCGAGGTTGTAGATTAGGGGTGCAAATGCCGTAAGAATAAACGTCTTATTGGCTTGTCCTATGCCCGTCAAGAAGCTTGCAAAAATCATAAAGGGAAGTTGCCCGACAAGTAGAATCTTTGAATAAAAGATGACGGCAGCAAGCTTCTGCCCTGTGAAACCAGGCGTAATGATTGGCAGAATCCAGTTTGCCAATAAAAGCATCACAATAACAAAAACAAAAAGAGCTACGCTTATCACGTTTATGATTGATGAGATGTTTGCATAAAGCTCTTTTTTGTCTTTCTGATATTTGATAAATATAGGTATGAAAGCCGAAGTAAGTGCACCTGTTATCAGAACCTCAAATATGAGGTCAGGTATTCGAAATGCAGCGAAAAAGATATCCAGTTCTTCTTTCGTAAAGTAGCCAACCAGTATACGATAGCGGAAGAAGCCAAAAAAGCGTGAACAGATGATCATTGCAGATATGATCATGGCTGAGGAGAAGATGCTTGATTGCTTGCTGAATATGAAATTCTTGGTGCTTTTGAGGATTCTGTTCATTGATTATAGTCTAATGCACTTTATTTGTAATATACCTCTATTTTAAAGAATTTTGCAAGGCTATGTTTTCTCCTATAAATACTACAAAATGCTCTTGACAGTAGGTTCAGATTGGTGTTAAATGGATGTATATGGTGTTTTTTGGTGAATATGAAGTTTCCTTTTCAGCTCCGGGTCGTATTGTACTGCCGAAAAAGGTCCGAGAGCTTCTTAAAGGAAACATATTTATTCTAACAAAAGGATTTGATTATTGCTTATCAGGATTTGATAAAAGCGAATGGGAAGATAAGGCAAAAGATCTGCTTCAGGTATCGCTTCTTGAGGCAGAAGATATCCAGAAGCGCCGTATGCTTTTCTCCTCAACAGTTCATGTGGAGATTGATGACCAGGGGAGATTCGTGATTCCGAAATCTTTACTTGAATTTGGTGGACTTGATAAACGGGCTCTTATTATCGGCGTTGGAGATCATTTTGAGATTTGGGAACCAGAAAAGTGGAAGAAATACAAAAAAAATGAGACTTGAGAAATAAAAGATGAGAAATAATTTTCAGTTTATCTAATGCATACGCCAGTCTTTGCTGATGCGGTACTTGAAGCGCTTGATGTCAAACAAGGCAAAAAGTACATCGACGCAACAGTTGGGGAGGGTGGGCACCTTAAAAAAATTGTTGATCTGGGAGGAGAAGTGCTTGCGCTTGATCGCGATAGTTCGCAGATTGAAAAACTACAGGGGAAGCCTGAGTTTGAAAAAGTAATATTTGAGACTTCTGATTTTGCAGCTATATCTGAAGTCGCCAGCAGACATAAGTTTGTGCCTGTTGATGGGATTATTTTTGACTTTGGACTATCAATGGGACAGATAAGAGGGTCGGCGCGAGGGTTTACGACAGAGGTAGCAAGTGAGCCGCTTGATATGAGGCTTGACACAAACCAAGGCTTGAAAGCCTCAGATTTGATCAATTCCTCAAGCCTTGAAGATCTTTCTGATCTTTTGGCAAGATATTCCGAAGTCCCGCAAGCTGCTGACATAGCACGTGCAATAGTTGGCAATCGCCACATCAGGCGAATTGAGACGGTTGGAGATCTTATAGGTGCTATGTCAACTATAGAGGTCGGAGCCCGACTTGGCGTACAAAGACGTATTTTTCAAGCACTTCGAATTGCTGTAAACGGAGATCTTGAAAGTATAGCGGCAGGTATCGAAGGCGCAATCTCGATTCTTGATCGGGATGGCGTGATTGTGACTATTTCTTTTCACTCACTTGAGGACAGAGTTGTCAAGCAGTTGGTTAGGAAAAATGGCCTTACGACACACGTTGTGAAGTCAAAAAGTGGTGCGATACGAAAGTTTGAGCGATCAGCAATTTTAAGAATTATCAAACATTAAAATAATTATGAAACACCTTTATAAATCACCAGTATGGATTGTATTTTTGATACTTATTGGAGCCAATATTGGTCTTTTTGTATCTGGGATGTCGCTTAGTGATAAAATCTCATACTATGAAGATTCAATTCATAACTATCACAGACAGAATATTGATCTAGAGAGACAGGCTGTCGAGGCAGGTTCGCTGAGCTTTTCGGCGTCTGAGGCAGCTAAGCTTGGATTTGTCAAGCAAGCAAATCCTGTATACTTGGAGAAAGTAGGTGTGGCTCGGGCTCAAAGGTAGAGTGTGTCCAATGACTTCCATACAGTATGCGTAAACACAGATATGTTCTCTTGACATTTTTCTTTCTTCTTGCTGTTATTGCGGTTAAACTTTTCTATCTCCAGGTTTTAAATCCCAATTCAAAAATTAATAATAATTACCTCAAGTATCAGCGACTAAGTGCGGAGCGGGGTAAAATCTATGATTCCGAGGGCGAGCCTTTTGTGCTCAATACTCGTAAGTTTCTTGTGTTTGCTGAGCCTAAAAAGATAAAAGACCGTGATTATACGCTTCACAAGCTTGATGATATTCTTAAGCTTGGTGAGGCAACAATTAGTGCGCGAGTTGATCCAAATCTCCAATGGGTGGCTGTTGATCGGGAAGTTGACCCCACAAAGAAGAAGAGTATTGAAAAACTAAATCTTCAGGGAATAGGTTTTCAGGATGAATATGTGCGTTATTATCCCGAAGCATCGCTGGCCGCCCATCTTACAGGTTTTGTCGGCAAGAATGATTCTGGTGAAAATTTAGGATATTTTGGTCTTGAGGGATTCTATGACAAGGATTTATCTGGTTTGCCTGGGATTCTAAAGACGGAGCGTGATCTTTTGGGACGTGCAATATTCGTGGGTACTCAGGAGAAAATAGAGTCGGAAGACGGTCGAGATCTATATCTCACGATCGATAAATCGATTCAGAATATGGTAAAGCGTGTTCTCCTTGCCGGAATTGATCGCTACAAGGCGAAAGAAGGATGCATTATCGTGGCAAATCCCAAGACTATGGAGATAGTAGCTCTTTCTTGTCTGCCAGACTTTGATGTAGAAAAATACTATAAATTCTCTGAGGAGTATTTTAAAGATCCAGCAATCTCGTCTGTCTATGAGCCAGGCTCGACCTTCAAACCACTTATCATTGCTGCAGCTTTGAACGAGAAGAAAATAAAGCCACTTGATACCTTTAATGAGGGGGGATCGGTGACCGTTGGAGGATATACAATCAAAACTTGGAATGACAAATATGAGGGCAAGATTTCAATAACGCGCATTCTTGAGAAATCTTCAAATGTGGGTATGGTGTGGGTTGGGCAGAAGCTTGGTGATAAAAAGCTTTATCAGTACATACAAGATTATGGATTTGGAAGTCTTACGGCTATTGATCTTCAGGGGGAGATTGAAGGAAATGTAAAGGCAAGGCGCGATATGTATCCAATCGACTATGCAACATCAACATTCGGCCAAGGAATTGCTGTGACGCCTATTCAATTAATTCGCGCTTTCTCCTCACTCGTAAATGGGGGTAATCTTATGAGGCCCTATGTAGTCAAAAAAATTGTCTCAGGTGGTCAAGAAAAGATTATTCAGCCACACATTGATAAAAAAGTAATTACAGAGCAGACATCGGAGATTATCAAAAAAATGCTTGAATCAACAGTCGTAAATTCTGAAGCTAAGTGGGATAAACCTGAAGGTTATCGAATAGGAGGTAAGACAGGAACAGCTCAGATTCCAATTAAAGGGCATTATGATAGCTCGCGCACTATTGCGTCATTTATCGGATTTGCTCCCGTATCCGATCCTCGATTCATCGCACTTGTAATTCTGAAGGAGCCCGGTACATCGATTTATGGATCAGAGACTGCGGCACCTTTGTTTTTTGATGTGGCTCGTCAACTCCTTGTATACTATAATATACCGCCAGAACGATAAGTTCATCTATTCTAAACATGCCAAGGTCCAAAATTTCATACTTTTTTCAAAAGATTAAGAATATATATCATCTTGGAGGTGCGATTATTGCGAATTTTTACTTCAGGTATCCAAGTCGAAGAATAAAGGTAATTGGGGTGACGGGTACAGACGGCAAGACCACGACAACTGCACTCATCTATCATATTTTGACATCAGCTGGAAAAAAAGCATCATATATCACCTCAATCAGCGCCAAAGTAGCAGGTAATATTATCGAGACAGGTCTGCATACCACAACCCCTGGATCATTTTTTTTGCAGAGGTTAATTAGACGAGCGGTTGATGCCGGAGAGGAATATTTTATTCTTGAGACGACATCTCATGCATTAGATCAGTATCGCAACTATGGAATTCGATATAAGCTTGGAGTCATTACCAACGTGACTCCTGAGCATCTTGACTATCATCGTACTTACTCGCAATACCTTCGAGCAAAAGCAAAGCTTTTGCTAAATAGCGATGTCGCTCTCATCAATGCAGATGATAGCTCAGTCGCCGAATTCAAGAAAATATTATCAAAAGCAGTTGTTCCATATCATACATATGGAATTTCTCAAAAAGCAGAATTTATGACAGATTTTCGAACTCATTTAGAGCGTACTATTACCGACTATAATAATCTCAATTATCTGGCAGCATATGGAGCGTGTCGTCTACTGGGTATATCAGATGGAGAGATAATTCCAGCGCTCAATACTTTTGAGCTGCCTTTAGGTCGTTATGACGTGGTGTATAAGGGGGAGTATGAGGTAATTATTGACTTTGCCCACACTTCAAATTCCCTGTTGTCGCTTCTTGGAAGCATCCGGCGGACAATGAACAAAAAGGGTAGGCTTATACATGTCTTTGGATCAGCAGGCGGTCGTGACTTTGCCAAGCGTCCTATGATGGGAGCTGCATCTGGTACAAACTCTGATATCGTGATCCTGACTGAGGAAGACTATAGACAAGAGGATCCGGAGCGTATCGCCGACGAGATAGCTATTGGTTTGCTTAAAAATGGCTTTAAGAAGGTTGCAAATACTGCAGAATATGATGTTCCGAAAAAATCATACTTTATTATTTTAGACCGGGTGCAGGCTATCAAAAAAGCCATTGATATGGCCAGAGACGGTGATACAGTTGTACTTACCGGTAAAAGCCATGAGAAATCTTTGGCTCGCGGGCGGCGCGAGTGGCCATGGGATGAGAAAGAAGCCGTGCGCCAAGCTTTGGCACATAAACATGATACAACTTAGTCCGGGTAACAAATACTACTATTCAGATATCTTTCCGGAGTCTTCATTTTTTGCTGGATTTGCGACGGCGCTGGCCGGAGACTCGCGAAATAAAGAGACCACGCGAAAATTAATACAAAAGTCAGAGTCTGATTCCATATCAATTGTTCAGCCACAGCAGACTCATTCCTCCAATGTCGCTATGTATGAGGGCGCGAAATCAAATATCAAGGATACAGATGCAGTGATTACAGATAGACCACATGTGGCACTCACTGTAATTACGGCAGATTGTGTGCCTATCATCTATGCCGATCTTAAGAATAAGTCAGTAGCAATCTCGCATCAAGGTTGGATGGGTTTATACGGCGAGCTTCCTGTAAATGTAGTAGAGGATATGTGTATGCAGGGGTCGAGAACCGAAGACATAATAGCAGCTATCGGACCAGCAATCGGGGACTGTTGCTACGATATTCCAAAAGTCCGCGCAGACTTGTTTGGAGCACACGAAGTGACTTTTCGAGACGAAAAATACTATCTCAATCTTACACAAGTTGCGTACAATCAATTAATAGCAGCTGGGCTTGAAAAGCACAATATTGACTATAGAATTTTTTGTACAAATTGCGATACACGCTTTTTCTCATATAGGCGATCGACCGACAAAGGCAACTTTCCTGAGCAATGTAGCTTTATAATGATTAAGTAGTATGTATAAGATTCATCGCCTGATTCCAATTGTAGTGCTTCTGTTTGTTGTGGTCATTGTTACTCAGTTTGTGTATCGCAGGTCTCAAGAACCCAAAAAAATACTTACAAAAGCAGAGCTTCAGGCAATAGAAGATGGACGAGAGGCAAAGGAGAAGAAAGACGTAATATTGCCAATCATTGGTCTCACTTTTCTTGCAATAGGTGTCGGAGGATTTGTGATTTATAAGCATAAAGCCTCAAAGTAGTATCTATCAAGAGATAAGCGTTTTTTCCCTATTGCGACAATATGTTATGTATTGATTATTTATAAATGACATGCTATAGTACTCAAACATATGAGTGTAGAGCAAGCAGATAGAGATTATTCAGTACGTGTTGTTAATAGATCAAATAATACGCTTAAAAGCGGAATGGCTACTGTAGCTATCTCAGGAGCTGGAGCTTTAGTCGGAGTAGCAGCCGAAAACCCCACGGTTTTAGGATATTCTGTAGGTTTAGGTATTATCGGTTTGGGTATTGCTGGAGTTGGTCGATGGTTTGGAGCACCTGATCGAGCTCAAATTCGTCGTATAGACGCTTCACAAGCTGCGCGTAGAGCGGCAGCTGCTAAAAAATAGAGAGACTGTGCTGATCTACATTTCTTTGACATACTTCAATCGAATCTGGTAGTATTTTACTTATGCAAAGTGATGTCTGTCCAAAATGTGGATCTCCACTCGCTGAGCCTAGCGAGACCGCAACAGGTCGCAAACTCCAAAGGTGCTCGACAGGAAGCTGGAACAAAGAGACCCGTGAGACTGAGGGTTGTGATTATGTCAAGTGGCTGCAGGTCGCGCCTGAGACGCTTGATGAGAAGTGCCCTAAGTGCGGATCTCCGGTGGTACTTGTCACGACTCGATTCGGCAAGAAGATGAAGAAGTGTTCGACCAACACGTGGAATAAGGAGACCAAGAAAGCCGAAGGATGCGACTATGTCGAGTGGATAAATGGATCAAAAGAAGATCTCGATGAGGAATGTCCAGTATGTAATTCCAAGTTGATACTTTTCACCACATCAAGCGGGAAGAGAATGAAGAAGTGTTCCACAAGCGGGTGGGATAGTGCAAAGCGCGAGGCCACAGGATGCACATACATACAATGGCTCAAACCCGGTGAGTATGAACCCTCAAAAGAGCCCAATGGCGAAGAGAATCTACCTCCTGGGCCAGATCTTTAGATCATTCTACGTTTTTTGATAAGGTATACTACCTGTTTTATGAAAGAAAGCGAACCCTTGAGACCTATTCGACGCGCGAGAAACTCCTTGATTGCCGGATCTATTGGAGGTTTGTCGGCCGAAGCCACACATTTGGTTGCACAAAAGGTTCCAGTGTGGACAATCGCAATTGGCTTCATAGTGGGTGGCTTATATGGAATTTTTGTTGAGCCTCCATATTTATTGCCCAAAAATTACGGCAACCCTGCTGAGCCGCCTTCTAAGTCTTAGAATATAGAGTATTTATCTGTAGTGTTGACAGGTGCAAAAATACACAATATACTTTTTTTATACGCATTTCTATGATTTCCCACAGACTTAAAAGTAAAAGAAGATCCCGTGTGTTTCCTACACTTGCTGTTTTAATGACGGTGAGTATTTTCAGCTTCACCTTTCTTCATTTTTTTGCCGCGTCTGTCTTTGCCACCACATATACAGTATCAAAGGTTGCCGATACCAATGATGGCACGTGTGATTCGGACTGCTCACTTCGTGAGGCCATAACAGCAGCCAATGCCAATGCCGGAGCAGATACTATAAACTTTTCAATATCTGGCTCAGGAGTACACACCATAGTGCCAACTTCTGCACTCCCAAACATTACATCTCCTGTCACTATAGATGGCTATAGCCAGACAGGATCAAGCGTAAATACAGCCACTGCCCCCAATGCATTAAATGGCACACTCACTATTGAGATAAATGGTACGAGTGCTGGATCATCGAGTGGACTTACATTTGAATCAGGTAGCTCTGGAAGCACTGTGAAGGGGCTTGTGATAAATCGGTTTGCAGTTGATGGGATCATGCTAAATTCAAGCAGTGTCACTGTCTCAGGCTGTTATGTTGGCACGGATACGACAGGCGCATCAGACTTGGGGAATACAAGTAACGGAATTACTGTTCCGACAAGTAGCAATACCATAGGAGGCACTACATCTGGAGCTCGAAATGTAATATCAGGAAATGGTGCTAATGGTATTAGTGTTTACGCCGGTACAAGCAATACTATTCAAGGTAATTATATTGGGATAAATGCTGCTGGAACAGCAGCAATTGGAAACTCAGGTAACGCAGTTAGTATTGGAACCAACAATAATACAATCGGCGGTACTGTAAGTGGCGCTGGCAATGTGATATCTGGCTCATCAACCACAAATACCTTTGGTATTTATATCTCAGGCGGATTTGGCTCAGTCACTTCAGGGAATGTCGTCCAAGGTAACTATATTGGAACAGATGCGAGTGGAAATACAGGATCAGGCTTGGGAAATTATATAGGGATATTAATGCTTGCTGATGTTCAAAATAACCTTATCGGTGGCACAGCAAGTGGTGCAGGGAATATTATTGCGGGAAGTACCGCTAATGGAATTCTTGTCGGCACATATTTTGGGTTTACACCAGTTGACAACTCAATTCTTGGCAATAGCATCCACAGCAACGGCTCTTCTTCAAATCAGCTTGGAATAAATATAGCAGATGCACAGCTTGGCACAGATAGCGGCGTACATGTTCTTGATGCAGGAGACAC
>CAYOAI010000013.1:23547-25163 GCA_964401915.1 uncultured Gammaproteobacteria bacterium
TTCGGATCAACAAGTGAGTTCTCAGCATATTATCCAGGAACTACCATGAGCCCACTTGCAACCGTCACGTCCGGCGGTCCAGCACCAGCTATGCCAGGCAAACCATCGTGTGAGATAGATTCATCACTCACCGCACCTGACCTTTTCCAGATAGACATAATAGGCATTGAAGCTACCCTCCATTTTGCTCCTCCCCCTGTCTACTTTGACAAGATATTTGTCTCCTATGGTGAACAAGATAAGGCTGAGGGATATGGGGCTGAATACTCTCAAGGTAGATCAACCGGTGCCCTCACCTATACGGTCGGTTACCTCAAGCCACTTACTCCCTACTACTTTAAAGTGCGAGCCGGCAATGGTTGTCGTCCTGGTGTATGGAGTCCTATTATCAAAGCAAAATCCTCAAGTAAGGCCGACACATCCCCCCTTAAATACTTCCCACAATGGAGGATGGATTTGTGGAGTGGGAAGAGTGCTACTGAGACTGCTAAGAAACTGTAAAACTATACTCAAACTCCGATGATTTTCGGTTATAATCGTACTACATGAGTGATATTGAGAACGTCAGATCAGTCTTTATCTTAGGCATCAAGGGCGCTGCGATGGCAAATATTGCGGTAATTTTGCACGGGATGGGTAAATCTGTGGCTGGTGTAGACGTTGCAGAAGAATTCATCACCGACAAAATCCTTAAGGAACAGGGAATCATCTATTCCACAAGCTTCGACCCAGCTTCAACTCCAACAGGTTGTGATCTTTTCATATATTCAGCCGCTCACGGGGGGCTAAGTAATAAGCTTTCCAAAGAAGTACAAAGACGAGGAATCACGGCACGCCATCAAGTTGATGTAATAGCCGACATTATGAGTGAGGCAAAGATAAAGATAGCAGTTGCAGGCTCTGCAGGAAAAACAACCACATCTGCACTTCTTAGTCATGTCCTTATGGGTCTAGGTCAAAATCCAGGCTATATGATAGGTGTGCCTGAGTTTGGAGATCACCCTGGTGGAAAGTGGAGTGACAGTGCGTATTTCGTAGTTGAGGCAGATGAATATGGTATGAATCCGCCAATTGACAAATCTCCTAAATTTTTACATCTTAAGCCAGACTTGATTCTGGCAACAAACATAGATTTTGATCATCCAGACACATACAAAGATCTTGATGAAGTAAAAGGAGCATTTGCAAAATTCTTTGACTCAAAAAAACTTCTTCTGTGTGCAGATGATGCGAATCTTATGTCTGTTGCGCGTCAGATTGGAGCTTCAGCAACGACGTTTGGTTACGCGGAAGGTGCAACATTGAGAATCACAGACGTTGAAGCATCTGAGCATAATACCAGCTTTGAACTTGAGTATAAGGGGAAATCTTTGGGTCAATTTGCAATTGAACTATTTGGCGAGAAAAATGTGTCCAATGCGACTGGTGTGATTCTTTGCCTTCTTGAGCTTGGATTTGATGTTGATCAGATCAGGAAGGCGCTTTTGGGATTTACTGGTGCGACTCGGCGGTTTGAAAAAATAGCATACCTCAACGACACGTATCTTTTTGATGACTATGCTCATCATCCGGCCAAGATAGCTGCAGCAATTGAGGCAGCTCGCGCTCGATTTCCA
>CAYOAI010000013.1:25263-27436 GCA_964401915.1 uncultured Gammaproteobacteria bacterium
GGTGGATCCAATCTTGCACTCGTGACGCCTCGTATTGAGGGTCTTGTTGTCAAAAATCAGTATATTCACAAAGAGATTGTATCTGAAGACTCAGATGAAGTGACGATTAAAGTGTCATCTGGTTATCGAATCAGTAGTCTCGTAAACGAGACTATAAAAGAGGGATGGAGTGGGCTTCAATATCACGCAGGACTGCCGGGGACAGTCGGTGGTGCAGTCTATATGAACTCAAAGTGGACAAACCCTGAAAGCTACATTGGAGACTGTATAGAGCAAGTCGCAGTGCTTGATTCTCAGGGTAATGTGCGATTTGAGGGTAAATCATATTTTAAGTTTAGATATGATTACAGCATCATTCAAGACACAAAGGAACTGGTTGTTGATGTAGTATTCAAGCTCAAAAAAGCAGATCCTCAAAAGTTGGCAGATGAAGTAAAAGAGTATCGCGGATATCGGGAAGACACACAACCGCCAGCCGCAGGTTCCTCAGGCTGCTTTTTTCAAAATATTACAGACGAGGATCAAAAAAGAATTGGCGTTGCGACGAAGTCTGCTGGTGCGCTTATCGATAGGGCTGGTCTGAAGGGCAAATCTATCGGAAACTTTTATATCTCAGATAAACACGCCAATTTTATCTTGAATCGAGGAGAAGGAGATCCTCAAGATTTGACAGAGCTTATTAATCTTGTCAAAGAGACTGTAAGGCACAAATTCGGAGTTGTACTTAGGCCTGAAGTTGTGGTCAAATAACATATGGAAGATATTTATCGAATTCAAGGTGGAAGACGGCTCAGTGGAGAGCTGACTGTTAGTGGAGCCAAAAATGCTGCAGCAAAGATAATCATCGCAGCACTTCTGTATAAAAGCAAAGTGCGACTTACCAATGTGCCGCGAATAGGTGATGTGGAGGAGTTGATTGATCTAATTCGTGGCCTTGGAGCAGGTTGCAAGTTTGTTGAAGAGAATACCCTTGAGATTGATCCATCAACTCTTGTGTCAAATAAGGTAGATTTCCTACACTCTTCTCGTATTCGTACCTCTTTTATGCTATTTGCTCCGCTTCTTTATAGATTTGGTGAGTGTTATATACCTAATCCAGCAGGTTGTCGTCTGGGCGAGCGCTCAATTGACCGGATTATAGAGGGCATGCGTACTCTTGGAATAGATGTGACATATGATCCAGATTCTGGGTACTACCACGCAGTTCTTAAAAAAAAGCCAGAAGGTATAGTTCATTTTGCCAAGCCATCACATACGGGAACAGAGCTTATGATAATGCTTTCTATTTTTGCAAGAGGCGAGGTGATAATTGAAAATGCAGCTGCCGAGCCTGAAGTAGATAACCTTATTGAGTTTCTTAACCTGTCTGGATGTAAGATTGTGCGAAAAATGAATAATATACATATTCAAGGAGTGCAAAGTATTGAGGCTCCAGACACATTTCATATTATGCCGGATAGGCTTGTCGCCGCAACCTATGCGACACTTGCTGTCGCGACTGAGGGCGAGATTGTCCTGAAGGGCATTACCTCGAATCTTTTAAGTGAGTATCTTACCAAGCTTAAAAAAGCGAATATTGGCGTTGAGGATAAGGGTGAAGCTGGTATTCGAGTTTACTACATGGGAAAGATAGCTGCTGTTGATATTGTGACAGCTCCGCACCCTGGATTTATGACAGACTGGCAACCTTTATGGGCCGTGCTTATGACCCAAGCTGATGGAGTATCGGTAATTCATGAGAGGATATACGAAAATCGATTTGCCTATGTGTCTGAGCTTAAAAAGCTCGGCGCCGACATTGAATTTATTAGTATGTCTGTTGAAAACCCGAGCGAGTATTATCACTTCAACTGGGTGCCTAATAAAAAGTATCAGCAAGCAATTCAGATAAAAGGCGGAAACCACCTTCATAGTGGAGTCCTTGATATTGCTGATTTGCGAGCTGGAGCAACTTTAGCTATTGCGGCTTGTGTTGCCGCGGGAGAATCAGTTATCAAAGGTGCCGCTATACTGGACCGTGGATATGAAGACTTTGCTGGACGAGTCACAAGTTTAGGGGGTATTATTAAGAAAGAATGAAAAAAATAAATACAATCATAATTTTGGGTAGTGGCAAAAGTACACGTTTTTGGCCCTTGAGGGACAAGACAACTTTTAAGTTTTTAGGGAAATC
>CAYOAI010000014.1:0-8830 GCA_964401915.1 uncultured Gammaproteobacteria bacterium
AACTTTGTGAAGGATACGAGTTGTGTGTTATATGGGGCGTGTTTTTGATACAATGATTGTTGATGGACACATACAAACTTCGATTAGTGCCACTTGGTGGAGTCGTGGGAGTCACCAAGAACATGTATCTGTATGAGCTCTATCGCAACGATGCACTACAAGATATTCTGATTGTGGACTGCGGAATCGGATTCCCAAAAGACAATGAACTTGGAGTCGATTTTGTGATACCAGACGTATCGTATCTTAAAGATAAGGTGGACAAGATCCGAGCAATTCTCCTGACTCACGGGCATGAAGATCACCACTCGGCACTTCCCTATCACTACGATGCACTTGGTCGCCCTCCAATATATGCGAGTAAACTGACAGCCTACTTTGTCGAGAATAAATTCCGCGACCGAGCCGGACAATCTGTTCGAGTCACTCAGATCGAGTATGATCGCACATATAAATTCGGTGATTTTGAGGCGGATTTTATACATATGACGCACTCGATTCCTGATACGATGCATATGCTTATAAAAACTCCGATTGGGACTTTTTATCATGGAGCTGACTTTAAGATAGATCTTAATCCGCCATATGATAGTCCGCCAGATTTTTATAAGATCACCAAAGCCGGGCGAGATGGAATCTTATGTCTGCTCTCAGACTGCCTGGGTGCTGAGCGTGCAGGGTACACTTTATCTGAAAGTATTGTAGGGCAGACATTTGAAGATGAGATGCGCAAAAGCCGCGGCGCATTCATCATGACGTCATTTTCATCCAATATATCCCGTATTCGCCAATGTATGGATGCGGCTGTCAAATTCCAGCGAAAGATCGTATTTATGGGGCGTTCGATGAAGGAGAATACTGAGATCGCAACTAAAATCGGCTATCTTCCTTATGCGCATGATTTGATAGTGCGAGAGGAGAAGATGTCGCGGATTCCTCCCAAGAACTTATGCCTTATTGTTGCTGGATCTCAAGGTCAGTACACCTCCGCCCTCTCAAAGATTGCGCTCAAGCAAAACAGATTTTTTAAGATAAAGCCGGGAGATAAGGTGGTATTCTCCTCAGATCCAGTGCCTGGCAACGAAGACTCGGTATATGATCTTATAGAGACGCTTACTATACAAGGAGCTGATGTGATCTATTCAGATATCCAGGAGCAGCTGCATGCTTCAGGCCACGGAAATCAGGAGGACCTTAAGCTGCTTATTCGATTCACAAATCCCAAATACTTTATTCCCATTGGTGGGGACATTCGTCATCAACGCCAGTATCAGCGGCTGGCTGTTGAGCTTGGGTACCAGGGCGACTCTGTGTTTATGTTGAATGAAGGTGATACGGTATGGTTTACACGCGGCTCTTGCTATCGCGGTGAGAATATCCCGACTCAGACAATCTATGTGGACGCCCATGGAGTGGGAGACGTGGGGTCTGAGGTCCTCAAGGTGCGACAGACTCTCTCATCGGATGGAATAGTCGTGGTACTTCTTATCCACCGAGCAAATGGAGAGCTTGCTGGTCGTCCCAAGATTGTGTCTCGCGGATTTGTGTTTGAGCCACGTGAGCAGAAGCTCATTGAGGCACTTCAGAGCGAGATTGAGCGGCTTATGAAACCAAAAGGTGGATCTACTCCCCTTATTGAAAATGTAAAAAAACAAATCACAGCCAATGTCGAGAAATTCTTATATGAGAAGAAAGGCCGACGCCCCTTGGTGATAGTTGAGAATGTGCTAATTGATATGTAGTGCGTAGTGTGTATCATGTAGTATGTAGAAAGCGGGAAAGGGCATTTTCTCTACTTACTACGTACTACTTTCTACTTGTTGTAAAATAAATTTATTATGAGTGACTTGCCGACAGATCTTAAGCAGATATCTTTATTTCTTCAAAGGCTTCCCGGAATTGGAGAAAAGACTGCGCGTCGTCTGGCTTTCTACTTTCTTCGTATGCCGGCTGAAGATCTCTCGCAGTTCTCCGTGCATGTTGCGGATCTTAAGAGTAAGACCAAGCTTTGCACAGTCTGCCTGAATCTGACCGAGGTAGATATGTGTTTCGTATGTGAAGACGAGGCGCGAGATGCTCAGCAGATTACAGTCGTTGAGGATGTGCTTGATCTTCTGTCTTTTGAGACAGGGGGGATATATAAAGGAGTGTATCATGTGCTGCATGGTAAGATTGATCCACTCAACCACGTGGGACCCGATGACATACAAGTTGAGAAGCTTATGGCCCGAGTTGCCAATGGATCAAAGATTGAGGAAGTAGTCCTTGCCACAAACTTCGATATGGAGGGTGAGGCTACTGCAATGTATATTCGCAACAAGCTCAATGAGCTCAAAAATAAAGAAGGTAAAGAATTCAAAGTTACACGACTTGCATACGGCCTGCCAATTGGGGCTGATCTTGAGTATGCAGACTACATGACCCTCAAGCGCTCCCTTGAAGGCCGCAATGAGTATTAAAAAGAAAACGCACGAGCCGCTTCTACAGCATGGCTCATAGCAACCATAGTCGAATGAGCTATATCTCCAACAGGATCAGCAATATATGGTCCAACTATGAGTGGTACTCCAGGTCGATCAGTGAAAATAAGCTGAACCCCCTTTTTAAGTAATTCAGATTCATGTTCCGGCCAGCGACTACCAAGGCATTTTGATGAAGTTATACCCGGCAGAGTACTGTCGAGATTATTCATAAATGTAGGCTCAGGATCTATGGCGACAACTGTTGTGCGCAGACCTTTGGTTAAATTAGCTAATCTGCGAAAACCCTCATCAATTGTTTCAGTCGTAACTAATTCTGGCCTCATGGCTCGAACTCCAACTATAAGTGCATCTCCACGACTTTTAGTCTCTGAAATACGCCTAAAAAGATCAATTGGTCTGTGGGTGTGAAATCCCGATGATCCTTCTTCGTTTCCCCCACCTCTTCCGCTTTCCTTGTGTTCTGTCATAATTTTGTTAAATAAATTTGCAATAAAAAAGACCCCGCTTGGGGGCCTTGGGTGAAAAATTAGGTTAGTCTAACAGGTACATTGGCCCCCGCAGTCGAATGAGGCGCAGCAGCGCATGGAAGAAACTTGGTATTTTTGGATTTTCATGAGTCTATGATACTGGATGGATAATAAGTATGTCAACTCCGATTTAGTCGGAGTTAGTCTTTTTTAAACCTGCTTATTTCGTCGGCTATTCTTGGCGCTATTGTGATCTCTTCAAGCTTATCGAATTTTTGCTCAGGTCGAAGATAAAGACTGTCTGTTGTAAAGAACTTTTCAATAGTTGATTCTTGGATGCGAGATGGAGCCTTTTCTGAGAAATCGTGATGAGAGATTGCGGCAATGACACGCTTTGCGCCCCTCTGGATGCATAAATCCGCAGCATTTATAAGTGTGCCGGCCGACGTGACTATGTCGTCCACGATGATTGCGGTCTTGCCTTCAATATTGCCGTACATGCTGAGCGCACGAGAGGAGTGAGGGCTTTCTAGATTTCGTTTTTTTTCGATTACGGTGAGGCCGTGCTCTGCTTTTTCAAAGAAGTAATCTGCAAAGTGACGGGCACGCTCTATACCTCCCTGGTCAGGTGATACCACAGCAACTGTATCGTCGTTTACATCGTGTCCAACATATTCCTTGACGCGGGTTGCAAGTGAGTCAAATGCTGTCGCATGCTTGAATGGGATTGAGAATACCCCTTCAGTGGCTTCATCATGTAGGTCAAATGCGTATACTTTGGCAATTCTTAGAGCTTCGAGGAATCTGACGATCACATTGACTGATACACATTCGCCAGGTCTGTGTTGGATATTCTGTCTGGCATAGCCAAAATATGGAATCACAGCTATCACTCGCCGCGCTTCTTGGCGGTGAAGTGCATCACAGAAGAAAAAAAGCTCCATGAGGTTTGTGCCTGAGGGATTAGCTGTTGGCTGGATTACGACGGCAGTCTCTCCTCGTACATCATCTTCAATACGAACCCGCACCTCAGAATTATCAAATCGAACAACTTCGGATGAACTTATAGGTAGATCGAGAATTTTGGAGACTTTTTGAGCCAGTGGTAGATTGGCGGTTCCTGAGAAGAGTTTCATAATTAGTTTTATATTTAAAGTTAGCTAAAACTATTTGCAACTAGTTTTCACGAGTTTCAACTAACTGTGACTATTCTTGCTGTGATGTCTCTATAAGTTTTTTGGCGGCAAGTTCTTGTGTCTTTTTTACTGCATCATTTATTGCCTCTGCAATTCTATTCTCGATAATACCATCAACAGATATCTCAAGGACTTGTTGATCTCCGCGTACAATCACTCGGACGCCATTTTTCTCTACTTCAACCTGCTCTTTTTGAAGCGCTTCTTGCATTGCGCGGGCTTGTTTTTGTAATTGTTGTAGGTCTCCTAATTTGCCAAGTGGATTAAACATATTTTTTTTAGATTAATTAATAAATGTATATTTACTTATTATCCTTTTTTCCGTTATAAAAGTCAACAACTGCAATTTCTAAGGGGAGCGATGGAATAGGACTTATTTTTTGAATCTGATGAGCTTCGTGCAAGAGCTTGATGAGGCCAGAGATCTGCTGAGGTGTAAGGTCTATGTCTTTTTCTGCTTTTATGACTTTATATTTAGAAAGAAGAAGTACACGGAGCTCTTCAAGTAGGTTGTTGATGAGATTGCCTACATTTCCACCCTGTCCGTCAAAATGCTCTATCCAGAGCAACGCATCAACAAGGGGCTTGGTTGCTACAATTTCCAGAAGGTCTTGTTTGCCAACAAGCCCGAGGTATTCTTTGGCTCCTTCAACTGTAAGTTTCTCCTGAGTAGCCAACTCCTCAAGAATTTTGACCCCGTCACGAAATGAATTTTCACTGTGTTCGGCTATGATCTCAGCGACTTTCGGATCAAGTGAGATCTTCTCTTTCTCGGCCACACGACGCAGCATATCGAGTAAGTCCGCCTGAGTTGCGCGACCAAAATCGATAAGTGTGCAACGAGAGATAATGGTTGTTGGGACCTTCTCAATATTCGTCGTTGCGAGTATGAAGATGCTTGTTGCCGGCGGCTCCTCAAGTGTCTTGAGGAGTGCGTTGAAGGCATCTGGCGTGATCATGTGAGCCTCGTCAATAATAAATACCCTATATCTTGTGCTCATGGGCAAATAATTTGCCTGTTTTATGATATCTCGCACCTCATCAATCCCACGATTTGATGCGGCATCCATCTCAATAATGTCTGTTGATGCTCCCCCATCAATGCTTTGACATACGACGCAGGAATTGCAGGGCTCAATAGATTTTGAGGTGGTTTTTGCAAAAGAATTCTCTAAGCAGTTTATTGCTTTTGCAAATATTCGAGCCGTGGAGGTCTTGCCTGTCCCCTTTTGTCCGACATAGGCCATGGCGTGAGGAATATTTCCAGACTCAAGGATTGTGGTGATTTGCTCACGAATTTTTTTATTATCGAGCTCAGATAAATCTCGGGGTCTGTATGTAAGATAAAACACAAATATATATTGTAAATGATTAAATCTACGCGTCTTTTAAGTGCTTGATGATATTGTCAATTCCATGAAGTGCAAGATCAGATATCATATCATCTACCTTTTTCCCGCGACGAGCAGCAAGTAGTACGGCCTGTGGATAACAGATAAGCACTTCGCCAAGAAGACGTTTGTCTGCATCCTCCTCATTGTATACGAATGAGAGCACAGGTAGTGCAACTTGTTCGTTTTTATACGTTGTGGAGATGTCTTTCATCTTCTTTTTACCAACAAGAACTATGTTGATGAACTGAGTTTTTGCGAATCCAGATGATTCCAACTTTGCCACAGTACTGCTTTTTAGGCTTTTTCTGTTGATTTTATACCTTGAGGGGCAGATGATTGTGATCATAGAATACACGCCATGTGTAGATAATCTAATTTTTGTATCGATTTCTTTGTCTCTCTTTTTCGTATTCTTTTCTGACAGTTGATGGCTTTTTATAAAACTGTTTTTTACGGACTTCATCTACGACATTTTCTTCAATTACACTGCGGCTGAATTTGCGGAACATAGTCTCCTTTGACTCTCCTTTTCTTTTTGATACAACGACCATATAAATTACACCTCCTCAATGTGACAAACTAAAAAAATATTTTGAGCGCGAAAGATACCCAATTGTATTATATTTGAGTAGCTATTGCAATGATTTGCTTGATCGAGAGTGCGGATGCGACTGAAAGTGGATTTTTGGCGGATCCATTCAGTAGCATGTGGGTTGATATATGTAAAAACCATGTAGCCTTCGGATCTCGCTTGAGGAGTATTTCGTAAAAAGGAGTAAGGTCGAGGTCTGGCTTGGGGAATGTCTTGATTCTGACATGGCCAGATACGGGATCGCGCTTTATGACAAGCTGATATCCCATCTTGAGAGCAAGTTTCATAGCTTCTTCGTTGGCTGACTCAATTGCGAGTGATTTGCCCCAGTGGCTTTCAAAGGTGAATCCATGTTTGACTTCTTTCTCTGCTCGGCATTTGTTGGCAATTACAAGAAGAGCTCCGTCAAGGAGTGAAAAGACAGTCTCACAGACAGCTTGGCTATTTTTGTTAGTTGCGTTAAGACCTGTGATTAACTGATGTAGACAGAAATCATAATTGTCGGATGTGGGATCCGGAAAATATGCTTCTCCAAAGCTGTCAATTGTCGTGACAAAATCGACTATTCGTCCAAGTGGAGTGATCGTATATTTATTGATATGGCCTTGTGTGACGAGCCAATCAAAGACTCGTCGAGTGGCAGACTGATTGCGGTCTTTGAGCTGGTGGTGATCAAATTGACCAAGTCCTGTATCAACGTGCGCAATATCTGGATCTGAATCGACAACTTGCCCGTCAAGTGTGGTACCTGCTGGTACAAAGGCGAGCTCGGCCTCGCTCCAATCGGGCCTAAAACGCTTGAGTAGCCAAGCTGCGCTTATGGCATCAAGATCTGGTGATAGGTGAGCGACAATTGTCTTCATAATATGCTGCTTACGATTTCTAATATTTTTTCTATGTCAAAAGTATTTGTAGTTTTTTCTGATCTTTTTTTCAGTTCGATCTTTCCCTCTGTTCGCTTAGAGACGACCAGGCGATAAGGTATTCCAATAAGATCACAGTCCGCAAACTTTGCGCCCGCCATAGTGCTTTCGCGATCGTCAAATAGGACATCAATGCCTTTTTTCTGAAGTTGTTGATATACATCTTCTGCTTGTTTTTTGATCTCTTTATCTTGCATATCAAGGCCAATAAGATGGACCTGATATGGAGCAATACTTGCCGGCCAGATAATTCCTCGTTCGTCATGATGAGTCTCCACAATTGCAGCCATAGAGCGGCCAATACCAAGGCCATAGCAGCCCATATAGTACTCATGTTCTTTGCCATCTTCAGAGATAAATGTGGCATTTTTCATCCGTGACGAGTAGTGATATCCAAGTTGGAATACATTACTCACCTCAATACCTCGATAAATCTCGTAGGTCTCGTCGGTCTCGGGATATACATCACCTTCTTTGGCCTTTTTTATATCAAAAAAACTGGCTGGGGTTGGTATGTCGCGTTCAAAATTGACGTTGATGGAGTGATAATTGGTTCGATTTGCACCACACTCAAAGTTGATGCGATTTGCAGTTGAGTCGTCCATAATGACCCGCACATTCTTGGGTAGATTGAGAATACCAGCATATCCAACTTCGGCTCCCGTGATTTTTTTGACTGTTGTGGCATCTGCAAGCTGAAGGTGTGAGCATCCCAACACGCGTTTGAGTTTGGCTTCGCTCACATCATAATCTCCCCGAACTGCGGCTGCTACGATTTCATCACGGTCTGTCTGGAATAAAAGCGTTTTGGTGGTTTTTTCAACTGGAATTTTTAAATATTTGGCAAGCTCTTGGACTCCTATTATTCCCGTTCCCAATACCTCTTCCATCGGTTGAATTTTCTCTCCATCTTGAGCAAAGTGCGGAGCCTTAGATGGGGCTATTTCTCGATTAAAATATCGATTTTGTGAGGCAACGCGTAAGATTACATCTTCTCCAGCATCGCATAGCACTTGAAACTCATGGGAATAGTCCCCTCCTATATAGCCATTATCTGCCTCGACAATAATTGTCTCAAGACCTAATTCTTTAAAGATATTTTGATATGTGGTTTTCATGTTTGCGTACTCTTTTTTAAAATCACTTTCATCGCTGTGAAATGAATATGCATCTTTCATGATAAATTCACGAACTCGAAGAAGTCCTCCACGTGCTCGAAGTTCATCTCGGAATTTGGATGAAAATTGATAGATATTAAATGGCAGGTCTTTATAACTTATCTGAAACTTACGAACAATATCCACAAACATCTCCTCAGCAGTACCGCCAAGTGCAAATTCTGACCCATGACGATCAGCCACTTTCATAAGCTCATAGCCAGCTGACTTGTCCCTATTTGTCTCCTCCCACAAGGCTAAAGGATGAAGAAGCGGAACCGACATCTCTTGACCACCTGCTATGTCCATGTGTTTTTTGACAATTTGGATTATTTTTTGTTGAACTATCTGCCCAAGTGGAAGATAAAAATAGCGGCCAGCAGATGATTCGCGAATATATCCGGCCTGGATGAGTAATTTGTGCGATGTGATTGTGGCATCTGCCGGTGGTGCCTTGGTTGTTTTCCCGAAAAGGTGTGAATAGCGCATAGAATGAGTATTTCTAATTGAGATTGATTATTTATTTATTGTATCACACACAAGCTCCAGAGCTCTATCTTGAGATATGTTTGTCGTGTCAATTACCAGATTAAAATGAGAGGGATCAAAAAAATCCAC
>CAYOAI010000014.1:8930-27060 GCA_964401915.1 uncultured Gammaproteobacteria bacterium
ATTGGATTTTGCTCTTCGCCTTTTTCAAGCGAGAGATTGTGACGTGTAGCATATTCTCGAAAAAGTTGACCTGTTGAATAGTGCTTCCAGCCAAGCCTTGCTGCAAGAGCACGCGCGAGTGAGGATTTGCCAGTGCAGATTGCACCAGATAAAGCGATTTTTTTATATGGACGCATCCGAATTAGTATTTAATATGGTAATTTATGTAGTGCGTCACAAGGGTCCGTAGTCATTCCGATACATCGGACTAAACGGTCCCTATGCCGTTTTTTACCCCAAGTGTATCAAGTACTCGACCCAAAGATTCCATTGGTCCAAGCTTATATGTATCAATAACAAGGGAGTAGTAGCGTGGATCCCAAAAATTGTACTTGCCATAAAGCATTCGCCACTTATCAATATTTTCCTGCTCTCGACGACCAATCCACTCTTTGGCATCTGCAATTGAGATATTCTCTCGGTTTACTACACGGTCAATTATGATATCTGGTTCAGAGCAGACAACGAGTACCCGAAAAATATTGTCCATATCTCGAGTCACAAATCCAGAAAGCCAGGCTTCATAGATAAGGCCCTGCTCGCTTGAAAGAGTCGAGCGAGTAAGCTCATCTATCCCCTTCTCATGGCTATCAGAGCGGGCTGTTGCACCTCTTTTATTTTCGTGAATGTTGTGTGTCCTGTCGTATTTGCGTTGTAGTTCGCCCGCGTTGACATACTTCCAATGCAATGCATTTTGAAGATTTTTGGCAAGTGTGGTTGTGCCTGTTGCGATCTTGCCTGATATGGTGATATTTTGATACCCAACATCAATGGATTTATGTGCCATGAGTTTATTTATAAAATTTAATTACATCAAATATAGACACTACAACTGCAAGTGTCAAAAGTATTATTATTCCAGCAAGATTGGTAATTCTTTCAAATTTAGCGTTTACTCGACGCCTGGAAACCCATTCATATACGACAAATGCCAATCTTCCTCCATCAAGAGCCGGAAAAGGAAGAATGTTGATAACAGCAAGATTTAATGAAAGTAGCGCAACCAACTCAAGCACAGCATTTTGGCCGTATTTTACAGCTTGCCCTGTGAAATGAACAATACCAATCGGGCCTGTGATATCGGCTTTTGGTTTTTGAAAGGCAATGAGCCCACCTATCGTACGAGCAAGTTCGACTATAATACTTTTAGTAATTTTACCGGCTTCAAATAGTCCAAAAAATGGCGCCTTGTACCAGGGATATTTTCTTTCTTCAAATGTCGTAATTACGACACCCAGCGCACCTTGTCCGGCTGGTGGATTTTTGCGAGGTGTGAGTTTAGTTTGCCCTATTACATCGTCTCTGACATATTCTATAGAGATTTCAGACCCGGCAGAGTTTTTGGCAATAGCAATGAAGTCGTCTGCTTTTTTAATGACATACACTTTATTTTTAGATCTTACTTTCAAAATTACATCTTGGGGGGCGAGTTTGGCCTGTGCAGCAGGCGAACCACCTTGTACGCTATCAATCATCACTTTATCTGTGGGGACAGGTACTCCACGAGTAAAAAGGTAGGAGATAAGGACCCAGCCAAGAATAAAATTCCCGACAATTCCGGCTATTATAATTATGGCTTTTTGGAAGTGGGGTTTGTTTACAAATGCACGGTTTTTAAGTCTTGCCCGCTCCCCTTCTTCAAGTTGAGAATATTCTTCTCCATAGAGCCTGACAAATCCGCCCAGTGGAATAAGATTTATAGAATAGACTGTCTCGCCTATTTTTCGCCCATATAATCGTGGAGGAAATCCAATACCAAATTCTTCAACCAAGACGCCTGATTTTTTGGCTGCAATGAAGTGTCCAAATTCATGTACAAGAATAAGAACTACAAGAATGATGAGGAAGATGATTATATTCATACTTTTGATTGATTATACAGTTTGTATCTCAGTTGTTTTTGCTTCTTTTATGTTCGCAATTTTGTCCATGTATGTTTGGGTTTGAGCATCTATGTCTCGCTCGATTCTAAATTTTTCGTCCTCAGACAACTCTTTTGCTTCTTTTTGTGCTTTAATTGTTCGGCGAAGATCATCTCGATAGTTGCGAATAATATTCCTCGCCTCTTCTGTCTTTGTGCCAACAATGCGTACGAACTTGTCTCTTTGCTCGGTAGATAAGGGCGGTACAAGGGCTTGGACTGAAGTTCCTTGAACAGATGCTGAAAGCCCAAGATTTGATTTTTGTATTGCTCGCTCAATATCTGCAAGAGTTGATGGGTCAAAAGGAATAATAAGGATTCGAGTTGGGCCATCAGTGGTGATAGTTGCAAGTTCGCGTATTCGCATACTTGTACTTCCCCCGTATGTCTCAACAATAAGATCCTCGACAAGCGCTCCAGATGCTCGACCCGATCGAATACTTTTGAGGTCTTCCTGAAGCCGATCTATGGATGTATCGGCTGCTTTATTAAACTCTTCAAGAGTGTTCATAGGTATTATTTTTCTCCGAGCTCCCAACGCACGATACGCGCGATTTCTATATTTTCACCAAGCTGCAGGACAGCCTCTTTGACAAGATCGCTTATTTTTTTCTTTGGGTCGCGAATATACTCGGTGCTTTGAAGTTCTTTTACACTTTCAGGCATTGTTGAGGCAACTTGCATTGCTATCTCGGCCCCAAGACGTTGAAAATTTTCGTTGGCAGCTACGAAATCTGTCTCGCATTTGAGCTCGACAAGTGCAGCTACTTTTTTATTGTGATGGGTATAGTGATATATGCCACCTTGTGACACACGTCGAGTTGATTTTTTTTCAGCTGCCGCTGCACCCCACTCAAGTAATTTTTTTTTGGCTTTTTCTATGTCTCCACTTGTCTCCTCAAGAGCTTTTTTACAAAGTTCGTAGGATACGCCTGTTTCCTCTCTTAAAGCTTTTAATTTAGTAAAATCGAATGCCATTTTGTATTTCTATGTGTGAACTGAAGTAATTTTTATTATGCTTTGGGCTTCTTCTCCCCATCTGTCTCTTTACTGGAAGATTTTGATTGAGATTTATCTGGTTTTGCCGCTGCCTTGAGTCCTCCTGCGTATGCCTCGACAATTGTCGTGATAAGGAATTCAACTGAGGCTGGTGAGTCGTCATTTGCGACAATCGGGTAAGCGACAGATCCTGGATCGGCGTTGGTATCGGCAATTGCGACTACTGGAATATGAGTTTGTCTTGCTTCCCCTGTGGCATTTTTTTCTTTTTTAACATCAACAATAAAAAGAAAGTCTGGCTTTTTAGAAAGCGGCACGAGTCCGCCATAGAATTTTTCAAGTTTGCTAATGTGCTTGGTAAGTCGAACTCGCTCATGCTTGATCATTTTCGCCTCATCTTCTCCATCCCGAAGTTCTTTGAGTTCCGACAACTTCTTGACGTTTTTAATTATTGTTTGGAAGTTGGTGAGTAGTCCTGATGGCCACTTTACTGTAATATGAGGAACTCCATGTTTTTTACAAATCTCATTGGCATATTGACTCGCCACTTTCTTGGTTGCCACAACAAGAAGAGTCTTGCCATCACTGGCAGCTTCGGCAAGAACTTTTTTGGCAGCATTGATCTGACTAAGAGTGGAGGTAAGGTCGATGATTGAGACGCCTTTGTCGATTGTGTATACGAACCGACGAGCTTTGGGGTGGAGGCGATTTTTTTTGTGGCCCAAATGAAGCCCTGCTTCAAAGAGCTTTTCGATATCTTTTACATTTACTGAAGATGCAGTTGACATAAGAAATTCTATCAACAGAAGCCACAATTTGCAACTCAAACGTGCCCGTGTAGATTTTTAGAGCAGAGAAAATCATGAAGGATCAGATAGATTATAAATCTAATGATTTAAGGTATGCTTTGAAGTTGCCGTTCATATCTGGATGTCTTAGGGCGAAGTCTACGACTGTCTTCAAATATTCAAATTTATTGCCAGTGTCGTAATATTGCCCATCTTCGATTACAAGAGTGTATATGGGCATTCCTTGTGCGTGTAGCACATTTATCGCATCAGTCAGCCATATCTCCCCAGCCTTTCCAGGCGAAAGCGACTTAAGCGCTCCAAATATCTCCGGCGGCAGAATATACGCTCCAACAAGCGCTATGTCTGATGGCGCATCAGAGGGCTCGGGTTTCTCTACAATTCTTTTAATTTTATAAAGATTTCCCTCGACTGGCTCAACCTCGGCAATACCATATCGTCTAAGGTCTTCTTTATTCCTTATTTTGGTGCCCGATATTATTACTCCTCCCTTTTTTTCATATACATCTATCATCTGACGAAGACGTGGGGGCTCAGCATGCATGAACTCATCTCCCCAGAGTACGGCAAATGCCTCATTTTCAACAGCCGCCTCAGCACAGAGGACTGGTGTGCCATTGCCATATGGGCCTTTTTGTCTGATATAGATGAAATTGGCCATCTCAGAGATTGAATGGATCTGTTCAAGCAACTCTTTCTTATCAGCTGATGTCAGATTCTGGACGAGGTCTTCATTGGGGATATCGAAGTGATCTTCGATTGCGCGCTTATTGGATCCTGTGACAATTACAATATTTTCAATACCCGATTGCACTGCCTCTTCAACAACATATTGGATGACGGGCTTGTCCACGATGGGTAGCATTTCCTTGGGCATCGCTTTTGTCTGAGGTAAAAAGCGTGTGCCAAATCCAGCGGCTGGTATGACAGCTTTGGTAATCTTCATAGTATTTATTCAAATTTGACGGAGATATTCTTGGAAGTTGTAATGGTGTTGTCAATTGTGACAGTAAGCGTAGCTACTCCCGGCGTTGATGAGGTTAGATTGAAGGTGGCTTTGCCACTTTTATCGCTGGTTGAGGCAACTGCGACAATCTGTCCAAGTGTGGTCTGAATTGTCACTGGTTTTGCGGCAACTGGCTGATTATCAGGACTTCTTACAAACACATCGACTTTTACAATTGAGGCGCCGTCCGCCTTTTGAGTAAGTGGCCATGCAAAAACGAGTGATTTGTCAGCTGAGGCAACATTTTTGACATTTGCGCGAATAAGTTGATTGACGGGGTCTTGAAATACTACAGTAAATATAAAGACCGCAAATGCGAGAAAAAAAACCGTGATAAGTGCTGTGAATCTCTTGTCCATATGATTTATTATAATCTCATTGGCATTATACTCGACTTTTGACAAGATTGTCAAATATCCTACTCTATTGCACCCTGCCGCTGATTTTTAGAGCCTTAAGTACTTCATTGTGAATGATGTCTGGCGTATATAGAGCGTCGTCTTTGTCTACGCAGGAAATTGTAATCCAGTTTTTCTGAGTAGATGCGAGCTTATTGTATAGTGTGCGTACTTTTTGTTGATACTCTGTATCTGCCTCTTGAATATCTGCATCTCCTTTAAGATATAGTGGCTTTTCTCGATGTTTTTGTAATTGAGAAGATTTTTCATATGGCATATCAAGGTATATGACGCACGATTCATGCGGGATACTGAGCTCTATATGTTCAAGATCCTCTACCCACTTCACGAATTGATCCTGCTGCTTGTCCCCTTTAATCTTCGCTCCTTGATGAGCTGCGCTGGAGGGGGTATACCTGTTACACACAACAGTGCATCCTGCATCTAAGGAATCTTTTATTTTCTGCGCTACCTCTGCCCGATCAGCTGCAAAAAGACGTGCGACCTCATGGGCAGACACATCATCAATCGACCCAAGCTCGCCTCTCAGAAATTTAGCAATTTGATGGCCTGGAATGCTTTCGTATCGTGGGAAATCAAAATACTCCACACAGTTACCTTGGTCCTTAAGACACTGGACAAGAAGCTTTGACTGAACGCTTTTGCCAGATGCATCAGTTCCCTCAAATGCGATAAGTGAACCCGTATGTTTTTTTGACTTCGACATAGCGAAACTGTATAGACTTAATTTATAAGGAAAGTGTTTGACCTGGTTGTATTTGACCTGCAAGAATCTGTCTTGCCACTTGGCCATCAATCTCATTTTTGAGGATTCTTTGGAGATCTCGCGCTCCAAATGCGGGGTCATAATGTGTGGATATAAGATTCGCAATTGTGGCGTCTGATATCTGAAGTTTGATTTTGTGATTAGCATAAATTGATGTGGCGAGCTGGCCTACAATCGCACGTGCCATATCAATCATCATCGTCTTAGTGAGTCCGTGGAATGCTATGATCCCATCGAACCTATTGAGAAACTCGGGCAAGAAGATTCCTTTCTCGACAAGATGATCGACTACGGCCTTTGTGGTCGGGGGTGTTTGGATAAGAGCTGATCCTGTGGACTGCGTGGATTGATAAAAGAGTGATGCGCCAGCATTTGATGTTGCTATAATTACCAGATTCTTGCAGTCCACTCGACGACCATATCCATCTGAATAATACCCTTCATCAAGCATAGTGAGGAATATGTTCAGAAGATCATGATCTGCTTTCTCAATTTCGTCAAGAAGTAGCACTCCATAAGGCTGGGCACGAAGAGCAGCGGTCAGCAGTCCCGGATTTCCAGTATCAGCTGATCCAATAAGCTTGGATATATCTGACTTTGATTGGTAAAGCGACATATCAAATCGAATAAACTGTGCACTCGTACCAAATAGCGCTGCGGAAATAGCTTTTGCAGTCTCAGTCTTCCCTACACCTGTGGGCCCAAGAAAAATAAAGGTACACAGAGGCTTATGTCGAGTTCCTTGATCAACAAAAGCTTGCTGCAGAGTTGACGTGACTGATTTGACAGCTTCTTCTTGATGGATAATACGTGCTGAAAGGGTCGACTCAAGAGTGAGGAGCTTATTTCGCATAGAGCTATTTATTGTAGTGGGTATGTGAGTAAGCTCTTCAAGGACGATGCTGATCGTATCAGGTGTCACAATGGTTTTTTTGAGCATTTGATTTGTATACACACAGGCACTATCAAGCAGCTTGACTGTTTTTTCAGGATATGGAATTGTTGTTATATATACGTCACTCTTGTCGAGCGCAATCTCAAGTGTCTCGTATGGAATGTAGACGCCATAATGTGCTTCAATGCGTGGAATTGAGTTTAGGAGTATTGCTTCAGCTTGAGCCTTAGTGATCTCAGGGATGTCTTCTTTTACAAAATGTTGACCGATATTTTCGAATGGACGTATATATCTCTCATAAAGATATGGTGTCGTAATGCCAATAATCTGCATCTCGCTTCCTTTGGCATATTTCTCAATTTGTGAGCTCATATCAAGGTGTCCTTGTTCATTAGTCGTGTATTTATCAATTCTGTCAATTACAAGGATTACATTTGCAGCTCCAGCTGCTTCAGCAAACAAAGAGTCAAGGAATACTTCTCTTTTTTTCATATCTTCAAACTCAGCCAAAATTCCGTCCATATTAAGCTTTAAGACTCGCTTAAAAGCGAGTAGCTCGGTAGTTTTGCCTTCGTATATTTGCTTGGCAAGAGCATCGACTATGGTATGTTTGCCTATTCCCTCATCTCCAACAAGTAGCACATTTGCCTCATTCCCCTTAGAGAGGATTCGCTCAACCTGCTCAATTTGGAGTTCGCGCGCAATCACTGGACTAAGCTTGGCAAGATATGCAGGGTCTGTGAGATCTTGAGTAAAGCGATCAAGAGTCGGTGTATATCCATATGCCCAGTCGTGCCCAATTGGGGGGGTGGCCATGAGAGAGGACAGCTTCCACCACTTTTCCTGTTCATACTGAGCATGATAATAATGCTCAAACCAGTCCTCGACTTTTTTTTGATTTATTGGATTTATAAGGTGCTTGGACATAAAATCGGCCTTTATTGATTGTTTTTTCTCTTCAGGAGTAGGCTTGGTAAGGCTTATGGCAAAAAGTAGAGGGATAAGTAGTATATATAAGAGAATTACGATGGGGATGGAAATAAGAATAACAATTTGTAGGATAAGGTAAAAAAGCAGTATTGCAAGCCGCATCACAGCGCCGATCAGGCGACTCATGACATTGAAGCTTAAGCGGTTGAAGTACTCTGAGAAAGAGAAACCCACCTCAGTCTTTTGGGCAACTAGATTTTTCCAGGGTGAAAATAGAGTCCGAAGTAGTTGCTTGAGTGAAAAGAAATAAGGTAAAAAGATAAGAATATTTATGAGTCCTTCAAAAAAAGCCCGAAAAGAACTGCGATAGAATTCTTTTAGTTTGCTCTGCATATTTTGATTATAGCTTATATCAGTCGCAGTCAGTCAAGTCAGTTGGAATCAGTTGAATCAGCCGCGATATTGCTTATTTATTTTGTGTCTTAAGTGGGGGGTTGACATTGATTCAAAAAGTACTAATATAAAAATGAATAATGCTTATTTGTAATAGCTTTCAACTCTATAGTTAAGAGTTTACTATTTGTTGAGGGGGTGGTCAACATGGCTAAGAAAAAGGCAAAGGCTAAGAAAAAAAAGTAAATGCTTAAGTCGCTAAAAAGCCCCACACGCTTTAGATTCATATACTGTCGGTGGGGTTTTTTATATAATAACCTTCATTATGAATAGAGTTCTCACGCTACATAAGCCAGTAGGTGCTACTCCCCTGGATGTACTTCATGAGCTTCAGGAGCGAAATCCAGAGTACAAAGATGTGAAGCTTGCATATGCAGGTCGGCTTGATCCGATGGCTGAGGGTCTACTTTTGGTTCTCGTTGGAGATGAATGTAGGCGTCGAGATCATTATCAAAAGCTGGATAAGATTTACGAATTTGAGGTGCTTTTTGGTGTCTCGACTGATACGTATGATATTCTGGGTAAAATTACAAGCACCAAACACCAAATTCCAAACAATTTGATTCTTCAAATTAAAAAAATAATTCCTGAATTTATCGGAGAGCATGATCAGCCATATCCTCCATATTCTGCGGCGCGAGTGAATGGCAAACCCTTATATTGGTGGGCACGGCAAGGCCGCATAGACGAATGTAATATACCATCAAAGAGAGTGAACATTTATGACCTGAAATTCAAAGGTTATGAGGAAAAAACTACAAAAGAACTTGAGACGTTTGTTGTTTCCAGAATAAACAAAGTAAAGGGAGATTTTCGGCAGAATGAGATTAAAAAAGACTGGGATACATTTTTCAAAAAGTATATGGATCAAAGCTTTGTAACTGCATCATTTACTATTCATTGCTCATCCGGCACATATGTGAGATCTTTGGCTCATGAGATGGGTCTGGAGCTTGGAGTTAGGGGCATTGCTTTACAAATAAAAAGAAAAAAGATTGGAACTTTTTTTAAAGAAGATAATCAAGAAGTTTAAACTAGTTCATCGATTATAGCGACAAAGTGCCCGGCTTCGCTTATAGCGCTTGTGGCTACCTCTGGATCAAATCTTTCTCTTGAGGTAGGCTTCCTTTCTGAGCCAGAAACAGTAGAGTAAAGGTCATCTCCATTAATAGTTGTACCTGTATGATTATCACTAAATGGAGCCGTTGTTTCAATAGTGTCTGCCTGAAAACGACCGAGAGAATCCCTACGACCTGAGATTTGCAAGTATCTCTCTATTCCATATTCAGTAGTTTGCTCAAACGTGATGGTTTCCTCTCCGGTGTTTTCAAAAGAACGACTAAACCAAACGCGCGATACTCCATCGTTGAGATCAAATGATGCTCTTCCTGTGGGGATCATACCTCTAAAAATATCACCGAATTCACTAAATCTTTCGAAGAATTGATCTCCACTTCTACTCTCTCGCAATCGGGGCAATGCGCCTTTGAGAGCGCTCAATCGATTCCTCATCTCTCTTTTGCTATGTACACCAAACTCGTGGCGTACTTTTCTTGCATCCCATCGGTTGCGAATATCGTGAACTGCAAGTCCTAATCCAGCAGATCCCGCCATAGCGATAGCGGCACTTTCAATAAGTTTGCTCATAGTGGTTTTCGATTATAATCGAACTATGGGTCGAATGCAATATAGATTTTATTTAAGAGATACTTCCACAAGTCGGAGCTCTCCCGTGAAAGGTCCCAGTGGGCGGTAGTAGCCTACATACATCTTTTTCCCATCTTCTTTAAAAAGCGCTGGATGTTGCTGTGCCGCATAGTCGAAACTTCCGGCAGCAGGGGTAAGTCCTGTAAAGAGAGTTTTTTGATTACTCCATGGTCCCTCTGGTCGACTGGCCGTCCTCACAAGTACTTCATTTGCAAATGGCTTGCTATAGACAGCTACAAACTGATTAAGATAATTGTTCCATGCCACCGAGAAGCCTGAAGAGGATGCATCGATTACTTTTTTGGCGGCATTTATATCACTCACCCATTTTTTACCATTCCAGAATGTATATACTGATCGCTGGGTCACCTTATCTTGTGGGACTCGTGCAATCTCGCAGCCAAACTTGGTTTTGTCACAACTATATAGATAGATGTATTGGCCATCTTTTAGGGCTGAGCGAACAAATAATTGCTCGGGCTTTTTGAAAACATTTTCGGCGATGACATTTGCATATGACGTACTCTTTTTTATACTCGCTATATTTACTCCCTGAAGATCATAGTTTAGATATCCAGGTTGTACCTTAAGGCTGAGTGAGAAGATAAGCGCTTCATCGTCTGATATGTTGACGGCCGACATAGGCCACAGAGCATATCGATCGTCTCCTTTATTTTTTTGGAGATTATAATTTTTTTCATCCTGCTTAAGCTCAATAAACTGATAAGGGGCTCCTGCCGCGTCCAACGATTCTTCAACTGCAAGTGGAGTCGTCGGATTGGCAAATGCCACGGTATTGGATCTTGCATTCTGCCCATCTGAGGACTTTGGATTGAAAAGTGTGTCATTGAAGATCCACACAAGAGTATTGCCCAGCATGACACTGATTCCTCCATCACGAGTGGTGACATTTGTCGGCTTGCCGACTTCCCCTACTTCCCGAACGGACTCGACAGAAAGTGTATTGAGTCGATATTTCCCGAAAGGTATGCGAAGCCTCATGCCCTCAAAGGCATGTGAGTTTGTAGTTTTTATAGACTGTGTAGCATATATGCCGAAGGAGATTACTGCTATAGCAGTAGCGATGATGAAGAAGACCAGGACATTTTTGATATCGTATTTTTTACTTTTCATATCTCAATTTTATAGCTATTCGACCTCAGCTCGATTCATAAGCCATACGCAGTATTCGCAATTTTCGTGACGCTTGGGTTGTGGGCCTTTGAGGACAGATACGGCCTCAGCAAATAATTTCTTGACACGATCAACACTGGTTGATACTCGCACGGGTTCAATGTTGAAGTGTACAAGGCCGTTTTTTTCCACTCGGGCTGGATAGTAGTATATTAGATATGCAAAATCAGCAACGAGGAATCCGTTTGAATTTAGCATAAGTGCATACGCGTCAAGTTGAGTCTGATAATAGCGCTCTGAGTCACCATCGCGTGGAGCTGAACCCTTTGTCTTATAATCGAGTGGAATATAGCGAACCTCCTGCTCAAAGAGCCCTTCTGTAGGGGTCTGAGAGAGAGTGAGACAATCATCAAGTGCACCAAAAAGAGTAGCTCCAATCTCTTGGTCTACGTACTCAAGACCTGTGCGCCAGTCGCGCCATTTGTCCATAAGAGCGGTGTCTTTAAGCAGTTGACCTTCTACTTTTCCATGTAGCTCTGGTGGAAGCGATCCTCTATACTGATCAAAATATTTCTTGATCACAAGATCCATGCCAGATGGAAGTGATGGAAAGATTCCTCGAGGGCGCTGGACTCTTTTGTTGTAGTGAAGCCAGAAGCAACGCGGACATTCGCGATAAAGATTGAGTCCTGTTGTGGGAGAAAGTCGAATCATATCTTATTTTGACTCAAGCGTCGTGATGACAATTTCTCGAGTCCTTGGTCCATCCAGCTCTACAAGCACTACTCTCTGCCAACTTCCAAGAACAAGATGATTCTCAGAAACTGGGATAGTAATAGATGCGCCAATGATTGAGGACATAATATGATCTGTGACGTGTGCTGGGTTGTGTGGATGACGATAAGCAAGGCGCGGCATCATCGCCTCAAATGCGTCGAGCATATCAAGGTCAGTGCCAGGATCAAGGTCAGCAAGCGTGAGTGCGGCTGTGGTATGAAGTACCGATATAGAGCAGATACCCTCTCCAATCTTTATTTCTTTTTGAATATCATTGGTGATGTCGATAATTTCCTTTTTTTTCTGTGTTTTGACGATTAGTTTTTTCATATCTTTTTATCTACCTTATTTATACCAGACAGTCGCATTTTTTGCCCCTTAAGATAGCAATCTGCTCGTCTGGAGTATTTACAAATAAGTCTTGCGTGCTCTGATCTATTACTTTCGATTGAGTAAGCGGGCTGTGGTGATGGTATCCTCTTTTTTCCATCTCCTCAACAAGGAGCTCGTGGCGCAAAAAGAGCGCCTTAGTTCGACCAATCCAGCGGATGGTCTCAGGATGCCGACGATAGCCCTTTTTATCTTTTGTTAGTATCGACCAGATAGCGTGAAGTTCGCGATGCTCACCGAGCAAGTGTTGTCGACACAAAATTGCTGGGTCAAGATCCCATATTCTCATAATTATTTAGCGCACTTTTGCTCCGTTTTTGATTGGCTTTTCTGGGTGAAGAAGTACGATCCCGCCATCGTCATCAATAGCCAGAATCATGCCTTGGCTTATGTGTCCGCGAATTTCGCGGGGTTCAAGATTGAGAAGTACTGGCACCTGCTTGCCCACAAGTATTTGTGGATCAGGGTAAAATTCGGCAATACCGGATATTACCTGTCGTGTTTCTTCTCCAATAGAGATGGATAGCTTAAGAAGCTTGTCGGCATTCTCGACTTTTTCAGCCTTCTCTATTGTTCCTATTCTGATATCGAGCTTTGCAAAGTCGTCAAATGTGATCATAAGTGTGGCCGCTGAGGGATTCGAACCCCCGACATCCCGGATGTAAACCGGACGCTCTAACCAACTGAGCTAAGCGGCCTTTTAGTTAAAAATAGATTTTACATTACATTCGAAATCTAGTTGAAACTAGTCAAAATTAACTTTAACAAAGTGCTTGCCATCCGTAGCTTTAGCGTAGGATGGTGGGTGTACTTGGACTTCCCGATGCTTCGATCGGGATAAACTTCTCGTCCATTCCCCTATCTTCGCCAATCTCAGCAGTAAAACACTGAGCTTGCCGAAGTGTGGGTGTACGTGGACTCGAACCACGGACCTCAGTCTTATCAGGACTGCGCTCTAACCAGCTGAGCTATACACCCTACATTTTGCAGCCTGTAGCAACTTTTTATTATATCACACCTACCCTTTTCTGACTCTTCCCCTATTTTGGCTTTTGTGATTGTCATAACGCCACTCATGGTTTAAAATAAGGTAAAGTGGATTCAGAGTAAGCATGATGCGAGTCGAAGTTGGGTCGCTGAGGTGTTTGTAGCACAATATCTGTCAACAGACAGATAACACATCAACAATTTAACTTCAATATCTCCAATCACGACTTACACTTCCCTTTTTTTACAAATTAAAGCATAATAAAAATATGTTGTACTATGCGGAGGTTGTAAATAAGCCGGTATATACAGAAGATGGGATTCAGGTCGGGCGACTGGCTGATTTTATTTTTGAGCAAAAATCAAGGCCTCAGATAACAAAAATATCAGTCCGAAGAAGTAAGGGCGCGATTGTCATTGTGCCTATTGAGTATCTGATAAAAGCGAATGGGCGAATAACTATAAAAAAGGGATTTACAGCAGATACTCAGAGTGAAGATGAATTATCTATTGGACATAATCTCCTCAACAAGCAGATTATCGATATTAAGGGAAGCAAACTTGTACGGGTAAATGATGTCCTTATTCAAGATAAAAATGGCCTTTATATAGCTGGCGTTGATATTACTATATGGGGCATATTTCGCTGGTTGAAGATTGAGGATATGATTTTGAGCGTCCTGGGTTGGTTCCGGGTGCGGGTTGTTCCTGAGAGTTTGTCGTGGACAGATGTGCAGCAACTTGAGCTTGAGGGTGGTAAAGTCATCCTCAAAAAAGAAGAGGAAAAGCTGGAGAAGATTCACCCAGCTGATCTTGCTGATTATCTTGAGCAGACTTCAATTGCCAATGTTGACAAACTTCTGGATGAGTTGGATGAAGAATTTTCGGCAGAGATCATCGATAATCTCAAACACACATATCAGAAAGCCGTATTTGATAAATTTAGCCTCAAAAAAGCGGCGCAAATCATCTTCTATCTTGATCCAGATGAAGCCGTTGATATCCTTCTTGCAATCAAAAAACCCAAAAGAACACGCATCCTCCAGCTTCTTGACCCCGAAAAACGAACAGAGCTTGAATATCTACTCTCTCTCTCAAAGACGCCAATAGGTGAGCTACTTACTTCTGAGTATATATCAGTGACAACTGAGGATAAGGCGCAGACAGCAACTACTAAGATAAAGCACGAGACTGATGATTTTTCATACCTTGAGTATGTGTATGTCGTGAATAACAAGAATCAACTTGTCGGTGTTTTTAATCTGCACGAACTGCTACTTCAAAAGCCAGATATACCTGTCTACAAATTCATGCTTCCCAATGTTATCTCAGTCACTCTCACAACTCCCAAAGAACTCGTAGCCAAAAAGCTACTCAAATACAAGCTTACTGCCCTCCCCGTTGTGGATGCAAAGCGCCGAATTCTGGGGATTGTGACATTTGATGATGTCACTGAAGGGTTGTTTGATCAATTAAATTAAGATATTTATGTTTGCTCGTCTAAAGCGAAAGCTTCTACTTTTTCTTGCTGTCTTGGGGCCATCCACAATTGCCACTATGGCTGGCAATGATGCGGCTGGTGTGATCACATATTCTCTCTCTGGTGCCAATTTGGGATATGGAATTCTTTTTATATTGCCGCTTCTTACCATTCTTTATTCCATCACGCAGGAGATCGGATCTCGAATTGCTGTTGTGACAGGAAAAGGCTTGGGCGATCTTATCCGAGAGCGATTTGGTGTGCGCACTGCTCTTCTTGTCTTTTCGCTTCTTATGATCGCCAATTTCGGATCAATCCTGACGAATGTATCAGCTCTTAAAGCCACGAGTATCTTACTTGGAGTGCATCCCTCGATATTTGTATTTGGGGCGATAACCTGTGCTTTTCTACTCGTTGTTTTTACTGACTATCAGAAAAGTCAGAAAATATTTTTTGCCGGAATTCTTCTGTATTTTTGTTATATATTTGCGGCCATTAAGGGGGCTCCTCATTGGAACGAGGCTATGTCATCTCTTGTAATTCCCCCCCGATCTTTTTTTTCAACTCATTATTTGCTTATCGCTATTGCTGTTGTGGGGACGACGATCACACCGTGGGGACAATTCTTCGTCCAAAGCTATATGAAAGACAAGAACCTCTCAACAGATATCCTGCCATATGCCCGAGTTGAGGCTTTTTTTGGCGCCTCAATATCTAATATTTTTAGTTTTTTTATCATTGTCGCAACGGCTGCAACACTCTTTGTTCATGGTATCCCGCTTTTATCTGGCGAACAGGCAGCTATCGCAATTCGTCCTTTTGCTGGCGAATTCTCGGCAGTACTTTTTAGTTTTGGACTACTGAACGCGGCAATTATCGGAATGATTATAATCTCACTTTCATCAGCGTATGTATTTTCTGAGTTTTTTGGATTTGAAGGCACATTGGACGCGCCTTATACAAAAAGTCGCACATTCTATACAATCTTTTTACTCAATCTGCTTGTTGCCGGAGTCCTTGTGATGAGTCCAAAGGTATCGCTTTTCAAAATAGTGCTTTATACTCAGTCTCTCAACGCACTGCTTTTGCCAGTCGTATTCTATTTCCTGCTTAAGATCACGAACGATCGAGAGCTTATGGGGCGCCACGTAAATAGCAAATGGTATAATGGAATCGTGACTCTCGCCTCTATATTTATTATTCTGGCGGCCGTAGTCGCGACCATTACTTCATTTATACAGGTATGAAAAAGCTTATTGTGATTGCGGATTGGGCAGATGACAGATTGGCCAGACAGGAGTATAGATCAGCCACAGAAGGAAACCTAAAAGATCCAAGCTTTCCAAATATCACATATGTCTCCTCTACTCCATCGACTATACATACAGGATTTATCACAGCTCAGATTGTCGAGGTTGAAGAAGCTCTTGGACGTCCTCATGATACGATAATATTTCAAAATACAGATCCTCGTCTGCAGACTGAGACACATGTTGAGAGGAGCCAGGGAGCTGAGTTTGCAGTGCTGAGACTTAAGTCTGGAATCTTGCTTTGCGGGCCCAATGCGGGGTATGACTTTTCGTTTATTCGTCACAAAATCGAGCGTGCATATATCTATCGAGGTATGAACGCTGGAAGTCAATTCCGCTCTCGCGACTTATATTCTCGTGTGTGCGCGCACCTTATGGATAATATGCAAGATGAGCTTGAGCTTGAAGATGTGGGTGCAGCAGCCATACCCCAGCTTGCTGGCTACCACGTCGGGCATATAGATAGCTATGGCAATATTAAGACGACCATTCGGCAAAGCGACCTTAAGGGCAAATACGAACTTGGAGACGATATACACATTCGCCTCAACGGAATTGATAAGAAAGCAAAGTATGTATCCAATCTTTTTGGTGGTGAGATTGGAGAGCTTGTCATATATCCAGGATCTTCTGGTCCCAAGGATGATCTTTTCCTTGAAGTCTCCATCTGGCGGCATTTTGATGACCATGTCTTTGGTACTGGTCAGCATGAGTTCAACAACCCAAGGCCTGGTATGCAGATTGAGATTACAGGATAGTATCAATGCTCAAAAAACTTAAGGAAGTGAATAATCAATCGTTTTTTACAGAGCCGAATTCTCTATTTAAGTTCTTACTCATCTTTATTCATGGCGATATTTTTATACTACTCCCTTTAGTATTCTTTTTGGCAATTTCAGTATTCATAAATGCAAAATTTGGGATAGCGATGATTGGTGTTTACATCACGCTACGTTATTTGGGGGAAATGATCTACTGGATCCACCAACAGTTTGGACCCAAAAAATACAGGCCCTACGACTGGGGATTTAAAAATCTGAACAATGAAGCAATCTACATTCTATACCAGACTTTTTCTCTGACAATGTGTGTCGTTGGAGCAGTTTTGGTTTTTTATGCAGTTTTGTATATATCGTAGTTCTTTTCTGTCTCAATCTTTCTCCTTGGATAGGTTTATTTCAGTTTGTCTTTAGCGCTCAAATCGGGTTAGGACCGATTCACCACTATCAAATGGTGAGTTTGCTTACATAATCTGTAAGCTTGCCTCCATCTGCTTTTCACGGCTTCAGGCAGGACTTCGTAATTTTGGATATGCACGCATAAAATGCCGCATATACAAAAAAAATTAGAAAGGAGGTGATCCATCCGCTCCTTCCAGAACGGATACCTTGTTACGACTTAACCCCCATCGCCAAGAAAATCCTCTTCCGCCAAAATGGCAGTATTCAAATTCTCCCGACTTTGTTGGCTTGACGGGCGGTGTGTGCAAGAGGCAAGAACGTATTCACCGCGGCATATCTGATCCGCGATTACTACCAATTCCGCGTTCATGGGGTCGAGTTGCAGACCCCAATCCCCACTGCGAGCAGATTTGTGGGATTCGCTCCCTGTTACCAGGTGGCAAGCCCATTGTATCGTACTCATTGTAACATGTGTGTAGCCCAGGACATAAGGGCCATGCTGACTTGACGTCTGCCCCTCCTTCCTCCCTATGTGATACATAGGGCAGTTTCACGTGACACATATAACACGTGATGGGGGTTGCGCTCGTTGTCCCACTTAAGGGCACTCCTCACGGAACGAGCTGACGACAGCCATGCAGCACCTGTTCTACACCCTCGAAGGAGATCTACTTTCATAGACCGTGCAGTAGAATGTCAAGTCCTGGTGAGGTTTTTCGGTTCGTCTCGAATTAAACCACATGTTCCACTGGTTGTGTGCCTCCCCGCCAATTCCTTTGAGTTTCAGCCTTGCGACCGTACTCCCCAGGCGGCTTGCTTAACGGGTTACCTACGCCACACCCTGTGATAAATCACAAAATGCAGCTAGCAAGCATGCGTTTAGGGCTAGGACTACGCAGGTCTCTAATCTGCTTCGCTCCCCTAGCT
>CAYOAI010000015.1:0-26785 GCA_964401915.1 uncultured Gammaproteobacteria bacterium
GCGGTCTGAGAGGTCGGGGTTGATCGTTATTATTATACGAGTACAAAATATACAGATTATGAGGTAACATAAGAATTCATAGAACTGCAAAAAGATATATTGAGGAGGCAAATTACACTTGCACTACTCCACAACAAACGGCTCATTCTTCACAATAGACAGGCAAAGGCAGATTTACTCGCAGTTCTGGACTCTGTATGGGATAGAAAGCTTGAAGGACGTACAGTACTTCACTGTTGCGAGCCGGATCTTGAACTTCTCGACTTCGCAAAGGAGCATAAGATATATATCGGAGTTGATGGCGATATTACCTATGATAGCGCAAAGGCAGACTTCATAGTGAGCGTCCCACTGAACATACTTGTTCTTGAGACAGACTCACCGTATCTATTACCCGAGCCACTTAGAAGTCAGAAAAAATTCCCCAATACACCCGTCAATCTTGAACTTATTGCTCAAAAGGTGGCAGATGTTCAACACATATCAGTTGATGAGGTAAAAAAAATAACCACCAATAATGCTATGGCACTTTTTCTTGAGTGAGGGTACAATAGTGAAAATCTATGAATAAAGTAATCCCCACAAATACACTCGTTCTTCAGAAGGTAATCGCATTCTTTATTACTATTGGAATTTTTTTAGCATCGGGCTCTGCATATGGCTTGATGATGACCGCGATTATTTTGGGGCATAGCCATTTCTTACTTGGAATGATTTATAAGATTACGTCACCTCGAAAGATACCAGCGATTCGTATTGCTGGATTTGCTGCAGTTGGAATTATTCTATTTGGATTATTCTACAGACCGGGAAATCCTGATTTCCGGATCGACCTTCTACTTCTTATTACGACTCTTTATGCGATATATCACACTGTGGTTGACGATGAGTTTTCAGTCAATTTTTTCACGCCTGGTTATACTCTGCTTCAGAAAATGGAGATGGGGGCGCTTATTCTTGTATGGTCGGCGATTCATCTCAAGTGGCAGTATCTATCGACGTGGACAGTATATCTTGTTCTGATGAGTATCCTTCTTACTATTCTATATGGAATGATTACAGTGAAAAATAAATTTATTCTTGGTTCGCAGAACTATTACTTTTTGGCTTTATGGACATTTTCAATATTCGTATACTTTGCCAATGTGACATTTTTCAATCAGCAGCTTTTTGTGGTTTCGTTTATCGGTATTTATCACTATCTTATTTATTACTTCCATTACTTTCTTAAGCTTAAAGCAATCAAAAATCCCAATCGCACTCTTGCGACGACATACGGATACCTTGTGGCTGTACTGATCTCAAATATCGTGGTATTTTTGTTGTATTTCATAAGTCAGTTCACGGCCAACATTGTATTGGGTCAGCTTTTTAGCTACAATTTCTTTCTTGTGATTACACTTTTGCACTTTATCAGTTCCACTCGTATTCGTGAAATTGCCACATTTTTTAACTTCAAAAACGAGTAAAGAAGCAGCGTTCACAATAGTTCTTTTTATTGCCGCGGCAGCACTTTGTGCCCTCGGTCTATATGAGCCCTATCGCTTTCTTGTTTTTGTATTCCCAATTCCCCTTTATTTCTTGCTAAGACGATTGACTGTTTGGTCTGCTGCTTGTTTTGGATTCAGCTTTGGGGTGTATGTGAGTATTCCAACTTATTTGTGGCTTACTCGATTTGAGAGATTTGATCCATTTGTGATGGCGATGGTCGTGTATGGACTTGTATTTCTTGTACTTTTTGCGCTTACTAATTGGTTTATAAATCGGTATCCACAGAATCTATTTATCCAGATTTTTGCTTGTGGTTGGATATTCTATCTTATTGAATTTATTCTTCACTTCACCTTTTTTGTGAAAGCATTTGTCAAAATCAGCAATGCACCCACAATGTATGACTGGGTATATCCGTATTTCGGTACAGGGATCGTGGAGGGGATCATACTTGCGACTGGATTTTTCTTGGCGGTTGGTCTTTCTTTGTATCTTACGGATCAACCACTTCAAAAGCTAAAGTACTTTGCTCTTTTTTTCCTCATTGTAGGAGTTGTAATCCCGCTTTTAAAATCATCGATAGTACTCAACACAAAGCATCCAAAAGTTCAGATTGAGGCTATTCAATACAACGCCAACTTCAGTTGGGAGGAGCGAGTTGCTCGAGTTGACGAGATATTTCAGTATTATCTCAACCAGACATCAGATGCTGCGCATCGTGGGATAAAAATTGTTGTATGGCCCGAATACGCTGTACCAATTGATATAGTCAACAAAAATCACAAATATGTGGCCGCACTTGAGGAGTCGTCCAAGAAACTTGATGTGGTAATTGTGCTTGGCTCGATCCAAGACTCAACAGCCGAGGAGAGCAAGAATGGGGCATATATTGGATACGATTTATCCCTTGTTGTAGATCCGATTAAAGGTCTGCTTGAGCCGTATCGCGCGGTACACCCCTACTCAAGCAATATTCTTCCTGGCCCAAAGCCGATGATTTTTCAGACGAAGTACGGGAATTTTCCAGTACTTTCCTGTTTTGAGATCTCAAATCACAAATTTGTCGCTGATTACTTTGCCCGAGGGGTGCCGATTGACTTTATTATTGGGATTGCTAATAATCAGGTATTTGATGGAACGTATGGATATACAAGGCTTAAAAATCACGCTCGTACAATAGCTGCAGAGAATAATCGATACTTGCTATATGTTACCAACACTGGTCCAACCACGATATTCAACAGTAGCGGAGAAGAGGTTGACCGAGTACCGTACAGTACACAGGGAATAGTCTCATACAACGTCGAGAAGAATGAGGATCGAAGTGTTTATTCAATTTTTCAGGAATGGTTGCCTTTTCTACTTACGTCTGGTGTATTTTGGTATGTGCTTAAAAAAGAAAAAAGTAAGAATTCGAGAAAGCCTTTTTCAAGAAAGAAAAAGTAATTGAAAAAGTTCTTTGATGAAGTTAGAATAAGTGAGCCTATTTTTATTAGATTTAATTATTCAGAAATTTGTGCACGAGATTAATTTTCGTGCTTTTTTTTGTTTTTACAGCATGATAATGAAGTCAGAATCACCTTCACATAAAAAAACAGGTCTTTTTGTTCTTGCGCTTGGAGCACTTGGGGTAGTCTACGGAGATATAGGTACGTCTCCGCTATATGCAATAAATGAGATTTTTTTTGGGCGTGGGCGTACTTTAGTGACGAATGCGAATGTATTGGGTAGTATATCCCTTGTGCTGTGGGCGCTTATATGTATCATCGCATTTAAATATATTATATTTGTACTTCGAGCCGATAATGATGGTGAAGGTGGGGTTTTTTCACTTTTTGCCCTACTTGGTAATTATAAGAAGCGGTCAGTGTTGCTTCTTACCTCATTTCTTATCCTTGCGGCTGGATTTTTGTTGGGTGAGGGGATAATCACACCCGCAATAAGTGTGCTTTCCGCAGTTGAAGGACTTAAAGTAGCGACACCAGCATTTAAGCCATACGTGATTCCTATCACTGTTGTGATACTTACAACTCTTTTTGCATTTCAATATAAAGGTACAGCTAAAGTGGGCGCTATATTTGGGCCAATAATTGGGGTTTGGTTTGCTGCTATTTCTCTACTTGGATTGAGGCAGATCGTGATGGCTCCGGCAATCCTTGCGGCTTTTAATCCTATATACGGAGCCTCTTTCTTAATACATAATGGAATACACGCTTCTTTTATAGTTCTAGGTTCAGTGATACTTGTTGTGACGGGTGGAGAGGCTTTGTATGCGGACATGGGGCACTTTGGTCGATTGCCGATACGCATATCTTGGTTTACGATTGTATTTCCTTCTCTAATCCTGAACTATTTAGGCCAGGGTGCTTATCTTATAAGTGGACAAGCTGTGAGCGGAAATAATCTATTTTTTAGTTTAGTTCCTGTAAATTTTTTATACCCAATGGTTGTCTTAGCTACTTTTGCTACGATTATTGCGTCTCAAGCGCTCATCTCAGGGGCATATTCACTAATTTCTCAAGCAATTGCCTTGGGGCTTTTCCCCCGATTTGATGTCAGATATACTCATGAACATCACGCAGGGCAAATATATGTGCCCTTTATAAACTGGAGCCTTTATATTGGCTGCATATTGCTTGTGTTTATCTTTCGTTCGGCAAGCGCACTGGCTGCGGCATATGGACTTGCTGTATCTGGTGTAATGCTGGCTACAACATGTGCGATGATAGCTATTTCACGATACACATGGAAATGGGGCTATTTGCGTATTGTAGTTGTGTGGTTGCCGCTTTTTATAATTGATACTTCTTTTTTAATCGCCAATTCTCTTAAGTTTGTCGATGGAGGATTTATTCCATTTTTGATAGGTATTGGTGTATTTATTGTGATGACAACATGGCGTTGGGGTCGACAACAGATTCTGGATGCTTACTCTCAAGTATCTACAATGACAGTTGGCAGGCTTATTAATATAAAAAAGAGCGCTACGCAGTTTTTCCCCCGCTCGATGCTTATTTTGACTCCCACATATGTCGCATCAGGCGAAGATCATATTCCAGCACATGTGCAGCTTTTTTGGGAAAGATACAAGGTTCTTCCTAAGCACCTAATCCTACTTACGATTGTGGAGAAAAAAACTCCGTACATACGAACTGATCGTTATCGAATAAGTATCTTTGACAAAGATCCGGACAGGAGTTTTATAGCTGTTGAGGCAAGCTTTGGATTCAAGGAAGAGCCAGACGTAGAGCGGGTGATTAGTGATATTGCGGCTAACGAAGACCTGACTCCATATGATGATCTGAGTGACTGGATTATATTTGTGGGCAAAGAGCGTATTGTAAAGAGTCCGCATGGAAGAAAAAGGAACAAGATCCGTTTTTATCTATTCCGGCTGCTTTTTCGAAATACTGAACGCACGTATAGCTACTTTGGCATCGATGATGATGTGCGGCTTACGACCGAGATAATTCCCGTTGCCCTTTAGAAAGAAATTGCTTTTGAAAAGTCTTTTTTGAACGTGGTGGGTAAAAATTCTTTACTTCGCCTTTGGGCGGCATTGCCTATTTTTTTCCGCAATACTTGGTCTCCAAGAAGGAGGCTAATTTTTGAGGCAATGTCATTGCTGTCATCTGGTACGGCAAAAAGCGCAGTGCCTGCTGCAGTCTCACGAAATATTGGAATATCGGCAAGAATTGAAGGGCATGCTTGGCTTGCTGCTTCAAGATAAGAGAATCCGAATCCTTCATCGTGGGAGATGAGGATGTTGGCTACAGCACCGCGGTAGAGACTCATCAGATCTTCATCTGATGCGAACCCAGGGAACACGAATCGCTTATCTCCCTTTACTTCATTCATAAATTCAGAAAATGCCATCTCTTCTATATTTGTACTCGGCTTGCGGGTAAATGCACGACCCACGCAGACTATTGTGACATTTGCTTGTTTTACAGCTCGCGCAATATTCACCAGATTCTTGTTCCAGGTCACGTCCCCCACATAGATAAAATAATCAACTACTGGCTCAATCGGGAATATTTTGTTGGTATTTTTTGTTGGTTTTGAGCTGAATATTTTGGGCAGTATAGGGTAGATTACATATATTTTTTTCTCAGGAATATTAAGGATACGGACTATGTCTTGTTTGCTATGATCTGAGTCAGTAATAATACGGTCATAGTTTTTAAGCAGCCTTTTATTCTGCCAGACATTGAATTTACCCCTTATGCCAAGTGGGAAATGCTTTGGATATTTAAGTGGAATAAGGTCGTGAATCACGCCAATCTGCTTTTTTGCGAGTCTTTTTTTGACAATTGGCGACTTAACAAAATTTATAAAAGGATTTATGAGAGTTGCCGAGGGAGGAATTTCAGCAAGGTCTGATGTGAAAGTGAACTCATCCGCAAAGTTTTCTCGAAGTATCTGCAAGTATCGACCGACTCCACGAACCCTGCTCAGTTCATCATTCAAGGTTGGATCATAGACATATACTGGCGAAGCCATAGCTTATTGTAGCAAAAATAGCCCTTGAGATTTGTTTAGTGAGTGAGAAGTGGAATGACATATTTAATTCGTCGATGTTCGTCAACAAGTACAGGGGCAACAAATACACGGTTTCCTCCAGAGACGACTGGCTTAGCCCCTTCATTGTTTCGTATGCCTTTGACGAGCCTAAGTAAGTCAAATATGGTCTTAGTTATTCCTGTTGGAATACTTCCAGATTGTGATTCAAGCCACTGTCTCAATTCTTCATCATTGGGGTCCTTGGGATTTTTCATATCCCAGGAATTTTGTATTTTTGTCCAGTCAATCTCAGCCAGCTTTTCCCAATCAGCATCACTAATTGCTTCTCGCACTATACCTTTTGCAACGACTACAATAGGTGCTTCAGCGTATTCACTCGCATCCTCGTAGACTCCTGTAAACACATCTTGAATGTTTCCATTTAGCCTATTATCTCTTATTATTCCTGTTGTTAATTCAAGATGGGAGATCAGCTCGTCATCTTGGGGATGAAGAAGAAATGCAGCAATCTCAAATGGTCCATTGCTGCGCTCTTCAATAACGACGACCCTCTCTTTATGAGTGCTATATGGATACTCGTCCCCCTGATTAAGCAGGTACCCATTGAATGAATTAGCGAGGAGAAGAAGGCTTCGTTGGCGGATCTCAGCATCATCTGCATCTTGATAAATAGTTCGTACCTTATCTTCGATAACAGACAGCGCATCTGTCGAGGTTGCAAGCTCATTAACCCCTTCCCAGAACTTCAACATACCTACTTGGTATCTGTGTGTCCAATCAAGGTCAAATGCAAATTCTCCAAAAACTTCTTTAAGTTGAGCGGCGATTTGTTCAGTGGAGAGTACGTGTTGGCTTTTTACAAGATCGGAAATCACATCTTCTGTAAATCCAGTATCAACTCCTGCAGATAGCGCGGTGTCTGTTTCAAGGCCCATATATCCAAACCCATTGTGAGGATCAAAGCTGAACTGGATAGGAAAAAATGTTTTCTCTTTATACTTTTCCGCAACGTACTCTGAAGTTGCTTTAGCCAGGGCCTTTTTCCTTCTGACATCAGCAAAGAGTCCTCCGTCTACCGGGGTAACTCCCTTTTTCTTTTCTCTTAAGCCTCGTGCGGCACATCCTAAGTGACTATCAAATACCTGACTCATAGAGGGCGATCCGCCGTTTTTGCCGAAATGTTGATCTATTAGAGATGCAAAATTCGCCTCGGGATTTAGTAGAAATTTCCCATCTGCGTCATATTCAAAACCTGGTATCTCAGCGCCCGCGATTTTGAATACTCCTCCATGGCCTGGAGGTATACCAAATACAGCAGGACTTGGAATACGCCCATCTGTGCAGAACACTCCAAATACAGGAACAGGGAAGAGTGAATCGGCAATCTCAACTGCATGTATGACATCAGGTGACTCCACCTCATCTGCACGGTAATTTCTCTCGCGAAATAGAGCTGGAAGAAATCTCGTAAGATATTTTTGGCTCAGATCAAGCGCTCGTTTGGCAGGAGGAGTCTCACGACCTGTAAGTGCGCGGTGTCTTTGTTCAAGAAGAGAGACGACGTTTCTCAGAATTAATTTCTCGTGAAGCCTTATCTCTCCTTGTGGCATATCTTTAAAGTATCCTTTAAATCTTTCAGAACTCATTGTTTAAAAGCTATTACTATACATCAAAATAGAAAAATTATCAATGGGTTTGAGATTTTTTTATGTACAATTAGTGGTCTATGATGATCGGGCCAAAAAAACTTTTGGAGCTAGTTGGGGAAATTAACCTTGTTGAAGGATTAAGTGAGCGCGAGCTTAAAGAGCCAGAAGGAGCTGGATTTGATCTGCGACTCGGTGAGATCTGGGCCATAGACGGAGGCACTGCATTTTTGGGAGTGGAGGAGCGAGAGACGCCTAAGATCAAGTCTGTTGCGAAGTACAAAATCGACAAACGTGAATCTTTTACACTCAAACCTGGAGATTTTTATCTCGTCTCGACGATTGAGAAGGTTAATCTGCCAATAGATATTGCAGCCCAGTTCAAGCCTCGAACTACCACATTCCGCTCAGGCCTATTTTTGCGCACAGGTATTGCCCAGCCTGGATATCAGGGCATACTCAGCTTTGGAATAAAAAATGAAGGTCCTATTCCTGTCACGCTTGAGCTTGGGTGTCGATTTGTAAGTGCCCAGTTCTATTGGGTAGATGGAGGGGGAGAACAGTATCGAGGGCAATGGCAGGGTGGGCGCGTGACCACAGACCGTCGTGAAAAGCAAGTGTAATCGGTAGTGTGTAGTTCGTAGAAAGTAGTAAGTAGGAAGAAAATAAGTTACAATACATACTACGTTATACATTCTACATTGCTGCTGATTTTTCATGAAAAATCTACATCCAGAATATCAGTATCTTAATCTTCTCAAGGATATATCTGAGAATGGGTACGAAAAGCATGAGTTCAATAGTGGCATTGGTCTTAGAAGCGTATTTGGTCGACAGATCCGATTTGATCTATCCTGTGGTTTCCCACTCCTGACAACCAAAAAAGTATTTTTGAAGGCGATTATCTATGAGCTCTTGTGGTTTTTGCGCGGGGACTCAAACATCAAATATTTGGTTGACAATGGAGTGCATATCTGGGACGAGTGGGCGTACAAAAACTATAAAAAAGAAGCTGAAAAAGGCGCACTATCGAAGCTTTCTTTGGAGGAATTTGTCGGACAAATTAAAGAAGATGCAGAGTTCGCTGCAAAGTGGGGAGAGCTCGGGCCTGTATATGGAAGTCAATGGCGTCATTGGAAGACATCGGATGGGCGAACAATTGATCAACTCGGTTGGGCTTTGGCAAAGCTTAAAAAGACTCCAGAGCGCAAACACATCCTTATCTCAGCATGGAATCCAGAATTTATCTATGAGATGGCGCTACCTGGGCAAGCTATGGCGCTTCCACCATGCCACACGCTGTACCAGATTGATGTACGTGATGGAAAGCTGAGTCTTCAGCTCTATCAGCGAAGTGCAGATATGTTCCTTGGCGTGCCATTTAATATTGCGAGCTATTCGCTCCTTGCTCTTATTCTGGCACATGTTGGAGGATTCGCGCCCGGCGATTTCGTCCACACATTTGGAGATGCGCATATATACGACAATCATATCGATCAGGTTAAGATTCAACTTGCGCGCGAGCCTAAGCCATTTCCGCAAATGTTGATAAATCCGAAAGTCAAAGATATCGATAGTCTTACGTTCGATGACTTTACTCTTGAAGGATACGATCCTCATCCTGCGCTCCGCGGGCCAGTCACAGTAGTTGGTGGGTATTAAGGCGCGTAGAAAGTAGGACGTAGTATGTTGTAGGTAGTATTAATTCACAGTAAGTGAAATGAAAATCACATCCTTTACTGATCTTAATGCATGGCGCGAAGGTCACAAGGTTGTATTGCTTATTTACAAAACTACAAAAAATTTCCCACAAGATGAGAAATATGCCTTAGCAACTCAAATGAAGCGATCATCTGTCTCAATAACGAGTAATATCGCGGAAGGATTTTCTCGTAAAGGTAAAAAAGAAAAGGCACAATTTTTATACATGGCACTTGGTTCAACTACAGAATTACACAATCAAATAATAGTTGCTAAAGACGTTGGGTATATAGATGAGAAGCGGTATAATGAGTTGCTATCTAATCTCCAAGATGTTCATAAGCTAATTAATGGTTTAATTAACAGTTCTTATCTACGTTCTACGTAATACAATCTACAAACTACAATGTCTATTAGAGTCAGTGCGATTGCAGCGCTTGCCAAAAATCGAGTAATTGGCAACAAGGGCGCCCTTCCTTGGAATATTCCAGCCGATATGAGAAGATTTCGAGAGCTGACAACTGGTCATACCGTCGTGATGGGGCGCCGCACTTATGAATCAATCGGCCATGCTTTGCCGAATCGTGTAAATATAGTGATCTCGCGAGACACAGCCTTTGCTCCTACTGATGCTCATGTTGTCCACTCATTGGAGGCGGCTGTGTCCCTGGCTCAAGACAAGGAGAAAGATCATGATGATGGGGAGATTTTTATCATTGGAGGTGGGCAGATATATGAGGCTGCTTTGCCGATTATAGATAGACTATATCTGACTATTGTTGAGGGTGAGTTTGCCGGTGATACTTACTTTCCTCCATATCATGAGTTTGATAAAGAGCTTCGCAAACAGGTATATAAAGATGGCAAATACACATATACATTCATTGATTTAGACCGATCAAGCGGCAAAAATTAATATCCGCTTGACAAAATGAGTAGGTGGAATTAACATTGTTTTCGATGGCAGATTCTAAATCATCACCACTGGCCAAACTCGAAGATACACTCGAGCTTTATCTCGTCAAAAAAGCCCCTGCTTTACCTGAAAACATAAAAGAAGTGTTGGTTAATTTCGCTCCATGGATTAATATTATAGTGCTTGTGATTGCAATTCCAGGGATTCTGGCTGTCTTGGCAATCGGCACAGCAGTCCTACCTTTCCTTGCTGTATCTGCGCCCACTTACGGAGTAGCCTATACAGCAAACTATACAATCTCAGTCGTTATCTTAGCTGTAGCCGTCGTGCTTCAGGCCCTTGCAATTCCTGGACTTTTCAAAAAATCAAAAGCAGGATGGAACTTTGCCTTTTATGCAAATATCGTAAGCTTGGTATCAAGTGTGGTAGGTGTCAGCGGCATTGTATCCGGACTTATTGGGGCACTCATCGGCTTCTATATTCTTTTTCAGATCAAAAGCTACTACAAGTAAACTCTTTCGTAGTTCGTAGTAGGTAGTACGTAATAAGTATCAGAATTTATTTTCTTATCTTGATTTGATTCTACATACTACTTACTACCTCTTTGCGGGTGTCAGAGTGGGTACGAAGAAAGCGAATGTCTTCTCAAAAAGTGGGAATAAACTCTTCTTCACAAATATACTTACGATCTTCCCATTTTTGGGGTTTATGCGCGTGATATTGTAGAGGGTGATTCCGTCTCTTTTTATTACTTTTGCGACAATATCTTCATTGGCAAAGCGGATTGATTCAGTGGCGACCTTTTCTTCTGGCTTTTTGTCAGCCCCGCCACGCACAAAGCACTGTATGCTGATTACAGCTTTTCCATATTCACTTGCTGTAAGTCCGCTTTTAGTTTTTTCCACCTTCAGGTTTTTTGGGGCAAGAAAAAGTATGCCGCACTCGTCGTGGTTGATGGTTGCGAACTCCACCTCGGGTGTTGGTTCTTGAGTGGGGAGATATTTTTTGAGGTAGTCGATTGTGCGATTTGCCCTCTCGACCCTTTGGCCATAGCGTATACCAACTACGAAGACGAGGATGATAAAAAGCACAAGGAGGAAGATGTACGGCGCTTTCTTTTTATTCATGATATGCTTATTGTAGCACAACGCCGTGGTCTGTATATTTTATCGTTTGACCTCGATAAATCAGAGTTGACAGGATAATTATTAGGGTGTATACCTATTCTTGAATGTCTGGAGCAAGAGCAGAATTAGCTCTCAGTTCTACTACAAAAGCTGGCACGATAGAAGCCCCTTCATTACCTCTCGCCAGGCTTGGTCTTTCACTTTCTCTTGGGGGATTTCTGGGTGCTACGGTGCCATTTTTTCGCGCACCTTTTTCCTCCGTGCCTACAGAGGACCAGTTGTGGCCTCCAAGAGGAATTGCTCGAATAGAAGGTAAACGCGCAGAGGTAGAAGCTCGTGGTCCCAAACTGTACTGGTTCGGTGGAGCAACCACAGTTGAGTTCATGATGAAGCGGACACTCGGAGTGTTTAAAGAGAGATTTGGAGAGAATAATGTTGAGTTTATTCATTCAACCATCTCAACCGAAGGCCCCAATAGTCGCAAAAAATACAAAGAGACCGCACAGGATGTTGTCGGCAGACTGATAGATGGTAAGGACTCATGGTTATATTTTCATTCATTTGGAGGTCAAGAGGGGACAGAGGTCCTGAAAATTATCAAACAAATTGCTCCCGACCTGTTCGATGATCCAGATTCTATGCAACACCTTCATATTCGCTATATAAGTACTGTTGGAATTGGAAGCATCAAAGAGTTACCGGAGCGTGTGGCAAGACTGAGGCGTGCGCTACCAATTCCACGTATAGGGGATCCTTTTGAGCAGGGACTTGCATCGCTTGTCGTACCTATTCAAGTGCCAAATCAACCCCGCCACAAAGTGGCGGAGAAATTGGAGGCCATCCTTTTTGATAGAAAAGCCAATGGTAGAGTTGTGGTAAATCAAGCTCCCGACTACAGTTTCAAACTGACAGATTCGACAAGGGAAGTGCTAAAGGAAATAGATAATAGACTACTTCAGGCGATCAGCGAAAAGAATAAGATAGACGCAATAGCAATTCTTGAAGAAAGAGGAAGGGCAACCTTACGCGTACAGCAACAACTATACACAGGGCGAAGCCAAGACAGTGAAAATTGGAGCGTATGGAAAGAGCTGCGAAGAATATCGCCATCATTAGGCCACTTGGCAATAGGATTTCTGAGCGCCGCCAGATTTTTACCTCATTTAACAGTACAAGAGGTGCCACGCGTTGCCAAGCAGTACAAAGAAGCTGGTGCCGATGTTGTGATATATCATCCTGGTTTTGACGAGTTTCTTACCCGAGAAGAAGTGACTGCAACGGCAGCCGAGATTGGCGTACGGGTTGAAGAGTTGGCGGGACTTGATCATATTAATGTTATTGGTGACCCATACCTTTATATCTATGATATTTTGCAGTTTCAGGCCGAGGAAGATGCTGAGCAACCATTCGAAAGTCATGTAGCTCAAGCGCCAGGAGAAAACACAGTTGTATATTTAGCAGATCATGTAGGGAAATCCCCAGGGAATGCTTGACATCCCATTTTGAATCCTCTACTATGGGTTTATATGCCAGAAGGTGATCAACCAAACCCTCGACAAGATGAAATGTCCGAGTTAGACACAAGGGTACATGATTTGCTAACTGGTAATATTGGAATTGACCCGGAAGGTTTGCACGGAGTTGGAGTCTGGACGGTATTTAATCATTTAAGGATGGGATGGGGGATTGCTGCTGGCCCAGGAACTAAGTCTGAGATAGTGATTCGTAGATTTAGAAGGCAGTTAAATCCAGAAGATATAGCACAGATGCGGCTTCATATGAAGCCAACAGTTGAAGATGATGCAGTGGACTTTTCTCCACAAGAGGAAACAGGGAGGCCATTTGTTGGAGTTATAGAGCAACAGGACCCAAGGCGAGACATTATCGTTGAGGGTGAGCCAAATGCGAGAGCGCTCAGATTAGGAATGGCGCTGGCTGCTTTACCCGACGATAAACTAGCTTTAGTAAAACCTGATACAGAAAGGCCCTTAATAATCTCTCCCAACAATTTAACCTTTCGGCAAGAAGGAAGAATTCAACACCCATAATTAATTTTCATTGAACACTTGACAAATCCAAATAGGCTATTGTATACTTCAAGTTGATCCTCCTGATAGGATAATCGCAAATTGATAACTTTTTCTCTACGCTATCAATCCTTTAGGGTAAGTTCGGCATCAAGTTGAGCAATGAGATGGAGTTTATGGACCATCAGGATCCATAACACGTCTTCCCGTTATAATGAAGGGAAAAAGTGCTATTTTCATCTTATCGGCGAGGATCATTTGTATCCAGCTGGAATTCAGACATAGTTTATACGCCCACTTAAGATAAAGAATCCAAATACCCAAATTAGACTACGAATCGCAAAAGACTCTTTTTGAAGCCAAATACACGCTTATAATTCAACCAATGTCAACACTTATTCATTTGTGATCCCATATGCGCAATCACTAAAAAGCGCAATTTATTATTTTATTTCTTAATATATGTCAGACGATGACACCAAAAAAATCCTCCCAGACGACGCTCAACCAGTAGCAGAATCTACAGATACTACGACAGCTACTTCAGTGGAAGAAGATCCAGGAATTGATGTAAGTACGCTTCTTACCAATTATGAAGACAAACCCCTTGTTTCTCCGACACCTGAGGCTGAAGCAAAAGAGCAACAAGCAGCAGCAGTAAGCGAATCTTCCCAACAGCAGCAAAATACAGAAGAAGGACGTCGTCCAGTACAGGGCGGTGGTCATCACAGGCGTCAATTTGGTCAACGTAAGCCTTATGGTAATTCTCAAGGTGGTGCTGATGTGCCCCTTGAGGAGCGACTTAAAGACGATCTTAAGATCAGCTATGAGGCAAAGGGAGTGCTTGATATTACCGTCGGCGGTTATGGATTTTTGAGGCAGGATTATGCTATCAATCCAGCTCGCGACATCTATGTATCCACATCTCAGATAAGGCGCTTCTGGCTTAGAAGAGGGGACGAGATCGAGGGACTTGCGCGTCCTCCCAAAGAAGGCGAACGCTTCCATTCACTACTTCTTATCAAAAGGATCAATGGTGCCGAGATGACTGAGACGCAGAGCCAGGAACGAAAAGACTTTGATACCCTTACGTCTTTGCACCCCAATCGTATGATAAAGCTTGAGACAGACAAAGACACGTTGTCTACCCGTATTGTAGATCTTGTATCACCAATTGGATTTGGACAGCGTGCACTTATCGTATCTCAGCCTAAAGCGGGAAAGACGAGATTTCTGAAAGATATTGCCGAGGCAATAGCTATTAATTATCCAGACGCGAAGCTTATGGCAATCCTTATCGGTGAGCGACCAGAGGAGGTCACAGAGATCAAACGCTTTATAAAAGGTGAAGTAGCAGCTTCCAACTTCGATGAGTCTCCCAGACAGCAGGTGAAGGTGGCAAATCTTGGCCTTGAGCATGCCAAGCGCATGGTTGAGATGGGGCATGACGTAGTCATACTCCTTGACTCAGTCACGCGCCTCGCACGGGCATTCAACATGTCAGTTACCTCATCGGGTCGATCACTATCTGGTGGATTTGACTCTCAAGCGCTTTTCCCAGCCAAAAAATTCTTAGGCGCCGCGCGAAATTGTGAGGAAGGTGGAAGTCTGACGATTATCGGCACAGCCCTTATTGGCACAGAATCTCGTATGGATGATCTGATCTATGAGGAGTTCAAGGGGACAGGTAATATGGAAGTCCATCTTGATCGCAAGATCGCCAATAAGCGTATATTTCCAGCTATAGATACCGAAAAGTCGGCCACTCGCCACGAAGACCTTTTGCTTGATAAAGAGAATTACAATAAGATAGCTACCTTGCATCGGATGCTGGGACTCTTAAATAGCGAAGAGCGAATCACAAGCCTTATCGATAAGCTTCCAAAGACAGCAAGTAATAAGGAATTTCTTGATTCCTTGTCAAGCGGACTGGTCAAATAGAGGTCGATCTGCCACCGTTGGACTATATCAAAAGATATAATAAATATATCTAAATAGATATTTAATATATCTATTTATAATCTCCTTTCAGCACATATTCTTTCTTCTTTTACTTTTTATTTCCTCCAATGTTTTGCACTCAAGAGTTTATAAATCTTCACTCAGGAAGGAAACCAAGCTATTCAGCTTCACCTCTCCTTCGTGTCAGAAATAAACTCTAAGATTGCTCCACGAGTCGAAAATAAAAAGTAAAAGAAGCAAAGGGAACTTTGAGGGTATTAAAATAGGAATTTGGAGTTTGACAGTTGAGATTTTGTTAAATATACTCTATACTAGTATGGAGTATATAAATTGATAGCCAAATATGAATCTTAAGACAAGAATAAATAGAATTCGAGGCCAGCTTCTTGGAATTGAGCGAATGGTAGATTCGAAGCGAGACTGTGGAGATGTGCTTCAGCAGGTTGCAGCAGTCAAACGAGCGATTGACGGTCTCTCCAAAGAGATTGTGATGGAAGATCTATGTAAATATATTGATAAAGCAGATACTACTCGTCTCTCTCGTGTTATGGACAGCATGATAAACCTTTAGCTTCTTTGTATAATGAGTTTTAATTAAAACTATGGAAAACTCAGAGACCACACATAATGTAATTATTATTGGTGGAGGACCCGCTGGTCTTGCAGCTGGTCTTTATACTGGTCGAGCCTCCCTCAACCCCCTTATCTTTGCCGGTTCGCCTCCAGGAGGCCAACTTATGCTTACCTCTCATGTTGAGAATTACCCTGGGTTTGAGTCTATACTTGGCCCAGATCTCATTGAGATGCAAAGAAAGCATGTGGCCAAATTTGGAGCGACTATACTCAACCAGAATATCAAGCATGTTGATCTGAGTTCGCGCCCCTTCACCCTTGAAGCAGAGAGCGGGACTTATAAAGCAAAATCTGTGATTATCACAACTGGCGCAAGTGCTTTGTGGCTTAATCTACCGTCTGAACAGAAGCTTCGTGGGCACGGAGTATCAGCATGCGCAACATGTGACGGATTTTTCTTCAAAAATGCACAGGTTGCAGTCGTGGGTGGCGGAGATACTGCTATGGAAGAGGCGCTCACACTCACAAAGTTTGCATCCCACGTATATGTAATTCACAGACGCGACTCATTCCGAGCCTCAAAAATCATGATAGATAGGGTTACCTCTCATGAGAAAATTACCGTAATGTGGAATAGCGAGGTTGATGAGGTTCTTGGTGAGCAAAAGGTAGATGGACTTAAGATTAAGAATCTGAAAGAAAACACGAGTTCAGACCTTAAGGTTTCTGGACTGTTTTTGGCAATAGGACATAAGCCAGATACTGAGATATTTAAGGGTCAAATTAGCCTTGATTCTCGGGGGTATGTCGTGACGTCTGGCCGATTTGCCCATGAGTATACCAAGCAGAGCTTAAAGGCTTCTCAGAAAGAAGTAGAGCTATTTTTGGACGCCTCAACTCTTGATAGCTTGAAAGATAAATTTGACCTGAAATGGATCTACGGGACCAATGTAGATGGAGTGTTTGCGGCAGGTGACTGTGTCGATTTTGACTATCGGCAGGCAGGTACTGCGGCTGGAATGGGAATAGCTGCTGCGCTTGAGGTTGAACGCTGGCTCGAGACTCACTAATTTATTTTTCACTTAAAATCGGTGCTAACTAAGACCGACTTGACTGATTTGTGGTACAATAAGATCTCCCTCAAGTTGATTATTCAAATGCAAATCCTCAAAGAGTATCTATCCTTCTTCTTTTCATACCTCAAATCACGCCTACTTTCCTTTGGATTAGGCTTTGAAAAACTGAAAAGTATTATTGTAGCTTTACTCGTTATAAAGCGGGGTAAATATTCGACGTCATTTCTCAATAGTTCTTTCTTCTTGCTTATTGCGACTGCATTTGTCGCGGGCCCAATCATTGCTTCCAATAATCCCTTTATTGCTTCCTTGAATAAATCGGGTGATGCCGCTGAAGCAGCAGTGGTGTCCTATAATCCATATAGTAGTTCGCTATCAACTGTGATCTCGGCAAAGCCGCGAGATAAAATTGTGGACTATACTGTTGCAAGTGGCGACACTATAGCCTCAATTGCCCAGAAATTTGGTGTGTCTGAAGATACCATAAAGTGGGCCAATAATCTTAAAACCACCACAATCAATCCAGGTTCAGTACTCAAAGTGCCACCTGTCACAGGAGTTGTACATATAGTACAGTCAGGAGAGAATATAAGGACTATTGCCAAGAAGTATAATTCTGAAGCTCAGAAAATAGTCAACTTTCCCTTTAATGACTTTGCTGATCTTGAGACATTTGCCCTTTCCACAGGGCAGACCTTGTATGTTCCGGACGGGTATATCTCAACTCCTTCTCAACCAGCTGGTGGCTACCAACAACCAACAATTGCTAAGATCCAGGCCGGAGCGCGCGGGTCATCCAACTTTATATGGCCGACATCCGGAAATATTAGTCAGTATCCAGTTTGGTATCACATGGCGCTTGATATTGAGAATGCCTCACATCCTCCAGTAATTGCAGCAGATACAGGTACAGTAGTATATGCAGGTTGTATTGATTGGGGATATGGATGTCATGTGATAATCGATCATGGCAATGGATTCCAGACCTTATATGGGCATATGATAACCGGAAGCATACTTGTGCAAGTTGGTCAGAATGTAGGTAAAGGTCAGCAGATTGGAACCATGGGATCAACTGGTCGGTCGACTGGTACTCACCTTCATTTTGAGATCATATCAGGTGGTGTACAGCAGAATCCACTGGGATATTTGAAATAGACGCCCTCTTCTTTTACTTTTATTTTCTCCAATGCTTCAAGCCCAAGAATTTGTAAGTCTACTACTCAGGAAGGGAACCAAGCCATGCGGCTTCACCTCTCCTTTGTATTAGACACAAATTCTAAGATCTCTTCGCGAGTCAAAAATGAAAAGTAAAAGAAGCAAAATTAGCGTTTTTGAACAAACTGACGTTCGTAAGCTCATAGAAACAAGCAAAAGGAACAGAGGAGAGCACAAGGCTCACAGGTTTCTATGTCTAAGAAAGAATAGATTAATACTTTAAATTAGTTAGTTTTTTGAGGCGAAGAGGTGGCCTCTTTTGGGGGTTCGGCGTTGCTTGGAAGCTTTATCTTGGGCTCAATCTTTGTTCCTTCTTGCTTGGGCAGCTCAAGCTGTTGTGACTTTTGGCCTGCACTATTTGTTGCAGACTCACCTTCTTTAGGGAGTTCACTCTTGAATTTTTCAAGATCTTCCTTAGCTTTTTTAATATCGTTGGCATTGATATTTTCATCCAGAAGCGAGATCGTAGTTTGCATTGCGTTGACGGCAGTCGTCACATCTTTGTTCTGAAAGCTTGCCCATGCAAAATTGTAGTAAGCATTGGGCCAGTTGGGCTTTAGGCTGATTGCTTGGCTAAAAAGAGTAGCTGCTCCTTTGTAGTCTTTAAGTGAGTAATACACTCCACCAAGATTGAGCCTCAGTGCTGGATTTTGTGGGTCAAGAGCGATCGCTCGTTGATATAGAGAAATAGTCCATACGTCGGCCTCTTGAATAGAGCTCATGAGGTTTTTATAAATAAATGCAAGGTTCGCCCAATTCTCGACTTTTTGAGGATTGAGCGCAATTGCCGCTTTACCCTCTGAGATAGATTGCTGGATATACTGTCCATATCTTTGTTGATCATCTTTGCTTACATCTTTCTTTTTCCCCTCATTTGTCACTTTTCTTGCAAAATTATTTGCAATAATAAGATTGAGCTGAGCAAAATTAGTACGATATTTTTCTATAAATCTGTTGGTTATTATCGCTTTTCTCATATTTCCATACACTTCACTGGTATTATTTGTGATGCTTGCATCAATGGATTTCTTGAAATAATATTCAGCAATAAGTCCACGGCTTAAGAAATACCCCGATGTTCCGATTACTCCAATAAGTATGAGGACAAGTCCCCAGAGTATAGGGGGCATGCCACTGAGGTCCATCTGAGTGCTTGATATGGTGGATCCTGGTCCGTGCCGGGCGACTTGGGCAAGAAGAATGACAAGGGCAAAAAGAATGGGAAGAGAAATAGGAAATAAAAGTAGTATAAGCACAATATATACGAGCGCAAACTTTTCGGCTCTGGTGGGTGGAGTAGTCGGATGATGACCAAGAAGTCTGAGTATGGAACTAAAGGACAGATGATTCTTCTCACTTGAGTGAAAGGTAAATCGAACTGCGGTGAATAAGAGCAAAACTAATGCAATAAGACCAAGAATCCCTGTTGTTGTCCATAAGTGCAAGAGGCCACTTCTGCCTATCGTGTAATTGAGTTGCCACAATGGTGTTTGATTGTAGCTTACAGGTTTAACTTGTGTAAAAAGTGCTGAATAATTGTCTATTCCGACTCCAAATATCGCTGAGCGGGGATTTTTGAGACTTTCGACTGCAGCGTACCAGGAGATCGAGTAAGGAGGAAGAGAGGCGATGAATGATTTTGGTTGATCAGCTACGGGTTGGGTTGGGTTGAGTGGTACAGGCTTGACTATCTGATAGACAGATATTCCAAGACCAATAACAAAGATTATAGTAGCTATCCCGACATATATTTTATTTCGAGTTAAAAAATCAGGGCTTCCTGATTCTGACTTTTTCGGTATGAGTAGGCCGATGGAGTAGATCACAAAAAATCCAATAAGAAGCACGACGTCGAGTTGACTGCCTAAGGGAGTAAATCCTGCATTTTTGAGAAATCCAAGAGAATAAGGAAGAGAGGCATTTTGCAGCGGATTGAAGGCGAAAATAAGCTCAAGAATCGATATGAGGAGCGTTGACAGTGCTAGGACAGTTAGGGGTAAAAGTTGAGAGATATTTTTATCTTTTTGATTTCCTTGTGTCGCTACAAAGTATAAAAGCACAAGAGATACTCCCGCAACGAGACCGGTTGTTGGATTCAGAAGAGCCTGAATCTTATTGGGACTTGAAATAATAAGGGAAAGAGTCCAGGTCGCGGCAACAAGCACTATGCCATTGTCAAAAGGAGTCTTTGACCAGGAGATTTTTTTGCCAATTATGAGCCTTATTGTGCTGAGTGTTAAGAGCACAAGCAGTCCAAAACCTAAGAAATAAAGCTTTGTCGTACTTGTTGGATCCTGAAAGAAAGAGGTAAAGACAAGCGGAAACAGAAAGATGATCGTAAATAAGAGATATCTGATGATTGAAGAGAGGGTTTTTGAAGCTGAATTCATAATAGAGACAAGTCTAATTTAAACCACTCGTCATGTCAATAGTCGGGGCGGCATTTTGACGATATGTATAATCTGCAGACTGCTGGATGTAGCTTTTATTGTAACGCTTGAGATTTTGGCAGATGATATGCCGATCGTCTATGGACTTACAAATAGCAGTAGTTGATTATATGACGATCGAGTATATACTCGGTCGCAATTTCAGCTGCGACCGGTATACAATAGAAATATATGTACTCGCACCGCTATGGATTCACCTTCATAGAGCTTATTATTGTGATTGCTCTCATTGGTATTATATCAGCGATATTCATTGTTGGCCTTGATCCAATAAGTCAGATAAATAAGTCCAAAGATGCCAAGCGCAAGGCAGATCTTGCACTTCTTCAGAAGGTAGGGGAGGATTTTTATAACGACAAAAATAGATACGCTGATGGATCGGAGGTCTGCTATGATTTTGCCAATGCAGTGCGAGATGGAGATATTTGTTCCTGCCACATCTGTGGCACAGCGGCGAGCTCTCCCTCATCTAAGCCATATCTGGATCATCTGATCTGCGACCCAGATCATCCAACACGAGATTATCTTTATCAATATTCATGTAGCGCCTCATCTATAGCATCTGATTATCGTATAAATGCTTCTTTATCAAATACTACGTCTGGTACGTTTAATCATTCTGTGGCTTCATCTGATATTATTCCCACTCCAACAGCATCAGCGTCAAGTCCCACTTCCGGACCAATCAATCCAAGTCCCACTTCCACCCCGCCGAGTAATTCAGAACCTGTTTGTGTGGGTCATACAGGGGATTTATATTGTAAAGATAACAATAATGTATGCAATAATTGTGGTGCGTACAATCAATGTATAAACTCCATTGGCTGCAATCACTCGTATCCAGTCTATACAAATGGAGGATGTACTCAGGTATGTACTCTTGTAAGTAATCCAACTCCAACCTTAGCCCCAACCTCCGCGCCTAATCCAAGCATACCTCCTATTTCTAAATAGCTATTAATTGACAATAAGCCAATCGAACTTGATACTGGGGTGATTAATGGATCCTATACTTACGTCAAAGTATGGCTTGCAGCTGCTTGTTGCGCCAGAGGTACATGCTTCTTTTTTTACGACTGTGAGTTGGCCGCTTTGGATTTGAGTAGTAGGCGTAAGATAGACGAGAGAGTCTGCGTGGATTCCTGAGTTGTATATTATCACGTGAGATTCACCAGCTGGAAGTGTGCCAAAGCCTGCAGTCTGAGCGCTTGTCTGGATAGCTGGAGCATTAATACCATTGAGTGATAGATTGTCGGCTGCTGCGATGACCGCTGAATCAGAAGCTCCATCCAGGTACTTATTTTTGATTCCAATGCTTCCAAACTGAGCAGATCCTGAGGCATCGATTGATGCGACATCCGCACCTGTCTGATCCTTGAAATTGAATTTACTTGGCGCGCCACTCGCTGTTGATAGCTTGACATCGATATTGTCTCCATCATTCAGAGCTTGCAGCTTGTTGGTGCGTACTCCACCCTTGGCGATCACCTCACCGCGTGTTGTGAGTGTGCCGTCGCGGGCTACGACGACCGCGCCATCGAGAAGATTGATCTCAGATAGTGCATTGAGCTTGAGCTCGGACGTGAGCGATGATATCTCATTGGATGTAATCATGATATTGCCAGCTCCAAATCCATGAGTCACATACGCATCGTACATATTGGTCGTGCCCGAGACAGCGAGATTATTTATCGCGATTGTGCCTTGGTTTTGCACGATGAAATTTTGATTCTGGTCAATGTATCCATAGAGAGGCACGGCATTTGCCCCAAGATTCTGATAGTACTGTGCGTTGGGAATCTGCTGATTTTGGAAGCTGGCAAGCTGGGCTTGAATCTCATTTACACTTTGTGAAAGCTGGGTGCTGTCGGTCGTGAGACTTGCGGTCTTATTCTCAAGCTCAGTGATATTGCCCGCATTCACCCGATTGGCTGTCAGATCTCCGCCAATCGTGGCAGCGCCTGTGGTGTCGAGTGTCTCGGATTTGATCTTCTTGGCTGCGAGCTCTCCGCTGAAGGAGGCATTTCCTGACGCATCTATTGTGGCGACAGGCGAATCTGCGAGTCCTTTGATGATAAGACTTGCTAGTGGGCCAGAGTCATTATTTTTACTCAGATCAACTGTAATATCTTTGTTTTTCGCCTCGATTGTGTCCGTCTGTACATTATTGGAAGTAATGTTTTGCGATGTCACTTGATTGGCTGTGAGGGTATCAGTCTCGACAATTGGCGAGATTATTTTTTCCGACGCAATAAGATTCGTGAAGCTGCCGGAGATCCCAGATATAGTATCTGTTGTAATAGTTTGAGCTGTGATGATCTGGCCTCGAATCTGTTCGCCGATTATGATGCGGGCTGTGAGTACATTATTAACGACTGCATTGGTGGTCTCAATAAGCGAAGTGGAGATCTTGGCCGATACAATCTGCGCGAAGTTGCCGACTGTGGTGATGAGGTTGCCCGCACTATCTTGTAGATTATAGTTCTGACTCAGAATTGTGGATTTGGCTTCCTCGTGATTGGGCGTTGCGATATTTACATCGCCACTATCGTTAAGTTGCAATGGGCCTGAGTCTGCGATATTGGGTGACCAGTACTGTGGCTTGATAAATACGATAATCTTGCCATCGGAATCTGTACCCGATAAAGCTATTCCGATTACCTGCCCAGCTCGCGTGGCTTTCATACCGATTCCTGGAGTAGATGATGACGTGATGTAATCTCCTGTCTTGATCTCGCCATTCTCCATTGATACCTTGACCGGCACTCGGCCAGCCAGTGATACTGGTCGGGGATTCTCAGAAGTGTCAAATAATCCATCCTCTCCATAAACTTGATTTGGGGACGTAGAGATAGCTCCGAGAATCTCACCTTGATAAGGAGAAGTTGACTTGGTCATAAATGCTTTCGAAGCTGAGGCGCCATTTACGATAGTTTCTTGCGCATTACCCGTCGCAACCACGATGTCTCCAGCCTCAATAGATGAGTCCGATGTGCCAAAATTTTCAGCCAAGTCAGTTGGTGCACCATTGCAGTCGTAGATTGCAGACTCGCCCGAGTTGTCCCAGCAGAGTCCAGCTGTATTAGCTGTTGATGGCGCGCCACCCATATAGATCATATAATTGTTATCAGCCCCTGTTTGTGCTTCAACGTAGAGTCCGTATTTAGATGATGTGCCACTTGTAGATGAAGTACCATTGGCTGCATACAGGCCGTATTGTAGTGAAGTGCAGTTCGTCGTACAATCTGAGGCAAGAGTGAGGGTGGTTGTGGTATACACTCCATAAACTGCATTGATTGCTGTATTGTTTGTTGCAGGATTTGATCCGGTTGAGGAGGGTACGAAGTAACCACCTACAACGGATTGTATCCCACCAGTCGATGCCGCTGTAGTCACCGGATTAGAAGAGATGCCATAGCTTACGCGAGTTCCTGTTGAGATCGCACCTGTTGCAGAGGTTGCCGCCTCAATCCCATAGATCGTGTCTGCGGTAGTTGAAGACGTTGAAGTTGTCGTATATATACCTCTGGCTGTTTTTGCTGCATTTCCAGATAAAGCAAGACTATTATATATACCGTAATCAGTATTAGCATTAGCCGTTGAATCAGTGGCTACGCTGTTTATATTTGTAGCAGTTACGCCTGATCCCGAGAAATCTGCGGTAAGGTTAAGAAGGCTGGAGCTTGCTCCAACAGCAGATGCAATTTTTACGAAGTGATCTGTGACACCTGTTGATGTAGGACCAGTAATAGTCAGTGCCGATCCAGTAGTGAGTGATGAAGCAAGAATTCCTGCGACATCTGTTGTCGTTCTGGTGGAGTCGATATCAAACTGAGAATCAGGAGTCGTGTCTCCAATACCGACAAGTCCATCAAAGTAATTTATGGCAGTTGTGCCGGCAGAGTAAAAATTATATTCAGTGGTGGCTGAAGTAACTGTTTGATCAGCAATATACAAACCATAATTACTGGTTGATACTGTTCCTCCAGCCTCACTTGGAGCGTTTATTTGTATTCCATAGTGGTTAGCAATTGTTCCTCCGAAAAGAAGCGTATTAGCAACCTTAAAGGATATGGCAGTAGTAATAGTCCCGTTGGTACTTATGATATTTGATGCAATCGAATTTCCTGTATCAATAATTCCACCGCCTCCATTAAATACTAATCCATTTACCCCCGTGAAATTCCCCCCTATTTGGCCGCTTCCCTGATGTGCCACGCCTCCGTTGAACCCATTGATTCCTCCACCTGAAGATATATTTTGAGCGTTGCCCGATGTCACATTGATAAAGCCACTGAGTCCGTTGGCTTGAACGTAACTTGCAGTACCTGAAGGATTGAGGTTTAGTTGATCAAAAAGCCCATGATGTGTTGTTGCGTCCGAACCAACTCCAGTAATCGTCTCATAAGTACTGAGAATAGCATTTTGATGCGATCCAAAAAAGGTTGTGTCTACTACACTAACTCCTCCATTGGCCAGTGCGCCATTGCCGATAGATGCATGGCCAGTGTCATTTAAATGAAGAATAGGAGTAGAGCTGCTATCTCGAGCTATGAAAGCCGCTGGTAATCTGTCTGGACTGGTGTCATTTGCTGTGTCAGTCGTAGCATAGTCGACAGTAAGGCTCGTATTACTTGCAATAGCTGTCACAGTTCGAGTCTCACCTGAAACTGTGATCCGGTCTCCTACTACGAGCTCAGTCAGAAACAATGTGCCAGAGCCTGTCACAGTTGTGCTTGCTGTGGGGTTGATGCTACCAGTTAATACCGAGGTTGCAGTTGCCGTGACTCGAGTTGAGCCATTGACATCGAGCTTGGTAAGAGGTGCGCTTGTCCCTATCCCCACACTACCTGATGTAGTAAGCGATGTGCCGGCTGCTGCGGGATCCAAAAAGTATGAGCTATTGGACACATCGATAAACTTGCCGGCCGTGACATCTCCAGCACAGGCAAAATTGCCACTGGAGTTTGTTAGGGTACAACCTGTGGAACCTGAACCACCACCAAGTAGTATATCTCCTGTTCCAGTATTGTTGAGATTTAGAGCCCCTGATCCTTTAGCGTCGATTGAAAATGCCACGTTCGTGTCTCCACCTGTTGCGGCCAGAGTCACACCATTGCCTGTTGCGGCATTGCCGAGAGTCAGCTCATTGACGGCAGAGGAGACGCTGTCGAATATAAGTAATTCATTGCCATTTGAGTCGGCAATGAATCCAAGATCGGCGAACTTGGGTGCAGTCAGAGTCTTATTACTCAATGTCTCAGTGCCTGCAAGCGTCGCAAGTGTACCAGATGTAGGAAGAGTTACGTTCGTTGTGCCAGTTGTTGTCAGTGTGAGAGCACTGGCACCTGATGTGGCAAAGTTGCCAGCAAGGGTAAGTGTGCCTGTTGTGAATGTTGGTGAACCTGTTCCTCCGGATAGGATTGCTTGCCCTGAAGTACCAGCAGCCGAGAACGCATACGCACTGCCTGTACCATATGCCACAGCTCCAGCTGTGGGGGTTGCTGTAGCATTTGTACCACCATTGGCGATTGGAAGCGTACCACTCACGTCAGCAGTAAGTGATACAGCACTAAATGATGGAGTAGTACCACCATGGAGTATCTGTGTCGATGTACCAGCTGTCGTCTGTGCAAGTACACCAGATCCATTGGTATACAATGGTCCACCATTACTTGAGAATCCTGAGAAGGTAATGGTGCCTGATGAAGATAAGCCAGTGAGTCCTGAGGCAATACCTGCGCCGGATATATCCCAGTCGTTGCTGTTTATCGCTATATCATCTCCACCATCGCCGAGCGTGACTGCGCCATTTGCAGTAAGTGCTCCATTTGCGGTCAAAGTACCTGTTGATGTCACAGTCGAGCCAAAGCTCGCAGCTCCATCAACCCCAAGAGTTCCAGCCACATCGACAAGATAGTCGGGGGTAGCATCTCCAACTCCAAAATTCCCGCTCGTGTCAAATACACCCACTTGTGCACTGGCAGTCTTAAAGACAAGCTCTCCTGAGCCTGTAGCGTCGAGTGTGATATTGCCAGTTCCAGCAGACTGAAGAGTGATGGCCTTGGCGCTTG
>CAYOAI010000016.1:0-26575 GCA_964401915.1 uncultured Gammaproteobacteria bacterium
TTATTTTCCATACGTATCACCTTCTTTCTGTTATTTGTTAAAAATAAATTTATTCATGCTATTTACCTCTATTTTAGACTAAAGCAAAGGCGAAAATAGCAATCATAATTAATTGGCAGGCTATACAAATTGGGCAGATTACTTTCAGTTGAATAAGCTCTATGTATCCAATTGACAGGCAGAACAGCAGCCCAAATGTTGCCATCGAAAGAAGCAATTTTTTCCTGTGCCATAGTGCCGAAAAAAATATAACAATATAGCCTATTAGCCCATACAGCGGGGTCGGTATGCCAAATGTCTTAGCTACAGGTCCTGATATGACAGCATTGCAGTTTACTATGCTGTTTACGTAGCATGGCTGAAAAGCGGGGCGATAAAATTGCTGCCACAGTAGATAAAGCGCCAATAAGATGCCAATACTTGATAAGACTTTAATGAGTGAATATATCTGTGCTCGTTTCATTTTTTTAAAATTTAAACTCTTCTCTCATGAGCTAGAAAATTACAATTAATTTCAAATTCATCATCCTCTTTTCTTAAAAACAGTCATAACTTCAGAAATCGCTTCTTCTCCTCGGCCCTCTCGGACAGCGTTAATTGCGCATGTTTTGAGATGCTTCTCAAGAATCAGTGAGTCGACCTCTTTTAGAGCTTGTTGCACGGCCTGTGATTGGTGTAAAACATCAATGCAATACTCGTCATTCTCCACCATCTCAAGCACTTTCTTAAGGTGACCGGCCGCAATCTTGAGTCTGTGATGAATTCTCTCTTTTGTGCTTTTAGGCTTAAACATACTTGTCCTGAGTAAATCGAAGGATATCCCCCCTATGGAGATATAGTACTCTACTATATGAGACGTTGTCAAGGGTTAAGAACACACTACCTGATATACTGAGAACAATGAAGCTCACTATAGCGATAGTCGCAGCATGCCTTGCAGTTGTCGGCAATGTGCCATACCTTCGAGATATTGTCCAAGGTCGGGTCAAGCCGCATGCTTATTCTTGGCTTGTATGGACAGTAGTCTCAGGTATCACTTTTTTTGGGCAACTCGCCAAAGGCGCAGGTGTTGGGGCGATATCAACTGCAGCATCGGAGATATTTACCGTCATCATTTTCTTATTCTCACTGCGGTACGGATTCAAGCCTGTCAAAAAAATAGATACTCTTTTCCTACTCATCGCTCTTCTCGGAATCATTCCTTGGATCATAACACGCGATCCCACAGTATCTGTCATAATCGCTGTCTCGATTGATCTTATTGCCTTCACACCCACTATTCGAAAGACGTGGAAGCACCCAACAACCGAGACCCCGATGCTTTATAGCATGAATGTACTTCGACATATCCTCGCGCTTTTTTCCCTACAGGCATACAATATCGCAACCACACTCCACTCTATCGCTATGATTACTGTGAATTCGTGTATGACTCTGCTTCTGACTGTAAAAAGGAAGAATAGATAGGGGATTTTTTTGCTTTACAATATAGCACTTGTTATTGAGGGCTAGAAATACTGTTCATACTGCACATTATTATTCCACTTATTAAAATCAATCCATCGTATTGAAGTTGGCGTAATCTTGAAAAAAGCAAAAGCGCCTCTTTTAATCTTGGTTATCGGAAGAGCCTCCCATGATCTGCTGCTTTTTTCAGATATCTCAATCAGCTTCTCTGAGATTGCAATAATCTCATCAGCATGATCTACCTCTTTCGCCACGCCTTCTACTTGAACTGTCTGAAGAGAAGTCTGATCCGACACCACCAATGCAACTCTATTATTTTTTTGAATATTTTTATACTTCATAGTTGAGTCTTTTGTCATAAAATAAAAATTAAGACTTTCATCTGTAAAATAAAATACTGAGGAGGCGTGAGCCCGACCTGAGGCGGATACGGTAGCCAAAGAGGCAAGCGGATGCTGTTTTAGGAAGCTTTCCAATTTTTCCTCTCTGCTTTTTATTGGCATAATGTACTATTATTGTAGTACTCAATACAACATATATGAAAGCAAATAATCATATTACTCCGATAGATAAGCTTCTTGATCTGTCGGGCAAAGTTGCTGTTGTCACAGGAGCCGTGGGGATTGGCCATGGCATTGCATACCGCCTCGCTGAAGCAGGTGCGAGCGTAATGCTTGCCTCTCGTACTAAAAACGAAGTGGATGAGTCGGTATCTGAGTTGCAATCATACGGATGGAGCGCTGCGGGAGTGGAGACCGATGTCTCGTCCGAGGGTGATGTACAGGCTATGATTGATGCCACTGTCAAAAGCTTTGGCTCAGTTGATATCCTCGTCAATAATGCAGGTATATACCCGACTATTCCTATCTCTAAAATGACGAGTGCTGACTTTGAGAAAGTTCTCTCCATAAATCTTAAAGGAGTATTCCTCTGTACAAAATTCGCAAGTGAACAGATGATACAAGCTGGCCGCGGTGGACGGATAATAAATATTACCTCAATCGACGCACTCCACCCTTCATCCATCGGACTCGCCCACTATGATGCATCCAAGCATGGCGTGTGGGGATTCACCAAAAATGTCGCGCTCGAGCTTGCCCAGCACAAAATCTGGGTCAATGCCATAGCACCAGGTGGAATACAGACCCCAGGTGTCGCAAAGCTTCAAAGCAGCATGAAAGCACCCGCTGAAGTGGATCCAAAAAAGCTGATGGAGATGTTTTTGACCAAGATTCCCATGCATCGCATAGGAGAGCCCGATGATATCGGCAAAGTTGCACTATTTCTTGCATCCGACATGGCCTCATATATGACTGGCACACAGATTATCGTTGATGGCGGAGTACTACTCTCCTAAGACCCCTACTTTTCAGGTAATTTATATTATAGGTTTATTGTGATATAATTATTGCATGCCTCCTGAAATGCCTCGCCTCACAAGAGAAAAAGTTCGTCGCGCCCTGGATCCGAGGCCCGATAGCCACCCCATTCTAAGATTCATCAAAGACAATAGAGGCTTAATTAAAGACCTCAACTCTAGATTTCCTCATGCTGAAGCGCGTCCAATTCAAGAGGAATATATAAGTCAGGCATATGCTTTTTTGGCGATTGCTTTGGTTGGCATTGGAAAATTTAAACTCGATCCAGAAGATATTATTGGAATTGGGGCAAGAACTATGAATATTTTACCCACCACACCACAAAGATATGCTTTTGACAGAATAGTTATCGCATCTTTTGCAGTACAAGATCCATTAAAAGTTGACACTTGGAAAGATGTGCCCCTTGCTCTTCATGTGGGTAATCAAATACCTGAGGAAACCTCAAGAGATAAGAGGGGCCTATCGGTTGTTACTAAACGACTAGAAAGAGTCAATGCAAGCCTTGAAATAATCTCTGAATATCCTGGTGGAAGTGACCCCGATACTAAGGTGGGTCAAATAAACGAAAATTTTAGGACTGGCGCCACTGCACTTGGACTACTCTTACATTTAGCTGCTTAGCTAAACAATAGTGCCCCACTTCTTATTTTACTAATGAAGAAATAGGATTCGGTAGACCTCAAAGAGTCCAAAAATACCAAGCCCGACAAACACTAAGCTTCCAATAAACGCAATATATGGATTTTTGACGATAGCTATTGTCTTGCGGGGTGATATGAAAAGAAAGATATTAAGGATCATATGCCCAATCAGTACTCCAATTGAAAACCCAAATACATTGACCACACTAAAGACCGGTACATATCCGGCAAAGTCATCAAGTCCCAGCACAAATGGCACAGAGAACGAGAATGCAAACAGACCATAAAATGCCAGCTTAGCAGGCGGCTTTAAAGATATCGTGGGAAGAATTTTATTGAGGATCGGCGCAATCTGCTTATTGAGACCAGCAAGCAATCGCTCGAACCCATTTGCCAGTCGGAGGAACTGCGGATTGATCTTCTTTGAATCCAGATTGCTGTGTTCGAGCCCATCCTGTGCAAGGCGAAAAAGCACAAGTGCGGCCAGAAATATCATAAGAGCAAGTAGCGGCTTGATGTCTTTGAATACTGCCCACAGTGCAAGCACGATTATCGTACCGGCTGCATTGCCCAAAGCTGTCCCTATCTCAATCGCTACCCGCCCGCGCCACGTAGGATACGCCGCCATAAGATTGCCAATGAATATGGCAAAATCCACACTTGTCTTGAGGTAAATCGTAAGCCCCACAGCCACATCTGCCCAACGCACAGTCAGCAACATATCAGTTGCTGTAAATCTATTTAGAAGTCGAATCTCAACATATAGTAGCGCCGTAAGCACCGCGCAAATTACGAATGTGAGTCCAATTGGCAGAATTTGAGTCAGAAAAAAGCCCTCTGTATCAGCCTTTTTGAAGATATTCAGCATAAATATAGTATACCACCGAAATTATTTTTGTCGATCACTACTCGATCCCCACTTTGCTATAATATATAGATAACGATGAAAATACTCATCATCCTACTTCTTATCATCCTCAATGGCTTTTTTGCACTGGCCGAAATTGCAATTGTATCTTCTCGCAAAAGTCGACTTCGCCAGCTTGCTTCAGATGGCATAGCGGGTGCACAAGCGGCATTTGACCTATCCATGGCGCCCAATCGCCTACTCTCGACAACTCAATTTGGCATTACATTGATAAGTATTGCAGCGGGTGCATATGGTGGGGCAACCTATTCTGAAGATGTGGCATCTTATTTTAGGACAATTTTCTTCCTAAGACCTTATGCGAGTCCCCTTGCCTTTGGACTTGTTGTTGGAGTCATCACCTACCTAAGCCTTATCCTTGGTGAGCTTGTACCCAAAAGAATCGGGCTTGGTCGACCAGAAAAGCTTGCTATTCGCGTGGCCCCAACTATGGCACTTATGTCTCGTGTGGCTTCCCCAATCATACATTTTTTAAGCGCATCGACCGAATTCATACTCAAAATACTGGGTATCAAGCACGAAGACGCAGTCGGAGTGAGTGAGGAGGAGGTCAAGCATCTTATTAAAGAAGGTGCCCGAACTGGTGTATTTGAGATTGTCGAGCGAGATATCGTCGAGCGCACTTTGAGGCTTGGAGACAAGAAAATCAATGCACTTATGACTCCCCGCTCGGAGATTGTATGGTTTGACCTTGAAAATAAATTCAAAGAGATTCAAAAAAAAATTACCAAAAATACTTATTCGTTTTTCCCTGTTTGTGATAAATCGCTTGATCGAGTAGTAGGTATGGTGCATACTCAAGATTTCTTACTTCACCTTCTCAAAGACGAGAAATTAGAACTTAAAGAGCTCCTTCTTAAGCCGCATCTTATACCAGAAAACACTCAGGCACTCAACGCGCTCGAGCTTTTCAAAAAGTCCGGCATACATACCGCGCTCATTGTGGATGAGTATGGTGCGGTCGTCGGACTCATCACACTCACGGACGTGCTTGAGGCAATTGTCGGCGACATCCCAGCATATGATGAGCCAATTGAGCGACCATTTATAAAGCGGCGAGATGGCAGCGTCTACGTAGATGGGCTGGTGACGGTTGATGAGTTCAAAGAATACTTCATCCTCAAACTCTTACCCGGTGAGAAGTCGGGAGGATTCGATACGATAGGCGGATTTATGATGAATAGACTCAATCGGATACCCGTAACCGGCGATATCTTTGAGTTTGACGACTTTAAGATTGAGGTTGTCGACATGGATGATAATCGAGTAGACAAGATCCTTGTTACGAAGAAAAGGCCTACCAACTAACCCCAATCATCTTCGCTTTTTGCGGTACAATATAGAAGCCTTAATCTTAATTTCTAAATAAATTTTGATTTTTGCACTTTGAATTTTGCGTTTTTATAGGGGGTGTAGTTTAATGGTAGAATAGAGGTCTCCAAAACCTTTGATGGGAGTTCGATTCTCTCCACCCCTGCTTGTACTGTTACAATAGTCTAAACGCTTGTTTTGACTTTACTTCATCGTCACATTAAGATTAGTGTATGTCCGAACCTATTCAGGTAGATAGCCCTCTTCATCGCAGAGCTGTCGAAAGCCAAAGAGCAAAGAACCCCAAAATTTTCAGCGACTTTGTTTCTACTTTATTTGTTGAGGATATAGGATCACGCGGCATAGATACTACTACCCCACTTACACCTGTTCCTGAGCGTGTTGCGCTCTTGGATGAATACTTTAAAGAATATATTATTCCTAATGCTAAGTTTATCGATCCTATTCTCGAGGTCCTCGATCCAAACCATGAACTTAATGATCGTCTTCTCAAGGCAGGGCGACCTGGGCTCGTTAGGTCTTTTGACAAAGAAGAAGGCGCAAGAACGAGAGGATTACTTGAGGGAGCAAGTCCTGAGGAGCAGGTTGAATTCTGCCGATGGTATGCAGAAAAATTGATTGAGAGGCGCAAAACACTTGAGGCTCTTATTCCTGGATTTGAAGCACGATTTATCGACGATATTGTACAAAGAGCTATACCATCGGGTTTACCAATTTCAGAGGAAAAAGTCCGAACTAAGATGGCTACATTACGTCACGCTATTGTAGATCCACTTGATCTTCTATTTAAGAGATACGGAACACTCGCTGACTATAACGAACAGACGGAATCTGCACGCTATAGTGCAGACTGGAAAGATAAGGAAGATCTTTATCACTCTTTTGCACATGAATCCTTTCACCATTTGTCAGGCCGTACAGTAATTATGGTTGATAATAGTAAACCCGACAAGCCAAAATTAAAGTATCTTCGACTAGGATTCGATGTACCTGGAAGTGGTTTTTACTCAAGATTTGCTAAATCACAAAATGAAGCCATTACTGAACAGCTGGCAATACTTGACGTACACGGATTTGCTGATGGTTTGGAAACCAATACTTTTGCTCAGTATGCTGGGGACACAGGGTCATATACAGCAGATAGAGGCTTAAAAGAAGCGATATTAACTTCTGGCGGTCAAACCATTCCTTTCATTCTTGATCTTGGAGGATATTATGAAGATTTTGATTCTGCAAAGGATGCTAATACTATGGCAGAGTCACTCAGATTTATTGCGGCTATTGATGAAGCATATGAACCAGGATTTTATTTCAAAATCGTTGAATTTGTGAGATCTAAAAATCGTGAAAGATTGGTTCGGGGAGATGATGATCCATTTAACGCCGCACTAAAAGATACTGCCGATGTACTTCGGAAAAATTGGAGAGAGATTGCTTATCAAGCTGACAAAGAAAGTGTTGCTTCCCAACCCTACCGAGAAAGGGCGGCCACAATTATAGCTAATTCTGCAGATCATGAACATCTTGGGAAAAGAGTATTCTTTAGACTTTCTGATGATCTTGGTATATATGTTGAAAGCTTTATTGATGGCCAAAGTGAAGAGCGAGAATATGATTTTAAAATAATTGATAGATCATTACGCAAAGAAGCATATTGCACTAAAAGCTTTTATACAAATCGAGGAGAAAACTTGGTGGTATATAAAGGAGGAATAGCGCCTGAGCACGATTTTCTTTTCAGACCAGGATCAGGCATTCAACTGGAAAATGAACCAGTTCTTGAACAACTCGCTTTTGAGATGCTTAGAGATCCTGATTTAGTTGCTCACACAACTAAGTTTGATGCTATGAGTCTTGAGTACATAAGTAATAGGTTGGTTGAGCTCTCTAAACGGCCTGATATTACTGCCGAATCTCCTTCCTAATCTGGCTATAGTTCATCAAATATTAGTATTCACTTTATTTACAAAATTACAACAAACAAATTCTAACTTGTCTAGCGTTCACTACTCTTTAACTTTCTTATTTAGTCTGGAGAAGAGACATTCGCTATAAGGCGACAAAGTTCCAGACCCGTATGCTCTACATACATCTGGTGAGAATTCGACACAATCTCAGACTCGAGTAAGCTGTTGCTGCAAATCCCGTACTTCATATGGATTTGGATTAAGAAGTCGCAAATCTTCAAAGGCTTTGTCACGCATCTTCCCTCCCTTATGAGACAAGAGACTGCTTACAGCAAGCGCAACTGGATCGAGCATATACACCGACTTCCCATCAACTATTCTCTCGATAAAATGCTGAAAAAGTATTTCCTTCGCCGTCACCGAGGGTTCGATTCCCCGCTTGGTAAACCACTCACCAATACCTTTTACATCAAACCCGTCTGCACCTATAAATGCCTTTGCAATATCAGGACTACTTGAAATAACATCGATATCATCAGGTGTTCGTCTTTGAGGATGCAATATATGTACTGCGGCACCGCCCTCCAGAAGCCACACCGGCGCCCCTTCTTGCATCTGAGGCGCACGATCTATCATAAAATTAAGCCTTGCTCGCCAGTCAGCTGTTGGATGCTCTTCTATAAACCGCTCGACATCTGCACTTGGCCTAACAGGTCCATGCAGATCCGGCTGCGGAGGTTCACTATCCATTACCTAATTGTAATGACTGAGTGCTTAAAAAGCTAAATCAATTTGTCAACTAATGAAGAAAGTTACCAAAAGGCCCTTATTTTTCCAGACCTATATACTCTAATGATCAGCCTAAAAAGCAGCTTCTTTTTTGACCCCTGGCTTGAGAATCTGGAAAGAAAGAGCAAAGCATAAAAGTGCAAAGAAAGCGCCTCCGAGGAATGGATATGACAAGGATATACCAGCAAGCGCCCCGCCCAATATTGGCCCAAGTATCTGCCCAATACTCATATATGAGGCATTAAGTCCCATTATCGACCCTTGCGATTTGGCATCCGTCTCAGCAGACAGAATTGTGTTTATAAATGGCTGAGCCATGGCGTTGGGTACTGCCAGAATAATGATTGAGGCTACAAACATAAATAAAGAGTGCGTCAAAAACATTATCAAAAATGCTATCGCGACAATAATTAGAATTATCGAAAAAGCCTTTTTAATCCCAAACCATTTTGACATTCGCTGTACTAAAAATACCTGCGTGATAAGCCCCAGACTACCAAATAGCATAAATAGTAGCGCTACGTGATTTGCTGACAGACTAAGAATTTTGACCGAGTAGGGCTGAAAAGCATAGATGAAAGAGAAAAGCCCAAGGAAGTAAAAGAGGGTGATCAAAAGCGTGATTCCAATATTTGGCTCAAATAGAGCATGATACAGCTTTGCAAAATCAAATAATTTGCCTTCTTTCACCTCACCAATATGGCGATTTGTCTCAGGAAGAAAGACAAGTGTGATAATCGCCGCAATTGTAGTCAGGCATCCTGCGATGATAAAGGGTAGGGCTGGATTAAACCCCACACTAATCGCAGATATGGCTGGTCCAAATACAAATCCAAATCCAAAAGATGCGCCGATGATACCAAAGCCGCGTGCCCGATCCTTCAGGCTTGTGGTATCTGAGATCACAGCCGACACGACTGGAATATTGCCAGCCGTAATACCATCAAGTCCACGGGCTATAAACAAAAATATAGCAGATGGCGCAAATGCCATCATAAAAAATGATGCGGCTGTGCCGAATATCGATATCACCAGAAGCGGTCGCCTACCATACTTATCAGACATACGCCCGATAAATGGAGTCGATATGAACTGGCACAGGGAAAAGATCGCAAAAAGCAGTCCATTTTGGAAGTCGCTGAGTCCATATTTTTGAGAATACGTATAGATCACGGGGATGATAATCCCATATCCCAAAGCATTGACGATCGCAATCAGCGATGCAATTACTAGACTTCGATTATTTTTAAATATCTTCATGTTTTTTTGATTAATAAACTTATCCTTGTGTGTATCCTGCTTAGGACACATCTACTCTCTTATGCGAGTATCGCCAGTGATGAAAGCGTAGTAAAAAAATCTTTTAGATGATATGTGCGAAGCATATACTATTGTAGCATCTATCGCTGAAAGCAGCAAGGGGCGAACCCTCTATTTACCCTCCCACTTTAGCACTCCTTAATTTATACGCTACTTATATTTTTGAACAGGATTGTGTTTAGATGATGTAGAATAGAGGCATGGCAAAGCATGTTGGCGTCTTGGGATCAGGTATGGTAGGGCTCGCACTCGCACAAGGATTCAAAAAATATGGCTCCGATGTAGCAATCGGGTCCCATGATGGACATAAGGTAGAGGGCTGGGATGGAAATGTTGGTACATTTGAAGATGTTGCCGAAAAATCAGATATTCTCGTTCTTGCCGTAAAAGGAACAAAAGCAGAGAATCTCGTACAAAGGCTCGCAGATCAACTTGCAGGCAAAATAATCATCGATGTTACCAACCCCATAGCTGATCTGCCACCTGAGGGCGGGGTGCTTAAATACTTCACATCACTTGATGAATCTCTTATGGAGCGGTTGCAAAAGACTGTACCCAAAGCACGTTTTGTAAAGGCCTTCAACTCAATCGGATCTGCATATATGGTAGATCCGGACTTTGGAGATACGCCTTCAATGTTCATATGTGGAGACGACGCTGGGGCCAAAAAAGAAGTGGCTGAGATTCTCAAACAATTTGGTTTTGAGGCAGAGGATATGGGAGGAGTCCAAGCTGCGCGCGCTATAGAACCTCTTTGCATGCTATGGTGTATTCCCGGCATAGCGAGTGGCGACTGGAGCCCTCGAGCCTTCAAACTTCTGAAAAAGTAGACAATATCGCACAGACTATGAGAATACTTGTCCGGGCAAAGCCACGTGCAAAAGAGGCCACAGTCCAACTATTGAGTCAATCCCCGCTTGATTTTGGCTCGACTCAGGGGGATATGCCCATATATCGAGTAGCTGTCAAAGAGCCCCCCACTGGTGGACAGGCCAATGAAGCGATAATACGTGAGCTTGCCAAGTATTTTGAAACCTCCACCTCATCTATCCATCTTGTGTCAGGACAAACATCGAGACAGAAGATCTTTGAGATTATTAAATGATGATAGTGACTACTTTATCAGTCGCCTGATCACTTTGTAGTATCCGCCACAGCCATTGTAGAGCCAGTGGGCCACGCGCGATACAGTAGTTGTTGAGACATGCGCCTCATCGGCCACTCGCTGATAAGAGTACCCCTTAAGAAGTAGCCTCGCCATCTCAAGCCGGTTGGCGAATTCCTCAATCTCAGCATTTGTCATAAGATCCCGCATAAGAGCTGCCATCTCCCCGCTATCTCGGGCCTCAATAAGCACATCGAGCAAGAACTCTTCTTTTTTATTTCTCGGCTTATAGCTCTCTTGGCTGTTGAAATTTGCGGTTGAGCTTTTTCTCTGTTTTGCCATAGAGATAGTATACAATACAAAATGAGTATTGACATTAATGTATTAACGTGTTAACATATTGGTTATACTATTTTATCTTTATTTATGAAAAAAATAAACAACGGGAATCTCAAGCTTGCTATCCAAAAAGACGGCCGCCTTGCCACAGAATCTATTAACTTGCTCAAGAAGGCAGGCCTTGAATTTGAGAGCTACACGAGATCTCTTTTTACAACAGTCAAGAATTTCCCCCTTGAGATTCTATACTTACGTGAGAAAGATATCCCCTACTACATTCAAGAGGGTGCTGCCGATATTGGCATCGTTGGCGAAAATATCGTACTTGAGCAAAAGCTCAAAGTCACACAACTCAACAAGCTCGGATTCGGCAAATGCAACTTATCAATAGCCGTACCCAAAGAGTCAAAATTCAAGACACTTGGTGATCTTGATGGACTACGTATTGCCACCTCTTATCCTGAGTCAACCAGGAGTTTTCTGAAAAAAGCCGGCGTAGATGCCTTGATAGTCCTTATTCGTGGGTCAGTCGAGATCTCACCAGCTCTTGGAATGGCCGACGCCGTATGCGACCTTGTCTCAACTGGTAGCACGCTTGCCCTAAACGACCTTCGGGTCATCGACACAATTTTTACCTCAGAAGCACTGCTTGTGGGAGCGGCAAAGCCAAGTTTATCAGCCAACAAACAACTTCTGCTCGCGAAATTTCTAACCCGAGTCGAAGGCGTACTTTCAGCTCAAAAAAGCAAATATATCATGATGAATGCACCGGCTTCAATACTGCCAAGGATCAAGAAACTAATTCCCGGCCTTCTATCCCCCACCATCTCGCCACTTGAGCGAGCGGGGTGGATATCTATCCAGTCTCTTGTTGCCGAAGATGTATTTTGGGACACAATTGAGGAGCTCAAAAAAATCGGAGCACAGGGAATACTTGTCCTACCAATTGAAAAAATAATTCTATGAAAATCTATAATCTCAAAGATATCCCCCAATCGATGCGTGATACTATACTGCGCCGTGCTGGTGCCACAGAAAAGCGGATCGTCCCTGAGGTGCAAAAAATCATTGATGAAGTCATCAAGTCTGGCGACGCACCTATCATCAAAAAATATGAAAAACGCACAGGTCGGAAAATAGCTACTTTGCGAGTCACACGCTCTGAGATTGATGCATCATACAAAAATATAGATAAAAAACTTATTCGTGCAATTCGCCAAGCGGCTCGCAATATATCGGCTGTGTGCCGCACGCAGCGCAAATCTTTGGCCAGCCAAGAATCAACAAATGTACTTGAGGGAGTCGACGTGTGGCGCGAGTGGCGCGCAATTCAAGAAGTGGGGCTATATATTCCAGGCGGACGTGCATATTATCCCTCAACTGTCCTCATGACAGCAATCCCAGCCGCACTTGCCGGATGCCGCCGAATCGTGATGGTGACTCCTCCAGATGATAATTTTGAGATTCCCGCAGCTACGCTTGTTGCGGCCGACATAGCAGGTGTCACTGAGATATACAAAGTCGGTGGAGTCCAGGCAATCGCAGCGCTTGCCTTTGGCACTGAGTCGATCGCGTCTGTGTACAAAATCGTTGGCCCTGGCAACAGCTTCGTCACAGTAGCCAAGACTCTCGTATACCCGACAGTCGATATCGATATGCCAGCTGGCCCATCGGAAGTCTTCATAATAGCCGATGAAACTGGGAGTCCTGCATATATTGCCGCGGATCTTTTGGCCGATGCCGAACACGGCCCAGATAGCGCCTCCGTTCTTGTCACGACCTCCAAAGAGGTTGCAGAGGCAGTAAAAAGAGAGATTGAGCTTCAACTAAATGAACTCACAACAGCCGCGACTATCCGCGCGTCGCTTAGCCAATATGGACTGATTGCTGTGTGTGAGTCAATGAACGCAGCTATTGAGTTTGCAAATACGTATGCGCCAGAGCACCTTGAGATAATGACCAAAAATCCAGTTAGTGTTGCAAAAAAAATAGTAAATGCAGGCTCAGTATTTATCGGCGATTACACTACCAAGTCAGCCGGCGACTACGCCACAGGAGCCAATCATGTACTGCCGACAGCGGGTGCTGCCCGTGCATTTGGAGCGCTATCGGTCGATAGCTTTGGCCGCCTTGTTGAATTCCAGAGGGCAAATAAAGCAGGTCTTGCGAAAATAAAAGATACAATTGAGATTATGGCCACGGCCGAAGGTCTACCCGCCCACGCCAACTCATCAGCAATACGATTTAAAAGTTAAACTTATGAAAAAATCTTTTTGTTACTTTTGCTTCTCTTTTGCGACCCTTCGACGTTGCTCAGGGCAAGCTTGGGAACCCACTGGAGTCAAAAAGGAGTAAAAGTAAATAATTTAAAAAAATTAATTAATTAAAAATACTTTATGAAAAATCTAAGCCTAAAGCGCATCCAAAAAATGAAGCCATACCTTCCCCCACTTAGCGGGCGACGTACTTTTGATGGACTACTGCTGGACTTCAACGAACGTACGCAGTCTCCTTCAAAAAATGTGCAAAAAGCTCTCGATGCTTTTATAAACACACCTACTCTACAGGTATATCCAGAATATGGACAGCTTGAGAAAAAGCTTGCGCAGTACGTGGGGGTAAACACTGACCAGATTATGCTTACCGATGGATCCGACCGGGCAATCGATATTATATTCCGTACGTTTACAGACGCAGGTGACCGCGTCATCATCCCAACCCCAAGCTTCGCTATGTTTTACCAGTCGGCTGAGCTTGTGGGAAATACAATACTTACGCCATCTTATGACAAAAAAAATATGGCTTTTCCAACAGGTGAGGTACTTAATATGATAGATGAGTCGATAAGACTCATCGTGCTTTGCAATCCAAATAATCCAACAGGAACCAGTATCCCCATGTCTGATATCGAACAAATAGCCAAAGCAGCCTCCAACTCAATGATTCTTGTAGATGAGGCGTACTTTGAGTTCTCAAAACAGACTGCAGCTGGTCTTATCAACAAGTATCCCAATATCATAGTGACTCGCACATTCTCCAAAGCATTTGGACTCGCGGCTCTTCGTATCGGGTATATCATCGCAGCGCGCGAATATGTCGCCGAGCTTGCCAAAGTCCGAGGTCCGTATGATGTGAATATGCTGGCCTACACAGCAGCTGAGGCCGCGCTTGATGATCGCGCGACAATGCAAAAATACGTAGGTGAGGTGATGAATATATCAAAACCGCAGGTGGAGAAGTTTTTCACTGAAAACAATATTCAATATTACAAATCATCAGCCAATCTCATACTCTTTAAGCCAGAAAATCCAGACTTTGTGGAAAAAATATTAAGAGAGAATGGAATCCTCGTCCGTCCGCAGAATAAACCTGGTATTGAAGGAACTATTCGAGTAACAGTGGGTACCGCGACACAGGCTGAGTACTTTATTAAAGTTTATAAAAATAAAATTCTTAAAAAGTCAGAGCGAAAAGAAGAAAAATACGCTTTTCTGGATCGCGATGGCACACTTATATTTGAGCCCCAAGATACCTATCAAATTGATAGTATCGAAAAGCTGAAGATCTTGGATGGAGTCACTCGCGGGATGAAAGAGCTAATCTCTCGGGGCTACACGCTCATCATGATCAGCAATCAAGATGGACTTGGTACTACTTCGTTTCCCACCTCCGACTTTGAAAAGCCGCAACAGGCCATGCTTGATATTTTTAAAAGAGAGGACATTGAGTTTGCCGAAATATTTGTGTGCGGCCACCTACCTGAAGATGGCTGCGCGTGTCGCAAGCCCAAGACAGGACTTGTCGATGAGTTTTTGAAGTCAAATAATATGGATCGCGCTAACTCTTTTGTCTGTGGAGATCGTGCAAGCGACAAGCAGTTTGCCAAAAATCTTGGAATACGATTTATCCCAATGAAGACCAATGGCAATTTTTATGAAGCTATTAAAAATTTAAAATAATCTCATGAAAAAACGAACAGGCAAGGAGACCCGAAAGACGACTGAGACAAGTATCAAAATCGATCTAAATCTCGATGGAACGGGAAAATACAAAATCAATACAGGCCTCGGATTCCTCAATCACATGCTGGAGCTTTTTTCCAAGCACTCCCTCATTGACCTTGAGATAAAAGCTGTGGGCGACTTGCAGGTAGATGAACACCACACGACTGAGGACGTGGGAATAGCCCTCGGCACAGCTCTTAAAAAAGCATTGGGCGACAAGCGCGGTATCGAGCGATATGGATTCTATGTCCCGATGGACGAGACGCTTGCGCAGGTAGTACTTGACCTCGGTGGGCGTGGGTACTTGGTGTGGAACGCTAAGTTCAAGCGCGAGATGGTTGGCGATATGCCGACTGAGCTTTTTGAGCACTTTTTCTACTCAGTAGCACAGAATCTGGGAGCTAATATCCACATCAATCTCCCGTACGGGACCAATGAGCACCACAAGGCTGAAGCAATATTTAAGGCATTTGCGCGCGCGCTTCGGGCGGCCATAAGCTACGACCAGCGAGCCAAGGATTTGTTGCCAAGCACGAAAGGACGATTATGATAGCGATCATCGACTACCGGCTTGGCAATGTCCAAAGTGTCGCAAATGCATTTGATGCGCTTGGTGTCGATACTTGTCTGACGAGCGAGGCAGATCTTATTCAAAAAGCAGATGCGCTAGTCTTGCCCGGTGTTGGTGCGGCAGGCCAGGGCATGCAAAATCTGAGGAATCTCAAGCTTGACCGCCTCATCGGCCGTCATGTTGAGCGCGGCAAACCAATTCTTGGGATCTGCCTTGGTATGCAACTTCTTTTTTCGCGGAGTGAAGAAGACGATACCACCTGTCTTGACCTTATCAAAGGAGAGGTGATAAGATTTACAGACGAGCTCAAAGTCCCGCACATCGGGTGGAACAAAGTCGAGCCTCGTGCCGGATCAAAGCTTTTTGAAGGTATTGAGCGTGATTATTTTTACTTTGCCAATAGCTATTATTGCCAGCCAGAAAATAAAGGTGCCGTGACAGCGACTACAGAGTACGGACGTGATTTTTGTAGCAGTATTGAAGCAAATAATATCTACGGCACGCAATTCCACCCAGAAAAAAGCAGTAAAGCGGGACTTCAGATTTGGAAAAATTTCGTCAACCTTGTTGGTTAATTAAAAACATTTTGTTACTTTTGAATTTATGCAAATCATACCAGCAATTGACATACGCGCCGGGCAGGTCGTGCGCCTTTCGCAGGGAGACTATGCTCGCGAGACTGTATACAATGCAGACCCTATATCTGTGGCAAAAGACTGGGTTGCACGTGGGGCAACCATGATTCACATCGTGGACCTCGATGGCGCAAAGATGGGTATACCGATAAATATCGAGACCGTCAAGAAAATTGTGGAGACAGTCACTGTAGATATACAGTTTGGAGGCGGGCTTCGCTCTGCACTTGATGTGGAGCAGGTACTGAGCGCCGGTGTATCACGCGCGATTATGGGGACTATGGTCCTTGAAGATAGCGCCCTATACGGGGAACTCACTCATCTTTTTGGATCGCGTATTATCCCCTCCCTTGATGTACGAGGCACAAACCTTATGACTCGTGGGTGGCTGAAAAACTCAAAAAAAAGCATATCTGAAGTACTCAAGAATCTGGATATCAATAGATTTATCTACACAGATACACTTGTTGACGGCACAGATGAGGGGCCGAATTTCGCGGCAATTGCAAGCCTTATAGAATCAAATCCAGAGTCCGAAGTATTAATTGCGGGAGGGATATCTTCGCTTGAAGATATTAAGAAACTGAAAGAAATCGGGGTCGCAGGAGTCATACTCGGCCGCGCACTATACGCCAATAATTTTACCCTTGAGGAGGCGCTTAGAATATAGACAGGACTTTTCCTCGAATTCTCGAGGCTCGTCTAAACTAGTTACAACGAACTTTGACTAATTTCAACCAGTTTCAACTAAATTTATGTTAACCAAGCGAATCATACCCTGTCTGGATATTGAAGGAGGGCGGGTTGTCAAGGGAGTCAACTTCGTAAATATCACGGACGTTGGCGATCCTGTTGAGTTTGGCAAATTTTACGAGGAAGAAGGTGCGGATGAGCTCGTTTTCCTGGATATCTCAGCCAGCTGGGAGAATAGGGGCACAGCGATCGAGCTCGTGGGTCGCGTAGCCCATGAGCTTTTTATACCGTTTACAGTCGGCGGCGGTATACGCACAGTGGATGATATGAGGTCCATATTGTATGCCGGAAGCGACAAGATCGCCCTCAATACTCAGGCCATTCGCGATCCAGCACTCATCACTCAAGGTGCGAGATATTTCGGCAATCAATGTATTGTCGTTGCAATTGACGCAAAGCGAGTAGCTGGCCGTTGGGAAGTATTTATAAATGGAGGCCGTACAAGGGCGGACGTGGAGCTTATAGACTGGGCCAAGCAGGTCGAGAAGCTTGGAGCCGGCGAGATTCTACTCACCAGTATTGATCGAGATGGCACGCGCGATGGCTTCGATCTTGAGATGCTGAGTGCTGTATGTGAGGTGGTCAACATCCCCGTCATCGCCTCTGGCGGTGCAGGAGGACAGGAAGATTTTGCAGCAGTATTTGAGAATACGAATGTCGATGCTGCGCTCGCTGCCTCTATATTCCACAGACGTGAAGTAAAGATAGCAGATCTCAAAAATTACCTTGAGGCAAAGGACATATTAGTTAGAAAATAAATTTATAAATTAAAAAAGCTATGCTTTTGTTACTTTTATATTTCTTGCGCGATTTGTGAAGCAGTCGTACAGTTTGTAGCCGATGCGAAATGAGGGAGACCCAGAGAACGCATGCATTTCGGATTGGGAGGGATCCCCATTGAGCGAGGCTTACAAAAAGTAGAATACGAAACATTCAGCGCAAAAATGTAAAAGTAAAATGTAATATAAAGTATGGAACCATCAAAACTTTTCAAAAATAGCATAGATCTCATACCCGCCATAATCCAAGAGGAAAATGGCGTGGTCCTTATGATGGCGTATATGAACGCGGAGGCATATTCCAAGACTCAAGGGTCGGGCTACGTATGGTTCTTCAGCCGAAGCCGTAAAAGATTATGGATGAAGGGCGAGGAGTCCGGCAATAAACTGAAAGTACTTGATATTAAAGAAGATTGCGACGCTGATACATTACTCATTACAGTCAAACTCGAAGGCACATGCGCCTGCCACACCGGCAGCTATAGCTGCTTTGGGGGCAAATCCAGCTTCTCACTGGCTGAGCTTTATTCGATTATCAAAAGTCGGATTGACGAAAAATCCGAGAATTCCTATGTCGCGAGCCTTACAGATGCCAAAGTGCTTGAGAAGATAGAGGAAGAAGCGGATGAGGTGATTGATGCCGCCCGCAATAAAGAAAAAAAAGACATTATCTGGGAAGTGGCCGACTTGTGGTTTCACACACTCGTCCTCATGGCACAAAGAGGAATCACTATAAAAGATATCGAGCAAGAGCTTGAGGGAAGAAATAAAAAGAAGGATAGTTAGGGCATTTCTCCCCGCGCCTCTAGAAAAGAGCCTATCAACTCTTTCATAAGATACGCGTATCTATGTAGAATTAGTAGATCTTTTGGAGCCTCAAGTGGCATGTAGTATCTATTCTCTTCTTTAGAATAGGCGTGCACAAGATGATTGTCTGTTCTGTCTCCTTTACGAAGCAGGCTTCTCATATCCTCCACATAAGGCACTGCTATTACTCTATCTGGTGATCCCCATACACCTTGTTGAAGAGTGATAAATCGATCGTTCATATCCGCATGAAGGTGAATTCTGCTACCTGCGGGCGAAGAATACTTAATACTAATTGGTCCATTTCTGCCAATTGCCATATCTGTAAAGCTCATGCTCATAAATATTGCCAATTTACTCGCCGCACCACTCACAAATCCGGTGAAATCGCCAAAGTCATGAATACCATCATTTACCGCGACCTCCTGCATGCGATGAAGCTCCATTACTGCTCCTTTATAGTGGCCTGTGCCAACGGGCACAGTCAATCGTGTTGCTTCAGGTCCTATAGGCATAAATGTTATTGTACCAGCCTAAATGAGAATTTCGCTCCAAAGTCCGCCATCTGCAGTATTTCCGCATCGAAGAATTTACTCTTTGCCCATTCAATTTCCTTCTTCAAAAAGCTCATTCCTCAAATACGCTTTATGTAACTTCTTTATTTTTACCGTGTGGACCAGTTCGACCTTCTGCTCTTTTTTCGATTCTGCCAGCCTGGGTAAGCCGTGTGAGCGAGGCAAGAGTCTGACCCCACGTAAGTCCAAGAGCTTCTGCAATCTTGGGATTTGTCAATCCTCGACGTCTTAATTCTGCTACCCTATTGTCTCTTTCTATTATTTCACCCTTTGTTGGGTTTTTTCTGCCAATTATTCTGCCTTCCGCCTTGAGGATACTTCTTACTACACCGCGAGACAGATAGGTTTCTTCCATAATCTGCTCAACACTAAGTCCCAAGTCAAAAAAATCTGCAACTTGAGATCTTGTTTTTCTTTTTTGAATATCCTCTGGTGATTGAGGGGCTCTAAATTCTGGATCTTTACTTCTTATTCGAGCAACAGACTTAACAAGTTGGGGTACTGTAATACCAAGTGCCTTGCATATTTCATCTGTGGATTTACCCTGACTTGTTAATCTTAATACACCCTTATCGCGAGCTATTATTCCTTTCGGTGATGTACGTCCTCTAGATGGAACCGCTGTAGGATCTTCACTTCTTATTCTTTTTAACGCATCTGCTACAGATTGCTTAGGGATACCCAGTAGCTTTGCTATTTCTTGTGGGCCCTTACCTTGCCTTGCAAGATCCAGTACTGCATCTATTCGCTTCTTCACCTCCGTGGTAGGACCTCTTTTCATATTTCTTTGGGAGGGAATTTCACCAGCTTTCATAAGAATAGACACTGAGTGTTTAACTTGATCCTTACTAATTCCCAATATCTCAGCTATTTCAGCTACCATTTTCCCTTCAAGGCGCAATCTCTTCACATCTTGATGGCGTTTTTGAATTGCGGGGTCTACCTTTTTCGGTTTTCTTTCCTCTAGCGAAGAAAAAACACCCCTTAGAACATTCCTTGATTCATCTGTAGTTGGTGAAGCGGCTGGGGGTAGATCGACAGAAGACCCAACTTGGGATCGAATGTATTCTTGTTCATCTTCCGGAAAACGATCTATCATCGCATTCAATCCATGCATAATCATTCTTTGGCTGCTCATGCTCAGGGTGGGATACACCAGACGAACAGCTTGCAGTACAGAGCTTACACTTCCAAGCATGTCTGCCGACTCGGGATCAAGACGCTCGATAGCTTGACCTAAGTAACTCACACGCTTCTCATCCGGAATCTGATCCATAGGCACAAGTTCAAGAAGAGTGAGTGCCACATCTCGCCTATCAGTATCCCACATAGCAGATTCCTCTGCTACGCCATCCAAAAGCACTCTAACAAAAGTATCTTGCTCCTGAGGTGAAAATCCCACAATAGTATCGAAGCATCGGCGTATTGCTTTATCGTGCGGGCGAGTATGTGTATTTAAGAGTAATGTTGCTGCAGCTGGTGAGAGGACATCGCGTAGAAACCCCTGAAGAGGAGTCGTAGGAGTTCCGGGTCTTCGTTCGGCCGTCATATGAAAATTATTATACCAGAAAATAGGCCTATAGTCGGAGTATTTACTCTTTCTCTATCCCAATACTCTCGTGAGAAGTACGACAAGGAGTATAGCCGTCGCGAGTGCAAAGACGCCAACAGTGTGTAGAAAAAGCTTCACACCATCCTTCTTTTTCCCATCCAGGTATAGCTGGAGAGGCTGGGCAAGAAAAAGATATCCCATCACAGCTGCCGAAAGCGTAAAAAGTGAAAGTACAGTAATTGGAATAATTATTGAGTTTGAATGTCCTGATTTCTCAATCGCATAGAACATGATTGAGGCGATAAGCGCGATGTACGCGAGGGCGCACGCGGCATTGATGATTGGATTTTTGGTCATGGTGCTTATTATTTTACAAGCTTTCTATCTTTTTTCAAACCACTATTTCACTTTGAGCTAATTTTTCACGAGCTATACTTGCCACATCCCCCCGATGTTCCTTGTGCCCCTCTGCGGCGCGGCGCGACTTATGATTCTCTCCCACAGTGTCAGTAAGACTATGGAGAAATCTCGATCACCTTCTCGAAGTGGAATACGAGTCATAAATCTATTTGCTCGATCGTCGTCGCCGGCTATGAACTCAAGAGCATCTCTTTGCGTACTTACCCGCATGAGAAATGCAAGATAGTCGGAGGCAAATGTCTCGCCGGGAAACTCTCCCAGCAGATTGTTCAGATTGGCTGGATCTTGAGGGTCAAGTCCCCACTCGTCGAGATCTGCCTGGGTGTGTGAGCCTCCAAAAAGCATGAGTCCATCTTCTCCCTCAACTTGTCCATATGCTGCGGCTACTGTCGTATCGTGAAAATCAAATAGATCTCCAGCCACAATAGTGAGACTTCTCCTTATAATGCCTTGATTGCTACGAGTTGCATGGTCCCATATGGGTTGAGAGACATTGACCTGTCTGCCTTCTTGAAAGTAGCGCCGTCTCTGGGCTGTGGTAAGCAAAGGCTGCCCATCTTGTACCAATGCGGTAAGTACTCCGGCGAATATGTCGCGGTCTGCGAGCTCGGGTTCGCTAAGTGGAGGCTTATCTCGCCTCTCAAGACCTCTTGCCATAGCCCAATTATACTATAAGTCTGTGGATTGTAGCCTCGACGAACTGCGGAAATTCTAGCCTCTCCAATGTTGTAAATCTCTTCAATTGTCTTGTATTATCATATATACATGGCAGAAAATGAGCTTCATATCGAACAAGCAACGATTGGTAAGAAAGCTGATGGTTTATACGCAGAAATCAACTTTACTCGTTTGACACCAGGAGCTGGAATAACAGCAACAACATATATAGAGGCACCCAGGCGTGGAGATGAAGCTATGCAACAGGTAGCAGAAGCAATTCAAGCAAAAGCAGAAGAGCTTGGTCAACCTATTACTCATATCACAACCCCGACCAACAAAGGTGCTGAGGCGCTTATGAAAAGAACTCCTGGGTATCAAAAGCGCAAGCAAGAGAGAGGATCTCCTGTAAGGCAGTTTGAAAGAACATTTACTCCTCTACCTCCACAGATTAAATAGAGCAATAAACATCCATAATTCCACCTAAATCCCTAAGCTTTTGCATATCTCCCAATATTGAATTTGGTTGCACAGCTTTGTATATCTGCCTCAAATTGGTCAACAAATTTGCCAAACATACTTTTACTGTATATTGGAGGAAACCATCCGTAGCAAATAATACTTTCGCCATTGCCACCCAGTAAAAAGCATGTTATCTGTGAAAAGGTGTTCATATTATTTATCAGCTCCAAAAAGCTTTTCTTTCTTTTTGAAATTTTATCCTTATCATATAAGTAGGATGCTGTAAGGCTTATTCCGATATTTGGATTGAATCTTACCACTATGTTACTTTTTCTCTCGTGTATTACTGTAGCCATATACCCATTATTTTCTATATTTTTTGACGACACCTCGTACCCTAAGAATTCAAAATGATCGAGTATTGCTGTAAATATCTCCGCACTTTCAGATTTTTCAAGTGCATCTGCTTTGGTGATTTTTAATCCGCATTTAGGACAAAAGCTATTATCAAGATCAAATTTTGTATTACATTTTGGGCATCTCATAATTCTTTATTATTGGAAATATTAATTTGTTTTCATCCATAAAAAAACCTCTCCCGAGGGAGAGGATCAGTGCACAAAGCCTTCTTGTGCTTACTTACCAAGAGTTACCTTGGTCTGATCTTCCCCGATTGCTCGGGTTGGATTTAGCACCTTATCAATTCTGACAGGTTGCTGGATGGGTCATAGGGCCAATTCCCTCGCCATCACTCACGATACATATACAGTATAGAACTAATGAAACAAAAAGTCAATTTTAATCTTCACGCCCACGTGGTCCTTCAATTCTTTTTTAATTTACTTTATCGTCTCAATTACTTGTTGGATTTAGGAAAACAGATGAGAAGTGATTATTTTTAAGCAGCTTTTTTAATTACAAACAATATAATGCAAGTACTCTACTGTTTTCGTTGCTTTATAATCTCTGTTTTCTGTTTTGTCCGCTTTAAAGCGATTATAAGCTTTAGTAAAGTATCCGTATTTGCCTTTTAGGCTCATTATTTCTTTAATATCGCCTAAAGTCATTAAACCTTCGTTATTGTAACTCAAAAAGATGTATTTCGCTTTTGCCTTCAAAATCAAATCCTTAAATGCTTTTTTTACTTGAGGCCTAGAACAATAAAGCGATTTTTGATTTTGATAATCTCGCAAGCCAGTTTTCCCATGAATTTTTGGATTATCATACTTTGCGATAGTTTCAAGCAAATGATAATTTGTTGCATATTGCCTTTGATTATATGGCGGATCTAAATATAAAATATCACCCGCAATTTTTCCTGCTACCTTATTTATATCCTCGTTAAAAACTTCGTGGTCTTGGTCGTTTATTATCAATTCAGCAGGTTTCAAAATTAAATTAGCTTGAGCCGTCTTTTTTAATTTTTTCAGAAAAGCACCATATACGGAAGCCGTATTTGCATATTTATCAATTGATTCAACTAAGCTTGTGATCAAAAAAAAGTACTCATCATCAGAAATTAAATTTTGTTCTTTCCAATTTTCAATTTTTTGACGGATAGCGTCACAACGCATTCCGTTTTCATCGGAAAAATATTGTCGTGGTTCTGTCTGATTTTTTGATCCTCCAAGACAATAATTTTTATAAATAAAACCCTTTACACCTTTTAAATCTGATAAATAATTACAGACAAAATTTTTCCTATTTTTTACATCAATGTTTTTTAAATCAGGAATTTCTTTTATTAGTTTTGCAAAATTTAATTCCTTATGATTTCCAATGTAATGTCTGTTTAAAACATAGCTGTAATATTGAATATCATTAGCAATTATTTTATAACCTTTTGTTTTAAAATACCTTCCAACAATTCCAGTTCCCGCAAATAAGTCACAAAAAGTATCGCAGTTTTTATCAACCACTTTATTTATTGATTCTTCCAAGAATTCCAACAATGATAATTTACTGCCAATATAATTCATAATTTAATTATGTAAGAGAATTACAAAACAAGGCACTTTATAATTTTTCTCACCAAGATTTTTGTGTTTGTAGGTGAAATTAATTTCAACTGGATTATTTAGATCAGTTTTGTTTATAATCTCTCTAATTTTATCAATTGAAACATCCTCATCAATATAAACAACTAATAATCTTGGGTCAGCCCCAAATCTTCCTTCGTCTTGAAATTTATAAAGATATTCTGCAACAAGTTCGGGTTTATTGATTGCGACTTCTCGCCACTCATCTTTATAATGTCTTTTAAATTCATTTGTTGGACTTTTTGCAACTTTTTGATCAAAAGAAACTCCGTTAATAAAGAAGTCAACACCCCTTCTATGATTCAGTGTCGGCAAAATACTATTATTTTTTTCAAAAATCAATGTTTCTATAAAATCGTTTCGGACAGTGTTGATTTCTTTTATTCGCCTATACTTAACTGCGGCAACTTTTACTTTTTCATCTTTAACAAATCCGTTTTCTCTCTCAGAGTTTACCCTTTGCACAAATTCATCAAAAGCGCCTTGGGAAAATGGCCATGCGATACTGCCTAATTTTAAAGATTGCCATTCTTTAATAAGTACATCCATTGCGTTATCGGCTTCTTTTCCGCTTTTATATTTTTCAGTTGCCTTAAAAATATCTCTGATTATTTTTTTGCTTTCTTCATAATCCCAGCTATCAACAACAGCTTTCCAAAGTTCCTTTGTTTCTAAAACTAAAACTTTTTTACCCGCGTTTTGTCCACGGCTAATAGTTTTGAATTTTAGAGAAGGTATCGGTTTAATATCGTTTAATCGCAACAAATACTCGGTCGCTTTTTCTTGACTGCCGATGATTTTTCGCGCCAAATCGTCTGATAATTTTGATTTAATGTATTCCATAATTATTTTTTGAAAATTAAAATATACTCGTGTTTAAAAATATAATAATCGCTCGTAAGCGCTCTATATCGCCAAATTCCTTCCTTGTTTTGTTTGGCGCGGTTGCCCGCCATATTCTTAATTATAATACTTTTTAGCGTTAATCCCGATTTTTGAGCTTCATTCATACAATAAAATCCTAAAGGTATCCATTTGCCAGCGGTATATTTATCACCAATTACAATTGCTAAATATCTGCCACTTTCTAAAATTTCGATAGTGTTCTTTAAAACCTCTGCAAATTTCTCTAAAAATTCTTTTAGCGATTTTGCATTTGATAAATCATCTTTCAAATCACTAAATTTAATAATGTCAGCATATGGCGGGTGCAAAATTGCTAACTGGATATTTTTCTTTTTGTGCTTTTTCAAAATCTCTTTTACTTTTTCAAGGGTTTCGTTTTTCGCACTATCACCAGCAATCAAATTAGAAAAATTATTTTTTGGTTCAATATTTTTACTAACATAATCAACGAGCTTTTTTTGAATATCTACGCCGATAAAATTCCTGTTTAAACTTTCCGCTTCGTAGGCAGTCGTTCCACTTCCTAAAAATGGATCAAAAACAATTTCATTTTTCTTTGTGTATCTTAGAATTAATTGGTGAGGGATTTGCGGAATAAAATTGCCGTGATAAAAGCCATTATGTTTTCCCGTTTTGTCTCTTTCGGGAATAATCCAAAGACTATCAGTCAAAATTTCTGATTCTTTCCAGTTACTTAACTTTAAATCATTAAAAATTGGCATACTTATAATATTAAATCATGCCGCTTATATTGAGCAGGGTAAAGCTACTCATAAGGGAATTTTACCACAGATTCGACATGCTTCCCACGTCGTTCTTTGACAAACTCAGGACTATGAGGGACAGGCACTGAAGGCTTTCTGGGGGTATTTGGGGTATGAGAGGGATGGAGATTATTTAGCCCCAGTTTTTTTGTCCTCGATCTGCCTTAGGATCCGCTCAGCCCTTGAGAATCCAACCTTGAACTTCCTCTGAATTAGCTGTGCTAGTGGAAAGTCGAACTTAGTAAGGTACTCATACACCTGCGGAACGAGTGGATCTTCTTCATTATCATGTGCTTTTGCAGCCTTGTCTTGCATAGTGCATATGATACTAATTCTGACGAGACTTTGGAGGGGTTATGCTCGATTACTTGAACCGGATCTCGAGGCGCTTGCCAAGAGCATTGGCTACTTTGGATAAAAAGTAGATTGAGGGATCGATAA
>CAYOAI010000017.1:0-23132 GCA_964401915.1 uncultured Gammaproteobacteria bacterium
TGTATGACAAGAATAATGGATTTACAAATAAGGCCAAGGGAATTGTGAGTGAGCGCCACAGGCATAGATATGAGTTTAATAGCAGGTATGCTGAGGACTTTGAACAAAAAGGACTACGAATAGCCGCGCGCTCCGCTATTGAAGGTCTTGTTGAGATCATCGAGCTTGATAAATCGCTCAAACACCCCTTCTACGTAGGCACACAAGGGCATCCAGAGTACAAAAGTAGACCCAATCGCCCACATCCTTTATTCACTGCATTCATGGAGGCTTGTCAAAAACAAGCATAGATGATACAATTAACGCGTATGGCCAACACATTTTCATTCCAAGACAACTCATTCGGTGTCGGAGACACCATAAGCGTCAGCTACAAGATCAAGGAAGGCGACAAGACCCGACAACAGATATTCAAAGGTATTGTGATGAAGATTCGCGGATCTTCTGAGACTACTCGCATGATCACAGTGCGCCATATGAGTCGAGCTGGAATAGGTGTCGAGCGAATTCTTCCACTTGCATCTCCCAATATTGCCACAATCACACTGGACCAGAAAAGTACGTATCGCAAAGCGCGACTCAACTTCATTCGGGATCTATCGCCCAAGAAGTTGCGACGCAAACTATATCATTCCAAGTCTGCCGCTCATTCGACCACAACTGCAACTAAGGCTAAGAAAAAGACCGCTCCAAAAACTGCTAAAAAGAAAAAGAAATAACAGACAAATGTCTGTTATCCTGAATTTATTTCAGGATCTACATTTGAGATTCTGAAACTAGTTCAGAATGACACATAACAAACAAGCAACCGGCTCGTCTGGGGAAGACATAGCGACAGACTATTTGCGTAAACAAGGATTTACTATTGTAACGCACAATTTTCGTACAAAAGTAGGAGAGATCGATATCATAGCCCGAAGGGGAGATAAGCTTCATTTTGTCGAGGTCAAGGCTCGCACATCCGACATCAAGGGCAAGCCATATGAGGCAGTTAATCGACGCAAAGTGGAGCATCTCAAAAAAGCCGCTCACATATACCTCTTGCAAAATAAAAATAAGGGGCTTATACTATCGATTGATGTAATCTCGGTCAGACTTGACCTTGGCACACTCGATTATTTTGAAGGAGTTGAGATATGATTGAAGCAGTTAATCAAGTATTTGGCACATTCTGGGGAAGACTCGTTGATTTTTTCCCTGGCTTTTTCGGTGGTCTTCTTATTCTGATTGTTGGATTCTTTATCGCAGGTCTCCTCAAAAGGCTTCTTATCACGCTTTTCACATTCTTTAAGTTCGAGCGAGCATTTGAGCGAGCGAATGTGATGTCTCCATCTGAGGTGAAACTATGGGAAGAAGTACTCGCTGAGATACTTCGCTGGACGTTGGTTGTGCTTTTCCTTATCCCGACACTTGAAGTATGGGGACTATCTAAAGCGACCGTAGTACTCAATAGCTTCCTGTTCTATCTGCCCAATGTCATCATTGCTGTCATCATCGCATTTGTTGGTATCGTATCGGCTAATCTGGCAGCTGATCTGGTACGCCAGAGTGTGAAGTCTATGGGGTCCAAGTCGGCCAATACGCTCTCACTATTCTCCAAAGGAGTGATCATATTCTTCACAATTCTTATCGTCCTGAATCAACTCGGAGTAGCTCAGCAGCTTATTGTCATACTCTTCACAGGTATTGTGAGTATGCTTGCCCTAGCTGGAGGACTCGCATTCGGGCTTGGAGGCCGTGAGATTGCCCGTGACATACTTCAACACTTTCAGAAAAAGCTCAAATAAAGCTCTTCTTATTTGCTAAAATAGACTTTGGTCAAGTAGTTGGCCCCATCATCTAGTGGTTAGGATACCGGGCTTTCATCCCGGACACACGGGTTCGAATCCCGTTGGGGTCACCTTATATTTGTAGTCAAACTCGCAGTTTGTAAGTACTTTTAGAAGACGATGAAGAAGTCAGTGAGTAATTTATCAGAAGAAGACATTGAATTAAAAGCTATTGCTGTGGTTATTATGGCGGTTTTGTCAGCAAACGAACTAACTATAGAATTGATTAAAAATAATGAAGAGCTAAGTAATCTGCAGGACAAAGATAGAGATGAGATAAGATTTATTTCAGCCTATGTTCTATTCTTTAAAGCCCAAGAAGTTTTTTTGCAAAATATTATTAAAAATAAAGATATTTCTGAAAAATTTGAAAAATTCACATTTCACTACTTTAAACACTTCTTCCATGTTGATGCATTAATTTATATTAAAGATATGGCTACTTATATAAAAAAAATTGGAAAGGGTGGAGAAATTCAATATTTAGGAAGCAAAATTTGCAGGTATTTGGGAAGAGAAGATTCAATCTTAATGCTAAGAATAAGCTCGATTTATGCTCTTTATCTAAAACACAAATATTATGTAATTTTAGATATTGCATGGAAAATGACAAATGAAGAAATAAAAAAATTAATAAGTAAATCTGACGTTAATATTTCTATATAGACTAATGAACGTTATATATTCACCAACTTCAGAACAGGCAATAGTTGCTGCAGGAGCTCATCTTACACAACTTCTTGAGGACAATAAAGATAAAGCCATTCTTTTACTTCTATCTGGTGGATCGGCATTTGACCTTCTGGACGAGATAAATATCAAGTTCTTGGGCAGCCATATCACGATTGCCATGCTGGATGAGCGATACTCAACTGACGAGAGTGTAAACAACTTCTCCCAGCTTCTTGATACTGACTTCTATGGAGTCTGCCTTACACTAAGCGTCAATTTTATTGAGACAGACGTACAAGGCGCGGAAACTTTGGCCGAGTACTCAGACCGCTTCGATGCTGCACTCCGCACTTGGCGAGCAGAGAATCCAGAGGGAGTAGTGATTGCCACGTGTGGAATAGGCCCAGACGGCCACACAGCCGGCATCATGCCATATCCTGAGGACTGGAATACTTTTGACAGTCTATTCGTAAATACAGATCGTTGGATAGTGGGATACGATGCAGAAGACAAGAATCCGCATCCTGAGCGCGCTACAGTGACGATTCCGTTCATACAACACGAGATTGACTCGGCAGTTGTCTACGTAGCAGGTGAGAGCAAGAGGGGGGCGCTGGTCAAGGTAATAAGCGAGCAGGGGAGTCTCAAAGAGACACCTGCACTTGTCCTCAACTCAATCAAGAATCTCGCTCTCTTCACCGACATAAAGCTTTAGCGTGTATTCAAGTTCACCTCATACTATCGGTCTTTAATAGTATAATATCCTTATGGCAGCCCTGGAAAGAAATCCTATATCTCGGATTATTGTGTCCTCAGGAGAGCTTCATCACGAATTAGGGAGAATTGCAGATGATATTAGATTTGGAGAGTTTGATCCTCAAGCAGAGATTTACGAATTAAATCCTGTGGCAAAATATAAAAAAGCTGTTCCTGTCCGAAATCATAGATTAGCCACATCTGCGCCTATAATTATAGGGAGTTCTATAGAATCTGGAACCTCACTTGTTCTTCCTTTAGAAACAGATATTTTTATAGTAGACACTATTGAACCAGGAGCTTCAATTATTGCCTCATATGATACCAGTGTGTTTGTTGGAGGATCTATGATTGGGCAAATAACCGACAAGTTTCCCATATTTAGATACGTTGATCCATATACTCGCTTTCCTTATGATGACGGCACCTTTAATATTGCTGCCGACAAGCTTAGAGAAGAAAGGGGTAAGCTAGGAGTTCAGCTTGTAAAAAAAGGGGCAGGTATAGGTTCAGAACTAGCCCAAAGAAAGCTATCTCACATAAAACATGATAGGGTAGGATATGTCGAATTTAGAAACCAATTAAGGGTTAGAGCAATGGGGTTGGTGAAGGCATAACAGTTGGAGTAGGCGAATTGTCGCTCTCCCCTTGGTAATCAAAGTTGCGAGTTAGCTGATCCTGGTCGCTTGACACTGTGCTTTGAATCCTGAGCTCGAATTTCTTACTTCCTTTACTCATATTTGAGATACACGGCGCATTGCTTGATGGAGTCGAAAAGCTTCCTCCATTTACTCTGAATGAATACGTCACAGAGCAATAGGTATCTGTATCGCGCTTAATGATAAAGCAGACAGGATTGTCTGTCACACGCTCATTCTCACTCGGAGATTTTATTTCAACTGGACCGACTGTCTTTTTACATCCCTCCTTGGCTGGAACTGGCGTGGCATTTACAATTTCTTTTACTGGAACTTGAGTAATCTTTTCAATTATCACTTTCTCAGTTGATTTTGCATCTTTTTTGCCAGTCATTCTATCTCGAATTGTGGCAAAGTTGTTGATAAGACTTGTGATTACAAGAACAAAGGTCAAAAGAGCCACAAGAGTCTCCCATGTGTGCTTACTAAAAAAATACTTGATTTTTTCATTCACTGATTTGGGTTTTCTTTCCCTCCTTTCAGGAGCTGGCGGCTGCGAGTAGATATCTCCGGTCTTGGGATCTTGTGCTTTATTCTCCATACAACACTAAGTATAACAATTCGAAGTGGATCAGGCAACTCCCCTACCCAAAACGCAGAACAAGTGTGATCTCGCCCCGATAGTCGCGACTTAGAAGATCTGCGGGCTTCCCACGAATCACCTCTTCAAACTTCTTGGACATCTCGCGGCAAATAGCCACATCAACCTCAGGCGATTCTTCAGTCATGACTTTAAGGGTAGCATTTATCCTATTTGGAGACTCATACGCTACGAAAAGGCTATCCGGGCTAACCTCGCTTATTTTTTTGAGTCGAGTGATGAGACTTGTAAGCTGGGAGGCCTTTTTGGGCAGAAATCCCACATACATAAAGTTCTTAGGCTCAAAACCCGATAAAATAAGAGAGTTGATCACAGCAGATGGACCAGGAATAGCTGTGATCTGAATACCAGCCTTTATAGCTTCTTTGACCAGAAGAAATCCTGGATCTGATACAAGCGGCGTTCCCGACTCGGATATCAGAGCAATACTCTGATCTGCGCTAAGCGCATCAAGGACAACTGGTAGCTTCTCAAACTCTTTCTCTCTGTAGTAGGAGATGACTTTCTGCTTTGGATTGCTAATTACTTTGAAAGTCCTTTTCATATAGGAAAGCAGAGTGTGGGCAGATCTGGTGTCCTCGGCGAGTATGATGTCTGACTGAAGAAGTATTCGAGCCTGTCTTGTGGAGACATCTTCGAGATTGCCGATTGGAGTCGCCACAATATAGAGCATATATGCTATTATATTATACCGATCACGCATTTAAGCCTGATCGAGTATATGCTCGATTGTCATATAATTAACTATTTTTAATAGTTGTGATTTTGTTGACAATCGGCATACTTTAACCCACATATTATGCATCTTGATACAATCCTTCCCACGATAGGCTATTTAGGCATTTTTCTTATAGTGTTCGCCGAGTCTGGACTTTTTTTTGGATTTTTCTTACCTGGAGATAGCTTGCTTTTTACGGCCGGTTTCTTGGCCTCGCAAAGCATATTCGGCATACTGCCACTTGCCATCGGGTGCTTTATAGCAGCTGTAGCTGGAGATTCTGTTGGCTACTTTTTCGGACACAAGTTCGGAAAAAGGCTTTTTCACAAGAAAGAATCATTCTTTTTTCACAAAGATAATCTCATGCGGGCTGAGAAATTCTACGAAGAACACGGGAAAAAAACTATTATTCTCGCCCGTTTTATGCCTATAATCCGTACATTCGCACCAATTGTAGCGGGGATTGGCAGTATGCACTACCGTACATTTGTAGCATACAACCTCATAGGTGGCTTTTTTTGGTCTGTCGGGCTTACTACAGCTGGATATTTCTTGGGCAAGTCGATACCAGATGTCGATAAATACCTGCTTCCGATAATAATGCTTATCATTCTTGTATCAATCGCCCCAAGCATCTACCATGTGCTTAAGGAAAAAGAGAATAGGATCAAGATTGTCGCCGCGATAAGAAAGATAGCTTCAAGGAAATAGTCTACAGAGAATCTCACATCTATTGCCTGTCTGTAGGATTATCATCAAGATCACCAAATACTCTTTCGCGCATTTCAGGACTCATACTTCCACCAAATTTTGGATCATCTCTCAATCGTCTCCAGCTCATTCCTCTTATCTGTCTGCTCATTTCTTCTTGAAATCTTGCATCACTTCTTCTTTGACGTGGAGGCCCTTCGCTATCACTAAATGGCAAATTGGCTAATATAATTAACCCACCGACAACTACAATACCTAAAGGAAGCATAGGGTCAACACCGTCTGATTGTTCTGGTTTGACGCGTCGTTGATCACTTGTACTAATTGTAGTTGTTTGAGAGGGCTCACCTCGCAGAGATGTGGGAGTTGACTGAGATAAAGGTGTCTCTGCGACAGCTGCACGTGCACCAAAGAATAATGTTGCGGGAGCTGCTAAAGTAGCAAACCCTATCCTAAGGGCAGTCATTGGTCGACTAATTCTTCTTTCTGCAATATGACTCATTGATTCAATTATAAGTTTTAAATGCCAAATTACAAATGTTTCTCTAAGTCCTGTGTGTATTCTCAAACAAGAATCTGATATAATTATTGGTTGCAATGTTCAAACTTTCCCGACGCTTCGGCCAACAGTCGGAGGTACGGGATCCCGACTTCTAACATAAAATCGGAACGTCGGGACAATCCAAACCATGTTTAATTTAGTATCTTCATTTACCCCAACCGGCGATCAGCCTCAGGCAATAGACAAACTTGTGCAAGGTATTAAGACAGGCCTTAAAAATCAAGTACTTCTTGGTGTGACAGGCTCTGGCAAGACTTTCACAATGGCCAATATTATATCTAAGCTTCAGATTCCCACACTCATCATCTCCCACAACAAGACTCTTGCGGGCCAAGTGTATCAGGAGATGCGAGACTTCTTCCCCACAAATGCGATCTCATACTTTGTGTCCTACTACGACTATTATCAACCAGAGGCATATCTTCCCTCAAGCGATACGTATATAGAAAAAGAGGCTGAGATCAACGAGCTAATCGACAAGCTCAGACTTCAGTCAACCGCCAATATACTGACACGGCGTGACGTGGTTGTCGTGGCATCTGTATCTTGTATCTACAATATCGGCTCGCCCGCCGAGTATGGCAACTGGATACTGAGCCTGAAGGTCGGGGATACGCTCGAGCAGAAAAAACTATTTATGGATCTGGCGAAGCTTCAGTACGAAAGATCTGAGTTCGACTTCAAGCGGGGCACATTCCGAGTCCGAGGGCCAGTTGTGGATATCTATCCAGCTTATGAGGATTTTGGATACAAGGTGACAAGTCAGAGTGGTCGTATCGATAAGATTGAGAAATTTGATCCGCTTACTGGAGTAGTTCACGATAAGAGCTCTGACTCGATTATCACTATCTACCCGGCCAAGCACTTTATGACCAGCCCTCAAGCTATTTCAGACGCAGAAAGCCAAATCCGATCAGACCTCGAATCCGAGTATAAAGAATTGAAAAAAAGCGGCAAGCTTATTGAAGCTGAGCGCCTTCTCAAAAAAGTAAATTATGATCTTGAGATCATCAAGGAAGTCGGATACGTAAACGGAATCGAGAACTACTCCCGCTACTTTGACGGCCGAAAGCCTGGTGACCCGCCACACTCACTTATAGACTATTTTAAGAAAGCGTATGGGGATGAGTTCCTTGTCTTTATCGATGAATCTCACATGAGTGTGCCGCAGATTCGAGGTATGTACAATGGAGACTGGGCGCGAAAGAAAAATCTTATCGACTTCGGATTCCGGCTCAAATCGGCGTTTGACAACCGCCCACTTCGATTTGAAGAGTTTTACGCATCAGTACCGCGTATTGTATACGTATCAGCTACCCCCGCTCCGTGGGAAGTAAATCAATCTGAGCTTGAAGTAGTCGAGAAGAAATACACAGAGCACGGTGGCACAGTGGAGCAACTCGTGAGACCAACCGGCATACCTGATCCGCAGATTCGAATTCACCCGGCAACTGATGAGATTCCACACCTTATCGGGGAGATTGAAAAGAGAGTCGCTCGTGGGGAGAAGACACTAGTCACAACACTTACCAAGAGGACGGCCGAAGACCTTAGCGCTTATCTTAAGGAAAAGGATATCCGAGCAAGCTACTTGCATTCTGATATCCTGACCCTGGAGCGCAGTGACATACTCGACTCTCTTCGTAAAAACGAGTTCGATGTGCTTATTGGCGTCAATCTTCTAAGAGAAGGACTTGATCTGCCTGAGGTGACACTTGTTGCCATTCTTGATGCTGATCGTGAGGGATTTTTGAGATCGCGTACCGCGTTGGTCCAGATTATGGGACGAGCAGCTCGAAATATAGATGGTGAAGTGATCCTGTATGCGGACACGCTGACCGGCTCAATAAAAGAGGCTACTTCTGAGGTTGAGCGTCGTCGAGAACACCAGCTCAAATACAATAAGGAGCACGGCATAACAGCCAAGACGATTCTAAAGCCTATTCGAGAGAGGATTGCCCAGAAGCATGACGCTGTAGGCTTTGAGGCTGAGTATGATACAATCTTAAATCCCGAAGTCACGAACTTCCTGACCTCAATTGATTCTGACGGACTGACTCCATATGACAAAAAGCGAGTTATCAAAAAGCTTGAGCGTGAGATGAAAGAGCAGGCAAGCACGATGAATTTTGAGCTTGCGATACAAATTAGAGATAAGATCAGAGAAATAAAAACTTAACTATGAACGATCTTATTAAAGTCCGTGGAGCACGTCAGCACAACCTAAAAAATGTTGATGTAGATATTCCTAAGAACAAGGTTGTTGTGATGACTGGTGTATCCGGATCAGGCAAATCATCCCTTGCATTCGACACAATCTATGCCGAAGGTCAGCGTCGCTATGTCGAGTCACTCTCAGCATATGCTCGTCAGTTCTTGGGAATCATGGACAAGCCGGATGTAGATACAATAGAGGGACTGTCTCCTGCTATATCAATTGACCAAAAGACAGCGTCCCACAACCCCCGATCCACGGTCGGTACAGTGACTGAAGTGTATGATTATCTGAGGCTTCTGTATGCACGTATAGGCCGCCCTACTTGCCCAAACTGCCACATTGAGATTACGAAGCTCTCACTTGACGAGATTGTAGATCGAATTCTTGATGATGTGAAAGCAAAAGTATCAGGCGATAAACTCAAACCGCATTCTTTTAAGCTATTCTCACCTGTTGTCCGAGGCAAAAAGGGTGAGTTTGTTGATCTTTTTGCCAATCTACTTGCCAAAGGTTACCGCAAAATTCGAGTAGACGGCCGAGAAGTGGAGGCTGATGGCGATCTTTCCCTAATAAAAACAAATAAGCACACAATTGAGGTAGAAATCGACTCTTATTCACTGATGAATAAGGACATCAAAGACCCTATATTTGCCTCCAATCTTCGCTCACGCTTGTCCGAGTCAGTGCAGCAGGGTTTATCCCTTTCAGATGGCTTGGTAATCCTAAGGGCAGCAGATAGTGAAAGTCTGTATTCTGAGAAGTTCTCCTGTCCCAATTGCGGACTCGCGCTTCCTGAGCTTGAGCCACGTCTTTTTTCCTTCAACTCGCCCCTTGGGGCCTGTGAGAGTTGCCGAGGACTTGGCACAGTCTATAAAATCGATCCAGATCGTATACTCAATCCACGCCTCACAATAAATGAAGGTGGAATTCTTCCTTTTAATAAGCTATTTTTCCAAAATACGTGGTATATACGCCTTCTGAAGGTGGTGTCAGACGAGGAAGGAATTGATTTTAACGTAGCGATCAAGAACTTGAGCGATAAGCAGCTCACTACATTGCTCCATGGAACTAAAAAAACATATGAGGTACACGGACAGAATAGGTTCGGGAAAGCCACATCGATTTATGAAAAATTCGATGGGATAGTGGGTGAACTTGAGCGCCGCTTTTTCGATAGTGATTCTGGCCAATCATACGACCTCCACAAATATATTAAAGAAGAGATGTGTCCCGCATGCGAAGGTAAAAGGCTAAAGAAAGAGATTTTGGCTGTGTTTATAGACAAGCGCAATATTGCAGACATCTGTGAGGAGTCAATCGATAAGTTGACTCAGTATTTTGACAAAGATCTCATACCAAAGCTCAATCAGTATGAGCTTGAAGTGGGCCGTAGCATAATTCGTGAGATCATTACTCGACTTACATTCCTAAACAATGTAGGCCTATCATATCTCACAATCTCTCGGGCTGCCAGATCGCTCTCTGGTGGTGAGCTCCAACGCATCCGTCTTGCCTCGCAGATTGGGACAGGATTGACAGGTGTGCTTTACGTGCTTGATGAGCCTTCAATTGGGCTTCATCCAAAAGATGTGTCGGCCCTTCTTAAGACCCTCAATGATCTGAAGGATCTGTCCAATTCACTGCTTGTTGTCGAACATGATCGAGAGACAATAGAGGCGGCAGACTATGTTGTTGAGCTGGGCCCGCACGCGGGAGCCGAAGGCGGAAAAGTGATGTTTGCAGGTACTCTTGATGAGATCAAAAAGAGCACAAAGTCCCTGACCGGTGCTTACTTGTCTGAGAAAAAGAAGATCGTATTTCCCAAGCGAGAGCTAAACATGGGAGTTGGACAGCTTACCCTTCACAAAGCTTCTGAGTACAACCTTAAAGACATAAACATCTCTATCCCACTTGGTAATTTGGTCGCTGTCACTGGAGCATCTGGATCTGGCAAATCTACACTTATCGTAGATACCCTATATCCAGCACTTAAATATCATATTGCGGGCACATATTCAGAAAAGATGGGGGCATATCAACGCCTCGATGGATTCCACTATATTAATCGAGTATATCTTGTGGATCAGTCTCCAATTGGTCGTACGCCAAGGTCTAATCCAGCAACGTATACTGGCTTTTTCGACGACATTCGAGAGCTCTATTCGACGACTCTTGAAGCTAAAGCTCGTGGATACAAAAAAGGTAGATTTTCTTTTAATCTCAAAGGCGGTCGTTGCGAAAAGTGTCAGGGAGCTGGAGTCATAAAGATTGAGATGCAGTTCTTGTCTGATGTATATGTGACGTGTGATGTGTGCAATGGACATCGCTACAATAAAGACACGCTTGAGGTCACCTTCAAAGGTAAGAGTATTTATGAGGTGCTTGAGATGACAGTGGATGAAGCCATAGATTTTTTCAAAAACCACGACTCAATCTACGTCAAGCTCCAATTTTTGCAAGACGTGGGGCTTGGATATATACAGCTGGGCCAAGCAGCACCGACCTTCTCAGGAGGAGAAGCCCAGCGGATCAAGCTTGCCAATGAACTTTCTCGACGAGATTCAGGCCATACGATGTATATTCTGGATGAACCCACAACTGGCCTTCACTTTTACGATATCGAGAAGCTGCTCACGACTCTTTATAAGCTTGCTGAGAAAAATAACACCGTCGTGATCATCGAGCACAACCTCGATGTGATCAAAAACTGCCAGTATATAATCGACCTAGGACCAGAAGGTGGAGACCGGGGAGGCGAGCTTTTGTATCAGGGCGAGACTGAGAAGATCGTAAGCGTTGCAAGATCGCACACTGCACGTTATCTTAAGAAGTATCTGTAAAGCTTATGCTCAGTAAGCTGTGGCGTATAATGTGATAATGAAGAGAATATTTAAAGTAGCCCTCCTTATTTTTTTCTTCATCTTTATTATTCCTCAAGTCGTACATGCTCGAGATTATATTGCCGATTACAATGTCGAGTACTTTCTCAACGAGCAAAATGCAGAGATTAATTCGCGCGTAAAATTCGGAATAAAGCTCACAAATCTTAAAACTGAGGTGTATGTCCGTCGATTTGGCCTCTCTTTTCCTAAAAGCTTCACGATCTCCAATTTAGAGGCTGAGGCAGACGGTGTTCACATTGACCCAAAAGTCAAGGTAGAGGGTACCCAGACCATCGTTCAGCTGGATCTGCCCACTCCAAAAAGAGGCAAGGGTAGCGTCAACAATCTTTCTCTTTCATTTGATCAGACCAATCTTTTTCAGATATCTGGCACCATCTGGGAGGTAATTCTACCCACTTTAAAAGGTGAGAGTAAGGGAGAATACAAAGTCACAGTCCATCTTCCATCAAATACTCCTCGTAAGATTGCGATAGCCAAGCCCAGACCAAGTGGAATACAAGGTCATGATATATGGTGGGATAATCCAGCCAATTCTACAATTTATGCAGTATTTGGCGATACCCAAAACTACAAGATGAATCTTACCTATAATCTTCAAAATGAGAAAGTCAAAAGACAAGATCAAGAAATAGCACTACCACCAGATACTCTATATCAAAAAGTGTTTATAGAATCACTCAGTCCAAAGCCGCAAAGGGTAAGGACTGACGAAGATGGCAATTATCTAGCAACATATGCGATAAATCCCAAGCAGAGGTTGACTGTCAGCTATGCTGGTGTGGCACAGCTCACGACATCCACTCGTCCTGAAGTGCACGCTCTTCAATCGACTATCATCAAGAGGCAAGAGCAATACTTACTTACAGATCGACCCCTGTGGAATATTCAAAGTCCTGAGAAGTACAATACTCTCAAAAGCGCAAGTGATATATATAGATTTGTTGTCTCCTCACTTTCCTATAACTATGACAAACTCAGAAGCAATGTCGGGCGAGTAGGGGCTCAAAAAGCGCTTTCAAATCCCACAAGCGCTGTCTGTACAGAATTCTCAGATACATTCGTAGCTCTTGCGAGGGAAAAGGGCATACTTTCGCGTGAAATCGAGGGCTATGGATACTCTAAGGATCGTGCACTTCGCCCTCTTTCCTTAGTCTCAGATATCCTACACTCATGGCCTGAATACTACGATAAAGACTTCCAAAGATGGGTAGTAGTTGACCCCACATGGGAGAGCACATCTGGGATTGATTACTTTACGTCACTTGATCTAAACCACATTGTATTTGCTATTCATGGTCAGGATACTACAAATCCACGTCCTGCAGGATCCTACAAGATAGGAAATTCCAAAGACATCAGTGTTCAGCCCACAAGCACCGTGCCCCAGGAAATAAATAAACTTGTAGTCTCAGACTTCAAGATCCCAACTCAGATCAACGACAAAGAGTCACATGACTCCCAATTTACGATAGAGAATCAAGGGAATACATCCGCATGGGGAACTCCCCTCAATTTCCAGTCTGAAGATATTGATATACGCATATCGGAAAAGCAGATTACTCAATTGGCCCCTTATGAAAAGAAGAATGTGGGATTTACAATTCAAGCAAAGCACAAGGGCCAGAAAAAAAAAGCAGAATTGACACTGATAGTGGGCAATGAGCAAGAGATTACGCGCCAAGTACTTATACTCCCGTATTCTCAGGATCTTGGGATCAAAGTCGTCTATGTCTTTTTGGGAATTTGTATTGTAATAATCCTTATAAGAATCTCGACAATAAGAAAAAAGAAATAGCGACCGTCAGTGGAGTATAATAATTAGCGCATATGGACGCTGATATTACTTGGATTTCTATTGATAAAAAAAAGAAGACACAAGATCTACCTTCGTCTAATGGTGTATATCTTTTTCGCAAAGGAAGGCAGGTATTATATGTAGGGAAGTCCATAAACATAAGGGCCAGGGTCGCCTCTCATATTGAGAATGCTAAGCTTGATCGAAAAGAAAGTAGAATTATAGAAGAGGCGACTCAAATAGGGTATTTTGTCACAGACTCAGAATTTGCTGCTCTTATTCTTGAGTCGACACTCATTCGCAAGCATCATCCTCACTACAACGTCAGGTGGAAGGATGACAAAAGCTACATCTACATCAAGATTACAAAAGAGACCTACCCCAAAATCTATGCCACTCGCCAGGATCATGACAAAAAATCGTATTACTTTGGGCCTTTTTCCTCCACAAAAGTTGTCCGCGAATTGCTTCGCTCTATCCGCCGGGTATTTCCATATTGCAGTCAGCGAAAGATTGGTCGAATTCCTTGTTTTTGGTCCAAGATAGGGCTTTGTGATCCGTGCCCAAACTCAATTGAGAAAACATCAGATTCTGAATTAAAAAAGCGTCTTGAAAGCAAATACAAAGCCAATATACGGGCAATCAAGCGAACCTTTGAGGGCAAATCAGAAGTAGTGCTCAAATCCATGAAAGGTGAGCTCAAAAAACTCACTCAGTCTAAACAGTTTGAAAAAGCCATAGAGGTCAGAGACAGAATCTATCGGCTCGAACACCTTGTATTCCACAGGTCATTTACAAGGGGCTCAGCAGATCTATATAATAAGCTTGAGGATGGAGTAGTCACCCTCGAAAAGCTACTCGTCCAGTATTTTCCCAACCTTCAAAGGATAGAGAGGATTGAATGCTATGATATAAGCAACCTGTCATTTCTCGAAGCTACAGCATCCATGGTAGTTATGACTCGCGGAATGATAGATAAATCTCAATATAGAAAATTCAAAATATCCAAAAGCCAGCGCAAGTCTGATTTCCATATGCTTGAGGAGGCTCTTCGTCGGCGCTTTCGCAACTCATGGCCTGAACCTGATCTAATAGTTGTGGATGGAGGCAAGCCTCAGGTAAGAATTGCATTAAAGGCTGGAGCACAAGCCGGGAAGTCTATTCCAATTATAGGACTTGCTAAGAACCCTGACCGGGTTGTGATTGGTAATTCTTATCTACCAACCCTTAGACTCCCTCGGGACAATGCAGCTCTCAACGCACTCTCACTTCTTCGTGATGAATCTCACAGATTCGCCAAAAAGTATCACCTGTACCTACGGAGCAGCAAACTCCTCACAAATTAGATATGATATAATAGAAAAGTATGCGAATAGCTCTTCTGATCGCCAATATCATACTCTCAATTTTGATTGTGCTTTTTATCCTTATTCAAGGTAAAGGGGCAGGACTGGGAAGTGCTTGGGGTGGAGGAGGAGAAGTATTCCAGACAAGACGAGGAGTCGAAAAGCTCACACTTCAGATTACAATTGCACTTATTGTGATATTTTTTGTCTTGTCCGTCATCAATCTCTTGTAAAATCAGTTCAATAAACTAAGCCTTCATGATTCTCAAGAAGAAAACTCTTCGATACTACTACTGGCTCATGCTTGAGTTTGCCAAAAAGCATGTCAAGCTCATTACATTGAGCTTTTTGCTTACTTTTTTTGTCATTATCAGCTTTATATCTTTCTCCCCATATTTTGCATCATTTTTCTTCGCTCGGCGTGACGTGATTGGAATAGTTGGAAATTACACCATAGGAGAGCTTCCAGATGAGATAATCACCAAAATCTCCCATGGCCTTATTAATTTTGATCAAAATGGAAGTCTTATTCCTGCACTGGCCTCATCATGGGAGATCACAGATGGCGGACGACAATTCCGCTTTCACATCAAGCAAAATTTATACTGGGATGATAATAAGCTTTTCACAGCCCACGACATTAATTATCATTTTGCAGATGTCGAGACAAAAGTAATCGATGATAATACCATACATTTTATACTAAAGAAGCCTCTTCCCATCTTCCCATCTTTTCTAAATAAGCCAATTACGCGCTTTCCACTTCATGGAGTCGTTGGCCTCTATAAGGTTGATCAGATAAAAGAGAGCTTTGGTCGAGTAAATGAGATAAGCCTTACTCCGAATAAAAGTATCTTGCCACATACAACGTACAAATTTTATAAGACAGAAGGAGACATGATCAACGCGTACAAGCTTGGCCAGATCAGTCAGATGAAAATAAATAAAAAAAGCCTTGCCGACTCTCTTCGTGGTTGGAAAAATACAAAAGTCGAGAAGAGTGTGGACTACACTCAAGTTCTTACTCTTTTTTTTAATACCTCAAGTCCTATTCTGAAAGAAAAAGAAGTGCGACAGGCGATCGCCCAATCAATTTCCCAAGAGGATATAGCTGACCTGGGAGAGATTGCAACAAGCCCTATTCCACCGACTTCTTGGGCATACAACCCTGGACTCAAGAGAATCGTCTACAACCCTGACATTGCAAAGAAAAAGCTTGAGCCCTACTCAGACGCATCTGGCTCGTCAGTTCTTAATTTTCAGACTTCCTATGAATATTTTGACATTGCAAGTCGTGTAAACGACAGTCTCCAAAAGGCAGGTCTCAAGACCAAGCTCAATCTCGATGTATTTCGAGATATAGGCGGATTTGATATGCTTCTTGCTTTTTGGAAAGTACCACAAGATCCAGACCAATATTTCTTCTGGCACTCAACTCAGAAGCAAGGTAATATCACAGGCTACAAGAACGTAAAGATCGACAAGCTCCTTGAAGATGGTCGAAATACCCTGGCTATTGAGAAAAGAAAGAAAATCTACTATGACTTCCAAAAAGTATTTATGGATGATCTGCCTGCCGTATTTTTATACTATCCCAATGTCTACACAATCTCCAGGAAGTAAGTAAGATGTAAGCTTACCTCTGGCGCTTACGCCGAGTGAAAGGAGGCGTCCCTGGCGCGACTCGAACGCACAACCTATTCCTTAGAAGGGAATTGCTCTATCCAGTTGAGCTACAGGGACTTATGGATATTATAGCAATTTATAATAGATTCCTAATCGATTGTGTGCTTGAGATAAGATGATCGATTATATTTATTGAACTTTGAATAGAGTGATCTAAAGGATCACTTACCTATAAGGAAAAGCTGTCTTATGCTTTTGAAGGAGATATGCGCCAACCTATTTTACTTGGTTTTCCTCTTTTATTGACTTTTTCAAAAGTCATTCTGTGAGTATCACCTGGGGCTCTTAATATATTTGTATCGGTCCAGTAGTGGTTATGACCTCTTTCAAAAAATGAATCTGGCATTTGAAGTTGATTAACTTCGACTATATCTGGTTCTCCAAGACCTGATTTTCGCTCGATTATTTTTTCTGAATGAGGTGTTCTTCTTGGCCCATCAAGAGCCAACCTCTCTCCTGGTTTCCATTCCCTACGAGTTCCTGGAACTGGATGTCCCCAAATTGTTCTCACTTTTTCCATGTAGTAATTATACTATGCTCCAAATTATAAATAGTTGAGCCGACTGTCGGATTCGGACCGACGACCTACGCTTTACAAAAGCGTTGCTCTACCACTGAGCTAAGTCGGCACTTCGTCACTTCATTCCTCAGTGCAAGCACTAAGCACTTCACACTGAGCCCGCCGAAGTGTGCCGCGGGAGGGACTCGAACCCTCACGCCTTTGCAGGCACAGGATTTTAAGTCCTGCGTGTATACCATTCCACCACCACGGCGAATACCAATGTATATTTTACCATTTTAGCTGTAAAACATATCACAAAGCTATATATGTTGATAATCCTTATCTTGAGAAGTACTATACGCATATATGACCGCTGAACGACTGCGACGAAATCTTGATTCAATGTCCACCTCCGAAATTTTTCCAATTCTTGCGCGTCGTACAAAGCGATTGGCACGAATCTCTGGATTTGAATTTGAGGATTCCCACCGTTTTTTAAAGGCGAAAGCTACTGCATTTGGATCAGAATTCGACTTATTTGAAGTGGCAGACCTGCGAAATGGACAATGTTTAATTACAGATCACAGGCCGAATGGAGCAACGCGTGATGTCTCAGGCAATCAGACTCACTATTTACTGACGAAAAGATCACTATCTACACTTAATACAAATAAAGGCATGTTTGAAGGTGGATTTTTGGACTTTCCTGTTGGAATTTATGGCCAGTTTACATATGACGCACGGGTTGAGCTGGCAAGGATAATGTTGCTGCACGAAGGTGAAATTCAGATTTTCGCAAGTCACAAAAGAGATGAGCGATCGAGTGCTGAATTTAGATCACGACTTGCAATTAAAAGACTAGCTCAACTATTTAACAAAATTAGGCCAAATTCTACATAATTATATAAAAATGATATGTTTTCAATTCAAAAAGAGTGATTTTTTATATTTTTAGTGAAAATATAATATAAAATGAGTTGAAGTAAGCTATTTTTCCTGTATAATTGTTTTTTAGAATGAAAAAACTACGAGTCGGAATAGTGGGCGTAACAGGATACTCTGGACTTGTTCTTCTTGAGATACTACTTAGTCATCCGGGCGTTGACATAACTTTTGCCAGTGCTGGATCCACAACAGGCGAAATTGCAGATATCTGGCCTCAACTTAAAGGCAAAACCAGTCTTATTTGCGAGGAATACAGCGAGCAAAAAATAATTCAAAGCTGTGACGCGGTATTTCTTGCTGTTCCACATACAGTGGCTATGCAGTATGTACCTGCACTAATCACTGCAGGGATCACGGTGATAGATCTCAGTGGGGACTATCGCCTGAATGACGAGGCTGAATATAAAAAATGGTATAAAGCAGGTCATAGCGATATCAAAAATCTTTCTAAAGCTATATATGGATTGCCTGAGCTCTATCGAGATAGTATCAAAAGTGCTAATCTGATTTCCAATCCCGGCTGTTATCCAACTGCTGCAATCCTTGCCCTAGCTCCTATTATCAAGAATCTAAGTTCTGATATTGACTCAATAGTGATTGATGCCAAATCTGGAGTCACAGGAGCAGGCCGCAAAGCACATACCTCACTTCTATACAGTGAAGTGAATGAAAACTTCAAAGCCTACAAAGTATTTGCACATCAGCATAGTCCTGAGATCGACCTTTATCTAGCAGATATTGCAAAAGGCAAGATAAAAACTACATTTGTAACCCACCTTTTACCCATGAATCGAGGCATATTGGAGACAATCTATGTAAAATTCAAATCTCCGAAGAAGCAAACATCTATAAGGGACCTTTACGAACAAATGTATAAGGCTGAGCCATTTGTCCGTCTCCTGGAGGCCGGGAGTCAACCTGAGACCAAGCATGTCGCCGGTACTAACTACTGTGATTTAGCGATTGAGTCAAACGATGATGGTAGTATGTATGTCGTCACGACTGTCATTGACAATCTCATGAAGGGAGCTTCAGGGCAAGCTGTGCAAAATATGAATATTCGCTTTGGATATTCTGAGCAGGAGGGGCTTATATGAAAGTAATTAAAGATGCGCAGGTCACCAGTACTCCTGGCTTTAAGGCTGGAGGAATAGCCTCTGGAGTAAAAAATAAGGAAAAGCTGGATCTTGGAGTCTTACTATCTGACGTCCCCGCAACTACTGCCGCAGTCTATACTACCAACTCTGTGAAGGCCGCACCGCTTAAAGTATGTGTAGAGCACCTTGCAGATGGTGTAGCTCAAGCAATTGTCGTAAATAGCGGCAATGCCAATTGCTTTACGGGTACTGAAGGCTATAATCTTGCAAATAAAACTGCCGAAGATGTAGCTGAGCTTCTGAATATTGTGAAAGAAAACGTACTTGTCGCATCAACCGGAATTATTGGGCAGATTCTTCCATATGATAAGATTGCAGCGGCCCTCCCCGAGCTTGCAAAGTCGCTTTCACCCGAGAATGCGGCAGGTGAGAGTTTTGCTCAAGCCACACTCACAACCGACAAGTACCCCAAATCATTCGGAGTTGAAATAGAAATAGGCAATAAAACTGTCACAATAGCAGGCTGTGCTAAGGGATCTGGAATGCTTGCTCCCAATATGGCCACAATGCTATCTTTTATCACGACAGACTGCGATATCGAGCAAAATTTACTCCACGCAGCCCTACTTAAGGCCGTAAGTTCCAGCTTTAATATGATCACCGTTGATGGCTGTATGAGTACCAATGACATGGTAGTTGTGATGGCAAATGGCAAAGCAGGCAACCCAAAAATAGAAAAAAACGATGAGGACTATCAACTTTTTGCCGATGCACTGTCTAATGTGTGTCTTGAGCTTGCCAAAAAGCTTGTGCGTGACGGAGAAGGAGTCACTAAATTTGTTGAAATCGCGATCACTGGTGCACCAACTGAAGAAGATGCCAAGCAGGCAGCCTTTGCAGTAGCTAACTCTTATCTTGTAAAGACAGCAGTATTTGGCGAAAATCCCAACTGGGGACGTGTGGCACAGGCGCTTGGCACGATTGGCCTCAACATCACGGAAGACACACTAAAAATAGATTTTACCTCTTTAAAAGAGAACACTGTCACAATCCATGCTGACCTTGGACTTGGGGATAAATCAGCTACAGTATACACATCAGATCTCTCCTACGAATATGTACGAATTAATGCAGAATACAACTAAGATATGAAAAATCTGTTAACACGGGCTGGAATACTTGTTGAAGCAATTCCCTATATCAATACTTTTCGGCGTAAGACATTTGTGATCAAGTATGGCGGTAGTATGCTTGAGAATGAAAAGCTTCGAGCGACCATCCTTGATGATATTGTATTTCTTCAGTATCTTGGTATTCGGATTGTACTTGTGCATGGAGGAGGACTTCATATAAATTCTCGACTTAAAGAAAGTGGAATTACACCCAAATTCAAGCATGGTTTGCGAGTGACCGATAAGGCCACCCTGCCGATCGTACAGCAAGAGCTTCATGATATAAATAGCTCTCTCGTCATGGATATTCTAAGTCGCAATACCAAAGTTGTCGGCCTGTTTGGCGAAGAAGGACGCACACATGCTACGCACCGAAATGGGGGAGTAGATCTGGGATTCGTGGGCTCAGTCACGTCTGTAACTCCCACAGCAGTCACTGAGTACCTCAGGCGAGGATATGTCGTGGTCTTTTCACCAATGGGACGTGACTCAGGAGGACAGCTCTACAACATAAATGCTGATGAGGTGGCCAGCTCACTTGCTGTAGCACTTAAAGCTCAAAAATTTATCTTACTTACCAATGTGCGAGGCGTGCAGCGAGTCAAAAATAGCCCTAAGTCATACGTCCCAATTCTGTCTTTAAGCGAAGTAAATAAGCTTATCAAAGATGGCACAATTGCGGGAGGTATGATTCCAAAAGTACAGGCGTGTGTGGCAGCAGTTCAAGGCGGAGTAAAGCAATCCCACATAATTGATGCCCACATCAAACATGCTCTTCTTTTGGAAATTCTAACCAGTCGGGGAATCGGCACACAAATTAGGAAGCAACATGAAAACCACTGATATATACGACAAATATATTCTCAATACATATTCGCGTACCCCAATTTCATTTGTCCAAGGCCATGGATCTGAGCTCGTGGATGAAAATGGAAAAGTGTATCTTGACTTTTTCCCAGGGTGGGGAGTGAGCAATATCGGCCACACTCACCCCAAAGTAGTTGAAGCTATTCAAAAACAAGCGGATAAGCTCATTCATGTGCCAAATTCTTTTTACAACTCACTTCAGGCACGACTTGCCCAAAAAATCGTCGAGACAAGCTTTAATAGCAAGGTATTTTTTGCAAATAGCGGGGCCGAGGCCAATGAAGCTGCGATCAAATTTGCACGAGCTTATGGTGCTGGCACACGATATGAGATTATTACCACATCAGGGTCTTTTCATGGCCGCACAATGGGAGCACTCTCAGCTACAGGACAGGATAAAATCCAGAAGGGCTTTGAGCCGCTCCTTACAGGCTTCAGAAGGGTAGCTTTCAACAATATCCAAGCTATTAAGTCTGAATTAAACGACAAGACTGTAGCTATAATGCTGGAGCTTGTACAGGGTGAGGGGGGAATTCGCATTGCAGAACAAGAATATATAAGAGAAATTAGGCAGTTGTGCCATAAATTTGATCTGCTTCTCATTATTGATGAAGTGCAGACCGGTATTGGTCGAACCGGTGCTATGTATGCCTACCAGCACTACGGCATTGAGCCAGATCTTATGACTCTTGCCAAGTCCCTTGGTGGTGGCCTACCAATAGGAGCGCTTGTTGCAAAAGCTTCAATTGCCGATACTTTTGGGCATGGAATGCACGGCTCTACATTCGGCGGTAGCCCTTTGATATGCGCTGCATCACTAGCCGTATTTGAGGCGATTGAAGAAGAGGAGATGCTCGAAAATGCAAAAAAAATAGGAAAGTATTTTGTAAGTGAACTAAATAAACTCAAAGAAAAGCACAAAATAATTAAGGAAGTTCGCAACCTTGGCCTTATGATTGGGGTCGAATTGACAATTCCAGGGAAAGATATTTATGAGAAATGCCTAGAAAAAGGACTTATCATCAACTGTACTTCAGAGAACGTCCTCCGCCTTATGCCTGCTTTGAATATCACTAAAAGTCAAATTGATGAAGGACTGCAGATTATTGACGAAGTCATGAAGGTTATTGCTTAGCGCTACGAATCAAACCAACCTCTTTCTTGTGCTGTCAGGTGCGGAATTGATCCATCTATCGGTAAATGAGAAGCTTTTGCAACAGATACTCCGTCTATGAAACTTGCAGTTCGACGTAAATAGTGAGCAGTTTCAAAGCTGGGAACAATCCAAAATCTACTAACCAGGCCAAGCCGGCCATTTTTTCTATCCTTTATACCCTTAGACCATTTTACTTCACTATCTTTCATATGTTCTCCAATTTGGACTATACCTGCCTTAAACTTATCTCCAACTACTTCATAATTAACTATTCTTGTAAATAAACCCGATTCATCATCAAAAAACGAAGGTATGGATAAACCTGCGGCTGTCAAACTATATTTCGAAATTTCCATAGGAGCCTCCGGCATAAAATGCCTCGTTGCTAAAACAATATCGTTTAGCATTGCCTCCATAACCTCTGGTTTCCTTGGAACTTTCCAGCTTGAAGTAACAAGAACATCTGCGCATAGACCATAATACTTAGGGAAAATAACAGGGTTTAAGGGCCACAAGGTAGGGTTTGATTTTAATTCCGCTAAAACATTACTCAAGACAGTGTTATGAGGTAAAGAATTCAGTCTTTCGGCTTGTGGAGGTTGCATAAACTCTATCCTTGCCATATGCATACTCTATCACAAAATAAGTAAATATTCAAGCCTATAGCAATATAGAGAAGTTTATCGAAGAATCAACTTGTCGAAGTTGTGGGCGAGAGAGGAGTTGCTCAACTGGCAGTTTACGAACAAGAGTGAGTATTAGTGCCAGTTAGTCCCGCGCCTTTGGCGGGGAACCTCCACGCTATAGCTTATTAAAAGAAGAACTGCATTAACAAACCAACGGTGTGGGCGAGAGAGGAGTTGAACCTCCACGCCTTGCGGCACAGCCACCTCAAGAC
>CAYOAI010000018.1:0-10501 GCA_964401915.1 uncultured Gammaproteobacteria bacterium
ATAGAACAAGGAGGATTTTTTTATGCCAATTTATACCAAGACAGGGGACCAGGGGAAGACCTCGTCATTTGGAGGTCGTCGAATATCAAAGGCTGACATACAAGTCGACGCATATGGCACGATTGATGAGTTGACATCGGCAATTGGGGTAGCTATCGCAAAAGAGAAGGGTAAGCGTGTAAAAATATTTTTAAGTGATATTCAGAAGGATCTGTACAGCATAATGGCGTATCTGGCAGGAGCAAAAGTGGATATAGAATATCTTCCTCAATCAGTCAAACAATTTGAACAATATATAGATCTTGCCCAGTCTAAGCTTCCTGAATTGAATGGCTTTATTTTGCCACAAGGGGGAGAAATCTCGGCTTGGTATCATGTAGTTCGCACTATATCGCGAAGATGTGAAAGAGTGCTCGTTGGCTACTCAAGAACATTAAAAAAGGTGGGTGATGACGAAAAAAATATAATGGTTTATTTTAATAGATTATCAGACCTATTCTTTATTATGGCCCGCCAGAAGGCTGAGAAAGAAATAAAGATAAAAACATTTTAATTGACAGTTAATTCGCTAATAGTTGAATATGTATTTATTTTCAATTAGAAAAAGTGTTTAATCGTTCAGTAAATAGAATAGTTATTAATTTTGATTTAAGGCCCTAAGACAATCTTTATAATTTATTTGAGTAGGCAACACTGCGAGAATCAGTGGCTGTGCCGCAACCGTAAAGCCGGAAAACTACTCAGATAGCAATACCCCGAGCAGGGACCCATATGCAAGAAGCGCAACCCAGAAGTTACCATCAAACAGAATATTCAAGAAGACCTCACTCATTCGCCAAAGAAAAGGGCCCACTTCAAGAACAGTCTATTTTTAACTTTTATAGCGTTGCAAATGAGGTGTCGTTTGATCGGGATTTATCCGTTCATGGCCTTTCTCAATCTGAACGAGATTTTTACAAACGTGAGAACCTTTATCGTTTTTTAGGTGAATTCGCAGGCCATGTGCCGTATACAACAATCTCCTATGTACTCAAAGACGATGGGCTCTACTATGGAGATATAAATACTTCGAGTGTTTATGAGGCTACGGCCCAGATGACAGACTCGGGTTCGCGTGAGTGGGCTGAGTACGAAGGTCATCAAAACACTCTTTCGCTTCTGGCACAGCACAATGAACCAATTGTGGCATTTTCACCTCCTAAAATAGCTGATTATAGCTTCGCCTTTGTTTGGACAAAGGGAGAATACGACGAAGCCCTTGGAGGCACGCCAGTCACTATGCAAGCTGTTCGCTACGATGAGCCTATGGAATCTGTAGCTGCCACAGCCAATGCTGCGCGTCAACTTGTACCTGGGGCAAATCTGGACATATTTCCAAATGCCAACTCATACATCGCCAATCCTTTTGTGGTCGACTCGTCTGTTGGAATAAAGGATATTATGAGGGCAGTTGGAGTTGATTCCTCTGGAGTTGATAAATCACGCTTATTTGAAGAAAGAGTGCGGCACGAACTTGCTCCATATGCGAATGCTTGGACTCAAGCTGTGGAGGAAGCCGCTTCGACCGAGCCAGGAACAATCGAGCACACTCGCCATATGAGTCGTCTTGAGACAATGCTTGAGGGAATATTCAATATGGCGACGAACATTCATAATGGAGCCGCTCACCAGGAGTGGAATAATTATGCTCCAACTCAACACACGGCCACTGATCAAGAGCGTCAATATATGATGCTTGCCGCCTACGCTCATCAAAAACCAGCTACTGTGTCAGGTGGAGGGAGTTGCCCTGTCGTGGCGAGTGACAAAAGCTCAAATGGACTACGATATGAATTCCAAAATAATCGCACGATTGAACAAATCTTACACAGAGGGATTGGCGACTCTCAAGAGGGGTCAATTCGCTACGACAATTACAACTGCCCCCATTGTAAAGGCACTATCCAAGGTGAGCTTAAAGGCAAGCAGGAAGACTGGACTACCAACTGCCCCCATTGTGCCGAGGTAATTAGCTGTCGAGCCGAAGAAGCCGCATAAAAGGTATAAGTTTGACATAATATCCACCGCTAGGTGTCTATAATGAATATATGTCAGATAAGTTCACAAACATTCAAGGTGTGGTCGATGATCACAATAAAATAAAAGATGATCGCGCCTCCTCAGGCGCGGCAAAAGAAGTAGAGCCAAGACCAACGTCTACTGAGTCTGGGTTGATTCGAGAGGTGGTGGAGGCTGAACCACCGACTGAAGTAGCTCCATTTGTTCAAGCTCGGGCTGAGACGATTAAGCTGCCAGCGGACGTAAAAAAAATGGGCGTAGTCGCTACCAGCTCGACACCGATTTTTAAGGATGAACAAGCGCTCAAACTCCCAATCTCTGATGAAAAAATCATTGAGGGCTTAAAACAGCCAGTCACATCATCTTTTCGCTGGTTTGCTGAGTTGATGCGCTACTTACTTAGACAAGCCCATCTTACACTTAAGACATTTCATGGTAAGGTCGTTCGCCAACCGATAAGAGAATAGATACTCGCCTAATGATGGGTTGCAGATAGTTTGAATTAGTTAGCTGAGGCTTTATCGATCTCGGAGACGAATCCAGATTTATCTCGTGCGCCTGAGAACTGAGACACATTCTTACCATCCTTGAATATCACGAATGTGGGAATCGAGAATACTCCATACTGAGAGGCTACGTCTGGATCTGAGTCCACGTCTATCTTGACGATTTTGATCGTGTCTTTCATCTCAGTTGATAGCTCTTCGATAATCGGCTCAGTCGCTTTGCATGGCCCACACCAATCTGCATAAAAATCAACCATCGCAAGCCCTTTGTGCTCAAGCACTTCTTTTTTAAATTCATCTGTTCCTATCTTGGTAGCCATATATATTAAAGATAAAATAAATAATATTTCGTGTCAAATCCCACTTCGTCAAGACTTCGAGGGACGAGTCGGGATATTAATCTTAACGAAAAAAAGAGGAATAATCAAGTATATAAAATGTACAATGTTGAGTGAATATGCAGCAAAAACAACCAACTCGTCACAGAGAAATAGATGAGCTCAAGGCTATTGGGATATTTTTTATTATCCTAGTCCATAGCATTCAACAGACCGCCCAGACATCTTTTTCGGCAAAGCTCGCCAACATATCTCAGTTCGCCGTGCCTGTGTTTGTCTTTTGTTCCTGTCTGCTGTACGCCAAAATAAGCAGCAAATACACATCGTCAACCCTTGTATATGTTGCGCGTCGCGTGTGGCGACTACTTAAGCCATATTACATATTCCTCATCTTCTACCTCCCGCTTACTGGCGTAATCACGCTTAAAAACATTGATATAAAGCATGGCGTGTCCCTTCTTCTTGTATGGGCGCCGACCAATGAGCCTGATTGGGCAGTGCTACTTTTCATATACGTGTCGTGCCTTGCTCTTCTTGCGCGATATCTATATCATCGCGTACGACCTGTATTCTGGGTCTATGTTGCGGCTGCAGTCGCCTCAGCCAGCCTCTTGCTGCAGCACACCTATCCCTTTGGCTTCAGAAGTATTATGTGGCTGCCGTGGTCTTTGGTTGTGATTTTTGGCTTCTTTGTAAAAAAATATGAGGATAGGCGCTGGTTGTATCCTGCGATATTGATCATCCCGGCAGTTGTATTTTTCGGGTCCTATCTCATCCTACATCAAGCGGGGCAGCCGCTGAGCTTTTACGCGAATAAATATCCTCCGAATCTATACTTCCTATCTTACGGAATCTTGATAAGCTCAATGTTCTATATCGCAAGTCGAGAAGGGTTTTTTGCGATCATTCCGAGGCAAATCGTTGCCTTTTTCAGTACGAACTCCTACTCGTTATTTTTTGCCCATTTTATTCTCATCCTGCTTTTTGTGAAGTGTGGGAATATAAAAATATTCTCTTGGTGGCAGTTTTTCTTTATTATTATTACTCTTTCAGTCTGTACACAGTTAGCAATGAATAAGGCAATGAAAGCTTTTTCTAGTTCTTCTCGATATTAAAAAATGCAAATCCTGCCTGTGGTATCGAAATATAACCAGGCGCCCTAAGGTTGAATGTTTCCTTGAATTCACTTCCAGGAATGTCTATTGGTCCTTTATTTGTCTGAAAACTGACATTTGTCGTTTGACCACTATTGTTGTTTGAAGTTGAAACAGATGAAATTGAACTGACTCCACCCTTATCTCTTAATTCGCTCATTGGATAAGGATTTCCCGAGACCCCACCAATAGGGCACTGACTTATGGTTATAGGAATAATTCTGTTTGTATCAGCGCCATTTGGATTTTTTCTAACAATCCAAGCGTTAATTATATCCGACATCTCTTCCTGAGAAAGCCATGGATGAGCTCTTCCACAGCTATTTCCTCCATCACTATACCCATCTCTATACCATCCTCGGTAAAACCATGGGGAGCCGGCCATGCTTTCCCACGCTCGAGATGTCCAATCTCCGCCATTGCTTCTATCGGTTGTGTCCCATCCGCTTGTATTTAAATATCCTCCCGTTGTGGAAGAATATTGAGAAGAAACGCTTCCGTCTAGAACCTCTTTGTCTGTTTCATCAACCGCTTGTTTCCACTCAGCTGGAGGATTATCAGACTTGCTTTTAAGAAAAACTTGGCAGTTTTGGTTTGTGCAAATCGGCTTAGAGGCTCTAATAGCATAGGTTCTTGCCGCAACAGCTTGAGCTTTTAGGGCGTTTATTGGCCAACTTGATGGCATCTCTGCTATACCGTAAAGATACTTTTGCATTTCCATTGTCCCCTCACCCTGAACATCTATTGTCGTGGGGGCTCCATCATCTTTTTTAACACCAACTCCATAGTACCATTGAATTATTTCCTGATAGCTTTTACTTTCTGCTTGTTTTTTTGCGCCATATTGACTCATACCATTTCTGTGAGTATATGCGCCAAAAGAAAAGGCTGCAAATGATCCAGATGGAGCGGAGGATTTAAAAGCTATAGATGCGTTAGCATCACTTCCTGTCGGAACAGAGCCAACGCTTGTAATGGCTGTTCCTGACCGCGCAGATACTATGCTTTTTTGCTTTTCATTTAGCTCTCCTATCTTTTTTTTGGTATCTAGAATTTGAGTTCCTATGATTTTCGACTGACGGTCAATCTCAGCATTTGCCGAAGCCAAGCGCTGCTTCTCGCCCACAAGCTCCTTTTTCTTCTCGTCGAGCGCAAGTATACGGCGCACAGTATTTGTGATATTGCGCCTGTCCTCACTAATTACTGTCTGTTGGTAAAAAAAGATGCGGAGCGAATTATCAAGATTGGTCGCAACTAAAAAGTTGATGATCGTCACGAAATTTTTGCTCACGCTTTTGTAATAGGAAACAATCCTCTCATCCAGCCGATCCTTGAGGTGGGCGAGTTGCTTCTCTTCATTTGCAATCTCTCGCTCACGCTTGGGTATCTCGCCTTCCACAAATGCGACCCGTGCACGAATATCGCTCAATTGGCGAGCGAGTGCTTGTTGATTCGCCTCCTTATCTTGCAAGTCGCGACTTAGCGCGGCAAGCTGCTTTGTGATATCGTCAAGCTCATCTGCCCGCACCACACTTGAGGCAAATACCCCTACAAAAAAGGCCGCAATGATAAGAACAGCCACAAACATGGCTTTTTTTGTACGCATAGTTCTATGAAGATGTGCAAATTACCACTCTACTGTAATCCTACCTCAAAAAGGGTATCTAAAGCAAGTCTTCTGGGATAAATGAGGGGAATCTTAAGAGGTCTTTCGGCGACCAGCACGGGAGAGATACACACCACCAAAAAGCGTTGAAAAGGCAGCTGGCATAAATCCAAGGGGAAGCCCTGTGGACGGGATTTCTTTTATCCCACCCTTGGTCTGAGCTGAGGCTGTTGCTTGAGTAGTTGGCTTTTGAACAGTGGCTGGAGTAGGGGTAACTACTTCTTCATCATTCCAACCTGGAGTATCGTCTGATACCTTCAGCGGCTCTGAATTCTGGTTACTCTGTGTAGTTGTTGTTTGATCCTTATTGTCTTGCTTCCCTGATGGAGACACCTTCTTAGCTGTGGTAATTGGCGTGGGAGTAGGTGTGCCTGTCACAGACACTTTGCCTATTGAGGTTTTTTTCCCTGTGAGGGCATTTTTGAGATTCAGATTGAGTCGACCGCTAAGCACGACGACGAATACGACCACGACAACGAGGCCGAGGACGAAAGATAAAACCTTATTAAAGTTTTCCATGAACTGCTATTATAACATTATAGGTCATAAATTGCAAGTAGCTATATTTTTAGGAGAAAGTTATATTTGCCTGTTGATTTTTGATAAAAAAAGAGTGAGAATTGAGGTATGTCAGAAGATGTCCCACATATTCCTGAATTCACAGACGAAGCGAGGGAGCAAAAGCACGAGGTTGGAGGTAGCTCACATCCAAATCCTCAGGTGCTTTACACATGGCACGGACCGCTTCGTGCGTATATTAAGCGAAGTCGAAAGGTTGTTAGATTTTACATCGCGCTATCAGTTCTTTTATCGCTCATCGTTGCTTTTTTCGGAAATTTTATTCTACTTCTTCCAATATGGACACTGATGTTTGTGTTTTATGTATTTACCATCACGCCACCTCCAGAAGTCACGACTAGAATTACTCAATTTGGAATTGATACTTCAGGCACTACTTTGCGCTGGGATTATCTCTCTCATTTCTATTTCGGCCAACGCTTTGGGTATGAAATCCTCACAGTCGTCACACACCCTCCATATTTTGATCATTTTTTTATAGTCATCCCAAATACTGAAGTCAAAAAAACGGTAATCAAGTATCTATCTGAACATATTATCTATCAGGAGCACCCACAAAAAAGCGCCGTGGATAATATGATTGACTGGTGCCTCAAACTTGTACCGACTGAAGACGAGGGAGAGATGGAAAGCCTTAGAGTGGATCAGGCCTTAACTGGCGTGATGGACAAACTCACTCATATTAGCGACTCTTTCATTCCACATACAAAAAATGATAAAGAAAAAGAAGCATTTACGACGCAAGCAGCTTCCCAAAGGCGATAGCGGAACATTCTTTAACTCCAAACACCCGACCCCAGTGAATGACGCCCTCATCTGTTGACACAAGCTCTGCCTCAAGCTCTCGGGCAAGGACAATGAGATCAAGGTCTGCGAGTGAATCCAAGAAGCCAACGCGCGTCGCAGTTCGGTAACGATCTCGCAAGGTCTTCACAACTGGTCCAACAGCTATCTCAAAGTCTTTACCCGATTGAGTCGCGGGACTTAACTGCGCCGCTTTTTTGATCTCTTCCTCGGCAATAGTAAGGCCTCGATACGAGCGAGTACGAATATCTGATATTAATTGATAGAAGATAGAGGCTGGAAAATCTATTTTTGCTATATCTGGCGATTTTATAGTCACACACGACAAGAAGCCTAATAGGTAATTGGGGACTGGTTCGTCAAAAAAGCTTGTAAGCTCATCTACGATACGAGGCGGCATATACACCTCAACTTCGCCCTTGAGCTTATTCAGACCCTCCACAGCATGCTCAAGCACCTCTTGGGTCTTGCCGCCAATACCAAGTCCTGGCTCCATGTTAAAAAATAGATTAGTGTCAAAAACAAACCTTCTCATAGAAAGTATTCTAGCAGATCTGTCATTTTCTGGAAGCTTGGCTTTTTCTGAGGACTTTGCTTTTTCTGGAAGCTTGGCTTATTTTGAGGAACCGGTTTTTTTTGAAGACTTGGCTTTTTACTGAAAACTTGGGCAATCTTCACGCTTATCTTATTCCACAATCCCAACACCCAATCTGGATGGAAAAGGGAAAGTTCGGCATTTTTAAGTGTTTTAGTTTTTACAACCACGCTTGGGCTCCATGGTCCTGGACGACAACCATTACCAGCACGCACCTTGAAATAATAAGTGGTATTGGGCCTTAGGCCTTTAATTGTATAAGTTACAGCACCCGGCGCCTTCCCTTGTGCATACTCTACGCCATACCCCTCAGCGTTTGCCTTGGCGCCATAAGCCACAAAGAGCTTATTAAAATTACCGGTTGGTAGCTTCATGTGTAAAGTAGCATCTGTGCCTTTGATGTCAACTTGGAAAAGGTCTGGTGCTGTAAGTCCGCCCTCTGCGTCACAGTTTGGCTTGCTTGATTCACCAGACGAGGCAGATGATGATGAGTTTGAGCTACTTGAACTCGTAGTCCCCACTGTATTTATTGTTGTACTTGAGGATTCTGTGGGGGCCGCATAGATAAAAAATGGACCACCTGCTGTCGTTATTGTGTCAACAACAGTGTTGTTTGAAGTATCAATTACAGATACCGTGGTCCCATTAAGTCCGCCCAGTAAGTTTGGATTTGCAACGTAAAGTCTACTATCATCGGCATTAAGCGTTAATCCCCAAGGACCTGTGCCAACAGCAACAGACGCTATCCGAGTGAGCGTATTGGTATTGATTACATCAACCACATTACCACCCACTAGAGACGCATATAGCCTTGAACCATCTGTATTTAACACCATCTGCCCCAGCGATGTATTTACAGACTGGCTGATAGATCCTGTAGTGGCGCCAGTATTGGCATTTAGCGTTAATATCTCACCACCAGTCACGCTTACATAAAAAACACTTCCATCAGGACTAAACGCCGTTACATCAGGTTGACCCGTGACTGAATATGTGTGGATTACCGTATCGGATGTGGTGTCAATCACCTTTATTTGCTGATCTCTACTCATAGCCTCCCAGATTTCATTAGAATTGGGTCTATAGATAGTCCCGTGGGGGACACTTACCCCAGGAGTCCCAAGATTAATGCCGCTACCAATTTCGGCATTTGTTGTGGTGTTGTATACGTGTAGCACTGCGTTGGTATTATCTACCACATAAGCTTTTGAATTGTCCGCATTAAATGCCATAGAGGCGGCTCTTGGAGTTGTGCCTGCCATAGTAAAGGTGGAGACCGTCTCAGCTCCGAAGTCTATAACCCAAACCAAGGCGCTATTTAAATATGGGGATGTGCCATAAGCCTTAGTAAAAGTGCTGTCTGGGTGCCATACCAAAAATGGCAAGCCGCTACTTATTGTTGAAAATGAACCAAATTGAGCGCCTGTCACAGAATTGATCTTAGCCATGTGTGCCGAGGAGATGTCGCCTGGGTTTGCAACGTTGGTATATATTGTTTGTGTACTCGCAGTTGCCACAATAGTCTTGTCTCCAGATGACTGTCCCGTGACATTAAGAGACCAATTGCCGCTTCCATCTGAGGTGGTTGATCCAGCACTTGTGCCATTTATAGTGATGGCAATGGCTCTGTCTGCTGTTGCCGTGCCTGTTATTGTAAATGATGAGCTTGTGACCGTCGCTCCATTTGCTGGAGATGTGATTGATATCGTAGTTGCTGCGTTTGCCTTTTGGGGAATAAACAGAACGGGAAAAAATAGAAGCAAGATAAGGGTTATTGTTGTGAGTTTTTTAAACATAAACAGATAGGGCAAATTAGTCAGTCGATAAACTAACTATTATAAATATACAACAACACAGCCATTCACTTCAATAGGAGCTTATGATTCGCTAACCACAAACAGACAAACTTTTTAAATTAAGCCTATTTGGGCTTATGTTGAATTCGGTATAGTAGAGGATTAAAATCGGTGTTGACAGTCGACTCGTGTCTGTGTACTATTTGTGGACAAGTTATCCACACATACACATTAGTCGTCATATGTTGAACTCATTTTGGAAAAATTTCTTGGAATCTGAAGAAAAAAATAGAGACAGTAATCCGATTATTTTCCCAATTCTCAAAGACCTCACCCCAATCGAGCTCACAGAAGATTCACTAACACTTGCCTCAGACAATCAAGGAGTGAAGATTTTCTTGCAAAAAAAGGTTGGAGTTATAGAGAAAATGCTCGCATCTCACATTGGTCACAAACTCAAAGTCACACTTATCATTAAAGAGGCAAAAAAAACTAAAAAAGAAGCTCCGCTTCTTGGATTTCAACCTCAATCTGAGGATGTTTTTAAGAAAGCTGGGATCGCAGGTAAGTATAGTTTTGACAACTTCGCCGTCTCATCCTCAAATCAGATAGCATACGCTGCCGCACAAGCTGTAGCAGGAGCACCAGGCACCAACTATAATCCGCTATTTTTGTGGGGAGGAGTTGGTGTGGGCAAGACCCATCTCGCACAATCGGTTGCGAGGCATATCCTTGAGCATAATCTTGAGGCTAAGGTGTGTTTCTCCCCGGGCGATCAGTTCACGAACGAACTTATTGAGTCAATCCGTGAGAAAACAAATCAAAGATTTAGAAAGAAGTATCGCAAGCTCGATCTTCTCATTATTGATGATGTTCAGTTTATAGCTGGAAAAAATACCGTACAGGAAGAATTTTTCCACACATTTAATGCTATAGCCACAGCCGGAGGACAGGTAATTCTCACATCCGACAGACCCCCTGCTGAGATCAAAAATCTTGAGGATA
>CAYOAI010000018.1:10601-18972 GCA_964401915.1 uncultured Gammaproteobacteria bacterium
CAGGTAATTCTCACATCCGACAGACCCCCTGCTGAGATCAAAAATCTTGAGGATAGACTGCGATCCCGCTTCTTGGGCGGCCTTACTGTCGATATTCAAGCCTCAGACTTTGAGCTGAGATCTGCAATACTCCTTATTAAGGCTGCTGAGAAGAATATAGGGATTGAGATCGAGGCTGCAAAGGTGATTGCTGAAAACATCACTGATTCTCGAGCTCTTGAGGGCACTCTTCTTTCTTTGTATGCAAAGATTCTCGGAAAGCGGGAGTCGATCGACCTTGAGGTGGTGGACCAGTTTTTCAATGAGAAAACCGAAAACAATGTCCGTCGTGTGAGCCCGCAGGATATTATCAAGTCTGTTTGCTCCTACTACAATATCAAGCAATCCCACTTGAAAAGCTCAATTCGTACGGAGCGGATAGCACATCCCAGGCAGGTTGCTATGTTTCTACTTAGACAAGAGTTGAAGCTAAAGCTTGAGGAGGTGGCGTACCACTTAAAGCGAAAAGATCATACAACTGTGATGCATGCTGTGGAGAAGATAAGTCGACAACTCGCAAAAGACTCGTTTTTTAAGGCGGAGGTTGATGGAATAATCAATTCCTTAAGTCTATAAACATACTATACACACACTATCAACACTGCTTATTTTGTGGTTTGATTGGTCTTGAAAATCCGCACGTTGTCTTATACACTTATCCCCACGCTCTACTACTACTATTTAGTAATAACAAAATATGAAAATCACACTTAAGAAAGAAAATTTGTATGAAACTCTACTACTCGCGTATAAATTCACATCAACCAAATTCTCATCTTCACCAACCCTACAAAGTATATTTATCGAGATAAAAGATAAATATATACATTTTTATTCAACAAACCTAAATAGTTATTTTCACACAAGGGAAAAGATAAAAGAAGATGGGGAAGTAAAGGTGGTATTTGATCCGAAGAAAATGATTGATTTCCTGAACCTTCTCCCAGTAGGTGAGATTGAACTTGAGATTACCGATAAGGAAATTAATATTACGCAAGGAAAGACAAAGGGGAGCTTTCCACACACAGCAAGTGAGGACTTTCCTCGTCCACCAATAATAAAAGAGAAAACTCAAAAAATAGAGGCGGGGTACCTGACGAAAAATCTTCCCCTCGTGCTCTTTGCCACATCACAAGACGACGGTAGACCAGTACTTACTGGTGTGAATGTAGTGGTTGCAGATGAGAATCTTACACTTGTTGCGACAGATGGATTCCGACTGTCACTCCTTAAACTCAAACAAGAGATTAGTATGTCACCAGCCCTTATACCAGCCGAATTTTTGGCTGAGATTATACGCCAATCAAAAGATGAAAAACAGATTGAATTCGCCTACCTCGAAAGTGAAAAGATGGTATTTTTTAGAATTGGAGAAAATGAGTTTTATTCCCGCCTTATTGAGGGAGATTTTCCACCTTACGAGCGAGTTATTCCAGCAGACAAAAAAACATCAGCTATTGTAGATCGTGAAGAGCTTCTACGTGGAGTGAAGCTTATAGGTGTATTTGCCCGCGATGCATCCAACATAATCATATGTGAGTTTAAAAAGAGTGGACTTACAATAGCCCCAAAAACAGATATTGTTAATCAAAATACAACAACAATTGATTGTGAGTTTGAAGGGGAAGAACAGCAAGTGGCTTTTAACCTCAAATTTTTATCCGACTTTTTAAGTAGTGTATCAGCAAAGCAAGTGACGATAGAGGTGCTTCGCCCAGATGCACCCGTTGCGTTTAGATTATCTGGGAACAAGGACTTTCTTCACATTATTATGCCTGTCAGGATTCAAAAATAAACCTGTATTATCTACCAAGTGCTCGCTTTACCAAAGAATCAGCTCGTGTGTTTTGCTCGCGCGGAATATGAGTGTAGCTGATAGGTACATTGAGACGCGGAATAAGTCTATATACCTCATCAAAAAGGTCTCTAATGTGAGGTTTTTTTACTTTATAGTGTCCTCTTATTTGTTGAATCATAAGTTGAGAGTCTGCATAAACAGCAATCTCACGAACAACAAGCTCTTTTTTACCAGCAAGCTCCAACACCTTTTCAAAAGCCCGAATAAGCGCGGTATACTCGGCTATATTATTTGTTGCGTGTCCAATAGTCTGTCCCTCCTCGTACAAGATTTCTTTTTTATCATTTTGAATAACAAATCCATATGCAGAGGGCCCGGGATTACCAAACGAACCACCATCGGTATAAATTTCGACTTTCATATATGAAGTTTACTATTTGTCTTGGGTTTAAGCGAATAAAGTAGTTTTATTTGTTTAAAGCTCTTGAAGATCTTTGTTTTTTTTAGGAGATTCCTGGATAAGTCCCAGAAAACGTTCGGTTGAAGATAGTCTTTTGTGTCCAACAACTTTTGCGATCTGTTCAATTGAGTGGCCAGATCCAAGCTGGTGAAGTATGAAGGTGTTTCGGAAGTCGTTTACTGTCGCGTCATTAATCCCAACCTCTCGGAAGCAACGACTTATTATCTGTCTTATATTTCGAATAAGAAGAGCCTTACCCGTTCTGGTAATGAAAAGATTTATCTCAAGGTCCGAACCATCGCCCTGGTTTTTGACACCATCTCTGGCTTTAATATAGGTATCTATTGCTTTTTTTACTGCTGAGTTTAGCGGGACGTCTCTTTTTGGATTTTTGCCGTATGCTCGGACGTGTAGGCTCCCTTCTTTGATATCAGATAGTCGAATATTTGCGAGCTCACCAATCTTAATACCGGTTTGAAGAAGAATCTCAATCATCGCATATGTTCGAGGATCTTCTTTTGCCACATCTCGAATTGCTCGATACTCAAGCTTGCTAAATGTACGGGGAGCAGTCTGGATATATTTGGGATGAGACACCTCAAGCGAGGGATTGTGATCTATAATCTCGTTTGATTTTAAAAATCTAAAGAATGTGCGAATTGAATTGAGTTTGCGTGAGGCAGACTTTTTTGTATAGTTGTCGGCAATAAGCTTGGCAATAAAAGCATCTATATCCTCTTTTTTGACCTCTCGAATGTCTGATTTTTCCCTTGACGATAAGAATCCAACAAATTGCTCAAGGTCCTTATGATAAGCAATTACAGTAAAATTAGACTTATTTTGCTTCTGTAGATTTTCAACAAATCGCTCAACCAATGATGGGAACAAATAGCTTTCCATAATACCCTATAATATATCACACGAGATTAAAATTAGCAACTCTATTATCGTATTTTAAAAAAAATAATGGGTTGCTTCTCGGATCTGAGATTAGTATACCACAGAGTATATGAAAGCAAGCGAGCTTTTGAATGGATAGATAATTCTTGGTTTTTTTAAATAATTATAAGCTTCAAGTAAGTTTGAATATTGCTCATATAGTACGAATTTAATTGTTTTTTTATTGTTGGTATGATATAGTAAGTAGGTTGCCTACGTGGGCATAAGGAGGAAATACTATAGATGGTTGATTCCAAAACAACAAAAAAAACTACAACTAAAAAACCAACACCCAAAACTCAAGAAAAAGCACAAGTATCTTCAAAGAAAAGCACAACTTCTCACCCAATGGATCTTCTATTGGCACAAAAGCAAGTCGCCGATATAAAAAAAGGAGCAGAGCTTGATGGTCGAATAGTGTCCTTATCAAAAAAAGGACTCCTATTTGATATAGGAGCTAAAGCATACGCAGTCTTGGGGAACAAAGAGGTGAAAGAGCTCACGACGTACTTACCATATCTAAAAGAGGGCGAGAAGGTACACGTTCGAATAATCTCTGAGGAGTCGAAAGAGGGCTTTCCTGTTGTGTCTTTGCGCAAGTTTTTTGAGCAGGGCAAGTGGGATATTCTAAAAACAAAACGAGAGAAAGAAGAAGAGATAGAGGTCGTGTGTGGTGACTGGGGCAAGGGTGGAGTGTTTATTGACTTTATGGGCATTCGAGGTGTGATTCCAAAAATTCAACTTACTGAGCCATATATAAACGAGCCAGAAAAACTCACGCGTCAAAAGATAAAAGTGATAGTGCTTGAGGTCGATCAAGAAAAAAATCGACTCGTGGTTTCTCAAAAAGCCTCAGTGCTGGGCATATCTCAAAAAGACATTAAAAGTAAGTTTGACAAGATCAAGGTTGGGGATACATATAAAGCCAAAGTCCTCGGTACATCTGAATTTGGAATTTTTTGTGAAGTTGAGGGTGTTGAGGGGCTTATTCATATCTCAGAGATTTCATGGGAAAAGGTGACGAATATCTCCTCTGTTGTTACCCCAAATAGTGAGATCGATGTTGCAGTTGTTGAGAAGAATGATGTAGATATGAAGCTGAATCTTTCTATAAAGCGCCTAAGCCACGACCCGTGGAAAGGTATTGAAAAGCGCTATCCAAAAGATAAGGAAGTTGAGGGGGAGATTGTCCGACACGAGCGCTATGGATATTTTGTACGTCTTGAGCCGGGTGTTGAGGGGCTTATTCATATAAGCAAACTTGAAGGAGCGCCAGAGATGAAGGTGGGGCAAAAAGTAAAAGCATATATAGAGCGTATCACTGAGAATTCCCGACGACTAAGCCTCGTATTGCCTCAAACCGAGAAGCCAATCTTCTACCGATAACCCTTTGCAAAAAGGCGCTATCTTCTTATAAAGGGCGTCCGGTGATAAAAAATAGACAAGTATCTTCGAGAATCTCCCCTTTTTTCAACTTTGTTCTATACTTATATGTATATATATGGAGCAACATCCAATCCCACGCCAGATCACCACTTTTCAGTTCAAGCTTATTGGGTTTATTACCCTGAATCAATTCTTATATTTACTCGTATTTGGTGCGATGTCCTATATTGTTTTCAAGGTATTCCCCATACCAATTATAAATATATTGCTTGCCGCAATTGTCGCTGGAGTAGGAATTGTGTTTGCTTTTATTCCTTTCAATGACAGGCCGCTTGACCTTCTTATAAAAAACTTTCTCCGTCATCTTTTTACACCTACGCAATATCTATACCAGAAAGAAAACCCACCCATATATTTTCTTGAAGACTTATATTTTGAAGCTGATCCACACAAAATGATGGCTCATGTACAATCGGCTGCAATGCTCTCAAATTACATAAAACAAACACCGACCGAGAAAGAGCCTGGGCACAACACAAAGAGTCGTCAGGCTGTAAATCAAGTCCTCCAACAATCAACATCCAGCCTTACTGGTGCCACTCAGACTCAAGAGCAACAGCAAGTAGGCGACGATAAGGGCCCAATCAAGGAAGCGGTGATTAGTGGAGCTTCGCAAGAGGGAGTTATTCAAAGGGATGATTCCAAGGAGCAAGACCAACAACACACGCAACAGGTTGTTCAAGTGGTCGAGGATGCAAAAGAGTCGTCGCAACAATCCCCAATAAACAATGAAGTCAACTCAACAGGCCAGGTGGTCAAAAAACCTTTTTTTGGTGGAGTTATTAAGAGCAACAAGCAGGTACCGCTTCCCAATATCTTGGTCTATATGAAAGATGATCACGACAAGCCGCTCCGACTTATGAAGACGAACCCTCATGGTGTATTTGCTACCTTTAATCCACTCCCAAAAGGTGAGTATCTTATTGAGCCGAAAGATCCAAAGGGGTCGTTCTTTTTTGATACAATGAAGGTTAATTTACAAAGCGACGCACTGGGTTCGGTCGAGCTTCACTCACGGGAGCTTTTATAAAACATGAATCATGAAGCGCGAATTACAAATTATATATTTTGAACTTTAAGTTTTAGTCTGTTATTTTTCATTACAATTTCTATTGTATGCCATACGCAAAGCCCACATCTCCGGTAAAATCCTCGACACAGTCATTTGTGGAGATAGAAGACATCAAAGATGATATCGTGCTCATGAAGGACTTTTCGGCCTCTGTCGTACTTGAGGTTGGGGCGGTGAATTTCTGGCTTTTGTCAGCTGACGAGCAATTATCGATGGTCTCGTCCTACTCAAATCTTCTTAATTCGCTTTCCTTCCCGGTTCAGATTCTGATACTATCCAAAAAAATCGACATATCATCTTATTTTGATTATTTGACTAAAAAAACCACAGAGCAACCAGACGCTGCGCTAAAAAAATTACTCTTATCGTATAAGGAATTTATCAAAAATACCGTGAAGTCAAACACAGTCCTTGAAAGACGATTTTTTTTCGTAGTTCCATTCACTCCACTGGAACTTGGACTAAAAGGAACGAGTACCAGTACATTGAATAAAGAATATATTCTGACTCGCGCCAAAACTTCTTTATATCCAAAGCGAGACAATCTAATTCGGCTCATCTCAAGCGCAGGGCTGAGTGCGACAGTGCTTCAAAAACAAGCGCTTGTTGACCTTTATTACAACCTATACAATCCCTCAGCGACGGGTCGGGCATTGGGCCCAGTTGAGGCATATACAGAAATAGTTATGACCCATACATCAAACTAAACATGCTCGGACTCAATAATCCATTTAATAAAAAAAGCAATCAAAAACCGCAGGATAAAAAAGGCGGAGCAAATAATGTGGCATCAGTCGTGGGGAATGGGACGCTTTCTATCCGCGATATCATCGCCCCTTCTTTTGTCGAGGTCGACTTCAACCATATAAAAATAGATGAAAAATTTTATCGTACATTATTCGTGGTGGGATATCCGCGATATGTGGCGACCAATTGGCTCTACCCGATAATCACTTTCGACCATCCCCTGTACTTATCCATGTATGTATATCCAACAGAATCCAAGGCAATTCTCGATGAGCTCAAGCGTAAGATTGCCCAGATGGAGGCTACGATCGAGAGCGACGTAAAGGCGGGGCGCGTCATAGATCCGACTGTGCAGGTGGCGCTCGATGATGCGCTATCTCTGCAAGCGGAGCTTGCTAAGGGAGCCGAGCGCTTTTTCCAATTTGCTCTTTATATCACAATTCCAGCAGATGATAAAAAAGAGCTTGATGATATGACCAAGCAGGTTGACTCGGTGCTCTCATCGCTTCTTATCATATCAAGACAAGCAACCCTTGAGATGGAGGAAGGATTCAAGTCTACAATGCCCATGTTTTACGACAAGCTTGCGGTATGGCGCAATATGGACAGCACCTCACTCGCTATGACATTTCCATTTTCCACAGCTTCACTTACTTCGACTCAAGGAATACTGTATGGCGTAAATGCACACGACGGAAGCCTTATTGTCTTTGACCGCTTCACTCTTGAGAATGCAAATTCAGTAATACTTGGTAAGTCGGGTGGAGGAAAGAGTTTTTTGGTCAAGCTTGAGGCTTTGCGCCTACTTATAATGGGCGTTGACGTCCTCATCATTGACCCAGAGAATGAGTATAAAAAGTTGGCCGAAAGCGTAGGGGGGGAATTTATTGAGTTTTCAACAAAATCTCAATACAAAATTAATCCGTTTGAGCTTGAGACAGAAAATCCAGACGTAGATGAGCTTCAAAACAAGATTCTTGAGCTTCACTCGCTACTTCGAGTGATGATGGGTGAGTTGACGCCTGCCCAGGACGCACTTCTTGATCGTGCCCTCGTGCTTGCTTATCGCCAGGTCAATATCACATCCGACCCAGCAACATTTAAAAACAAACCACCTCTTCTTGAGGACCTGTACAAAACATTTCTGGGGATGGAGACAGATGAGGCGAAAGAGCTTGCGGCTCGCCTTGAGAAATACGTGATTGGGTCGGCATCGGGGATATTCAACTCCCATTCAAATTTTGATATTAAAAATAGATTCACTGTCTTTGGTATTCGAGATCTTGAAGCAGAACTGCGCCCCGTGGCTATGTATATCGTGCTGACTTACATATGGAACAGAATGCGCCGCGTGAAGAAAAAGAGAATTCTCATCGTGGACGAGGCGTGGTATTTGATCAAAAACAAGGACTCTGGGTCGTATCTTTATGGTTTTGCTAAGCGTGCACGTAAATATCAATTGGGGCTTACCACGATCACACAGGACGTGGAGGACTTCTTGTCAACTGATGAGGGACGGGCTATTATTACGAACTCATCCCTTCAGATGATCCTCAAACAATCAACAGCCTCAGTAGACAAGGTGAGCCAGACCTTTTATCTGACGGGTGGAGAGAAGCATTTGCTTCTGTCGGCTGGCGTCGGGGAAGGGCTTTTTTTTGCCGGACAATCCCACGTTGGATTTAAGGTTATAGCCTCAGATGAGGAGCGAAAAATCATCGAATAAGACACACGCTCCTCTCCACCGACTTTTGAAATTGACGGCTCGTTGATTTATAATAACCACCACAAGATACGGGCCTATAGCTCAATTGGCAGAGCGTCTGGCTGGCAGTCAGAAGGTTAGGGGTTCGACCCCCCTTAGGTCCAC
>CAYOAI010000019.1:0-16842 GCA_964401915.1 uncultured Gammaproteobacteria bacterium
TGAACAAATATATAACAAATTATGTATTGTGTCAAGTGTGTTTTAATATTTTGCGTACAAGATTTGTACACTTATAGTAGATATTCGTCTACTCTTTGAGCTTTAGCATGTCCTTAAGAAGTGGGGTGGCATCTTTGATTTTCTGTGGCTTGAGCGGGGCTCCCTCTATAATGGCATATCCGACATGGAGATTGGAGCTTTTGTCGACAGTGCTTGGAATGTATTCGTCTGTGACATATCCCAAGACCTCTCCCTTTTTCACCGCACTACCTACTTTAAAGGTCTTTGCCCCTTTGACAGCGCGAGCGTGGTAGAAGAAAAAGACAACTTCATTGCTGTCGACTTTAGTGGGCTTTGACTTTTTGAGTCCAACTCCTTGAAGCGAGGCTTTCTTATCAACGACCAATATACTATCAATCGTGCCATCGAATGGAGCAAAAATAGCTACTCCACGACCGATATGATATGCTGCCATCTGACCAGATAATGCGTATTGATTTGCGACGTACCGGCCTCTTTTGCAGTTTCTGGAGGATAATATAAGGCAGTCGCCTGGCTTTTCAACAGACACAGTCTCAATCACCTTACTGATTTGGCTCGCAGCATCATCAATATTTTTTTGAAAATAAGCATAAGCGGCGAGGATGCTTACAAAAAGCAAAAGGAGTATGAGTAGGATAATTGGTAGAGGATTTTGTCTGCTGCGCGCCCAAAGCCTTGAGACTATTGACATATGTATATGTTAGTGAGTATTTTGGGTGGTGTCAAACTACTTTTTAACTCCATAGAATTGGACGCGATCGCCACGGAACATAAGATCGATCTCCCCAGTTGGACCATTGCGGTGCTTGGCGATTGAGAGCTTGATCAGGCGCTTGCTTTGATCAAGGAGATCTTCCTCATCGTCTTCTGAGTACAGAAACATCACCACATCCGCATCCTGCTCGATTGCACCTGATTCTCGAAGATCGGCGAGTTGGGGCTTGCGGGTACCACGCTGCTCGACTGCGCGATTGAGCTGGGAGAGTGCAAGTACGGGGATATGGAGCTCACGGGCAAGATTCTTGAGGTTTTGAGACACAAATGATACCTCATTGGTCCTCGAATCAAACTTGCGACCTGCCCAGGCAAGCTGCAAGTAATCGACGACCAAAAGCTTTACATCATGCTCGACCTTGAGCTTGCGAGCTTTGGTGCGCATCTCAAGAATAGATAGCCCTGGAGTATCGTCAATGAATATTGGGACTTCGGACAAGACGCCCATGGCAGACACAAGTCGCTTATGATCATCATCTGAGAGCTTGCCTGTCTTGAGCCGCCAGGCATCGATGTCAGCGGCCGACACAAGTAGTCTATCTACAAGCTCTTCCTTGCTCATCTCAAGTGAAAAGAATCCAACAGGTATCTTATCCTTTGAAGCTGCATGGAGGGCAATATTGAGTGCAAATGTAGTCTTACCTATACCTGGGCGCGCGGCGAGGATAAGCAGATTGGAGTCCTGCATACCGGCAAGCTTGGTATCAAGATCTGCAAATCCAGTGGATAAGCCTCGAAGTTCGCGCCCGTCTTTGGCAAATTCTTCAATGCGCTCGTAGCTTTCGGTGAGGATATCTTTGAGCTCGATAAATTCAGCTCGCATGTGAGACTGAGAGAGGCCGAAGACCTCAGCCTCGATTGAGTCAAGCAATTTCTTCACATCCCCCTTTTCATCAAATGATTTCTCTACGCCTCGGGAGAAAAGATCTATAAGGCGACGCTTGGTATAGTCGTCTTTTACAATCTGGCCGTAGTGCTGAATATATGCTGAGGTTGGCACAGTATTTATGAGATCGGACAAATAGGAGGCTCCACCGGCTTTTTGTAGTGTCCCTTCTTTTTTGAGTTGTGCTTGAAGAGTGACCACATCTATTGGCTCTTGTTTCTCAAAAAGTGCAAGAGCTGCTGAGAATATTACTTGATGTTCGGGCTGGTAAAAATGATCAGATTTGAGGAATTCGCCGACCAGATGAAATGAGCCAGGATCAATAAGAAGGGCACCAAGGACAGATTTCTCAGCCTGGACATCGTGAGGTGGGACTTTTAGCGCGCTTGACTTAGTTGCCATAATTTTATTTCAGATGACGATCAAAATAGGTAGGGATACAGATTATACACAGAGATAGTTCTTATTTGTTGGCAGGATTCATCACCACTACTCGAATTCCATCTTCAATATCTTCTTTTTTGATTGTGAGGTCGTCAACAGGCTCCACTTCATCGGCTCCCATCTTTTTCAGGAACTCATCAACCGTGGATAGCTTGCCAAAATGCTCCGCGTTGTGGGCATCAGTTCTGTAATGCATGGGAATTACGATTGAGGGTTCGACCTGCTTGACGACCCGCGCTGCCTGCTCGGCATCAATCGTATAGAATCCACCGGTTGGCACAAGAAGAATGTCGACATTTCCGATCTTATCCAGTGTCTCACTCTCAATCTCAGCGCCCAGATCGCCGAGGTGGAGAACAGCTATGTCTTCTGCCTCGAATTTGTACACAGTATTTTCTCCCCGCTCGGCCCCTTGTTTGTCGTCGTGATAGGTCGTGAATCCGAATACTCGCACTCCCTGCTTTTCAAACTCGCCCGGCCAATTGATAAGAAGTGGGTCGCCTGTGACGGCTGAAGTGTCGTTGTGGTCTGTGTGAGCGTGAGATAGGGTGACTATATCTGCCTCAATTTTCGGAAATTTGAGCCCAATTGATGGACTGTACGGATCACATACAACGCGTGCAGACTTTGTCTTGATGAGAAATGAAGCGTGGCCAAGATATTTGATATTCATAGAGCGGAGTAAAGGGTACCAAATTTTGTGAATGTTTTCAATGAAAGAAACATGAGCCCGGGGTGGGAATCGAACCCACGACCTTCCCCTTACCAAGGGGATGTTCTGCCACTGAACCACCCGGGCGAAAGGTGCTGGTTATTTGGTGCTTTTCTTTTCTTGTCGTTGAAAGATATCGGCAAGGTGATAGACGGGTTCAAGTACAAGATTGGAAATTGAGCCAGGGCGCTTGAAAAGATTGGCGCGCTGTACGGCAAGAATTGTCCAGAACTCAGCCAACTCTTCGCTGCTTTCTACCTCAGATGAGGCAAGGCGGCTGAAGTAATCTTTTTGTTTGTCCTGATAACCGCCACCATTTACGTCAGACAGTGAGATGAGAGTTTGGATTGTGGTATGGACCTCTTCTTGAATCTGGGCAACTGTGGACTCCTCAACAGTAAGCATAGCTGAGCCTTGATTTCGACCAGATCTTGCGAAAATCTCGTAGTATAGAAGCAAAAAGTTGAGAGTAAGGTCTGAATTTGAGGACATCATGGTCTGCTCGATGATGAAGCGATGAATTGATGGATTCTCGTGCTTTATGGTAGTAAGCGCAGCTTTAACAAATTCTTTACGATCAATAAGAAGCTCTTCAGAGAGAGCTTGTGTGATGCCGGTTGTCGGATTGGGGCGTGCGCTGCTTTTTGTGTCGCTCATAACGTGCATTATACACGAAAATAGCTCAACCCGCCGAGTTCCCACTTCGTTCACGACAAAATCAGACCCAAGTGTGGGTTTAGCGAGTCAATAAAAACAGCTAAATCGGTTGAAGTCAAATAGAATTAAAAGGAGGAGAACAATAAGCAGCGAGGTATCCGGAAGATGTGTTTCTATACGAGGCGAAAAGCACATATTACATCCAGAATTCCCCGCTAAAAACCAAATATATACTTTCCTAATATGTATGTCAAGTGTATATTTTTACACTATTCCAGAGCCTCAAATAATGTATTGGGGGGTCAACTTATCGGGTGTGATCATTTTGGTCGGAAAAGTAAGGTCGTGGAATAAGCCAGCACTCCTATATCGCTAATCCGTATGAGATTTGATGAACTCTGATAGAATAAAGACGTGTCATACATTGTTTAAAGAGCATGCATATTGCTTTTCACCATTACCAAAAGAATAAAAAGAGCGCAGATACGCTGACTACTGGGCAAAAAAAGCTTAATCGCGTCATAGATGATCTTATCTATGGCATTGGCTCTTTTGGAGTGCTTATCTTTGTGCCTCAACTAATCAAGGTTTGGGGAGGAGGGGATATATCCGGCGTGTCGCCTCTTACATGGGTGGGAATGTTGGCGTCAAGCATATTCTGGCTTACATATGGAATTATCCATAAAGCAAGGCCGATAATCTTCATCAATTCACTCGCTGCCATAATCCAATTCCTTGTTGTCTTCGGACTTCTCATTCACCGGTAAGCTAACTTTAAAATCCGAGCTTTTCTTTGACCAGAATAATGCTTATCTTCCGACCCATCATCGGATTCTCCCGATTAAAAATCAGAATTTTTGATACAGAAGTATTGATGCCATATAGCTCCTGCATGTGTTTATCCTCAAGCGGGACAATGTACTCATTGAGGCGATTTAAGGCATCCGCAAGAGTCGGCACTATCTTTTGGGCACCAGCAACAAAAATCACATTGCTTGAATTGAAGACAATTCCTGGCAGTTGGCTTCCTGTGTTGGATGCAACTATGAACTCGCCAGTTGTTGCAAGTCCGTGAATACTACCTAAATAGTAATCAGAGACTGTCGCCTCGCGCCGCAGCTGTGCTTGCTTGGCGGGATCTTTCTCGGCAAGAACTCTCTCATGGAGATTGCTCCAAGGATGAGCGCCGGACTTGAGATAGTCAACGAAGCCAATCTGCTCAAGCGTAATCGATGCGCCATTCATAATAGAAGCACCGCTTGGAATTTGCTTCTTGATCGTCTCAAGGGCTTCTTCTTTATTCTCAACAACAATCGTGTCGACACCGCGTTCTTTAAGATTTTGTGCGGTCTTATTTATGACCTCATCTGTCGCAATAGTTTGATAATCCATAGTGAGAAAAAATTAAACTGTTAATAATTTTTGAATATCGATTCCTATTTTTTTTAAAAACTCATCATTCACCGCATAAAAATTGGCTGTTTTTTCCTTGCGTTGCAGAATAATATCCGCGTCTATAAGTTTTTTGAAATGATGAGACAGGGTCGGCTGCGACAGGTCGAATTTCTTCTGCAGCTCCTGGCAGGATACTTCGCTATCGCCAATCTGCTTCAATAAACCAATTCGAGTTGGGTCGGCAAGTGCTTTGAATGCACGCGCCACTATATCAGTCGCCATATTATCCAAATATTGAAATATTTAAATATATCTATATAGTAATACATATAAATATATTTGTCAACCTCGATTAATCACGCAATCTTTGGGTAGGTTTATTTTTCTATTTTGTCCGGCGGAGCCTGCGCGCGACGGGTGGCAAGTATAAATGGGAGCGCAAGGATCTGCACAGCTGCGGCCGCTACATATGTTGTCCCGTAGCTATATATATCGGCCATACGCCCAAGCGCTGGCTGTACGACGACCCCACCTGAGGAGCTCATAAGAGAGTCAAAAGAAAGTACTGTAGCACGCTGCTTTGAGGGGATGAGTGCATTGATATATGCTTGGCGAATAGGCATAGATGCAGCAAAGACAAGTGCCCAGATAACAAGCATGATTATCGCGATCCAAAAATTAGTCGTAAATCCAATAACAACAAGTGCGGCTGAGCCAACGATCAGACCGGCTGCAAGTAGACTTGTTCGCAACTTGAATACTCGTCGTACGACTGGCGCTACCATACCCCCCACAATTTGGGCAGATGCCACAATTGCCGCGGCAAGACCGGCGACCCCATAAGCATGCGGATTGCCATATAGCTTCAGAAGATGAGGTTGCATAGCATAAAATACATAGATACTGACGCCTCCCGTAAAAGGAGCTGCGAGCATGAGCCAGCGCACTGGTTTATTTTTTAACCCATATAGATACGATTGGTGGAGAGTATTTGAGATGGCATGGCCAATTGTGGCATTTTTGACCGGCGTAAATCCGACGTCGCGCATAAAAAGGAGGGCTACAATCAAAGCAACAAAAAGCATCGCGACGCGAGCTATATAAGGTACACCCAGATTAGTCGCTTGTGCTATATATCCGCCGGCTACAGATCCACTCAGCATAGCTATTCCGCCGACCACCTGACCCTTAGCAAAGACCGACTCCAGATTGCCCTTGTATCCTGTGGAGTGCAGTGCATCAACAAGCCACGCTTCTGTCGCACCGGAGAAAAATGTAAATCCAAGTCCAAGTAGTGCCGAGACCACAGCCCACAGCCAGAATGCGCCTCGTATCTGCCACAGATAAAGATATAGAAGCGTCGAGATCAAAAGAGTCAGAACACCAAGTACATAGGATGTACGACGACCCCAGATATCGGCCACAACTCCAGTCGGCACCTCAAACAATACCTGCCCCACGGTAAATGCAGCATTAGCGGCAAAAGCCTGAAGATTATTGAGTCCTGCATCAAGTAAAAATAAGGTATTGACTCCCCATATAAAAGATGCGGCCAGTGTCGAGGTCAGAAGAAGCAGAAGATATGTGCGTTGAATACTGGTGCTTTGTGCATTCATCAAATAATCTTATTTTTTTATACGGCAATAGTATACAGAGATTTTTAATTAAACAAACTTAATTGGATATTATTCTTGCAAGAAAGAATACCGTCTCAACAAAAATAAGTGATTATTTATCTTCCAGCCCGTGCCTGAAGAGCGGCAAACTCATCAGCTATCAATGTTGTTTTCTCTCGTTGACTCTTACCTGCAAGAGAAAGTGGCCGGGTGGACATAAGTGTTGTGAACTTACCCCAATGCCTATCTGACCATGTACAAAAGACAGGTCCTGTAAATATATCCAAAACACCATTCACACCTCCTTTGATTGGCATCCCTTTTCGATTTTTATAAAGCACTCCAAATGGAGCGATTACTACAATATGTCCAGGTGTATGAAGTGCCTCAAGGACTTTTTCTATGTATTCTTGATTAATTGCTTTTCTGTCCTTATCTGTCAAAGATTTTGTTTTGTCTTTTTTTCGAACAACTGGGATAATCTCAACCCCTGGAACGCGATCGATCATCTTGATAGCAATGCTTCCTATGCCTTTTTCTGTGTGTTTTATTGTGGCAGGAGCTGAGACTCTGGAGGCATTAAGATTATCAACCAATTGCACACCAGATGCGATAATCCCAGCGCGTGTTGGGTGAGCATCAAGAATAAGCACGCCAGAGCGGCCTAATGCATCTTGCGCATCAATGATTCCCGGATGAGTAACTGGGCTTTTTGAAAAAGGATCATGTCCTTGAAGGCGTGATAGGGCAACAAATAATCTACCCAACGGCACTATATTTTGGCCTTTAAAATAAATCGCAAGGTCCTGTGGGTTCACCACACCTTCGGGTTTTGGTCGTCTTTCCATATGAGCGGATTATTGTAGCAGATTTTTTGAATTTATGCTGTTGTGAAAGCCTAAAGGATGGATGACTGGGTGGGTGGGGATTTTGTACGGGCGATAGGTAAATTGAAGGTCGTGAGTTTGGGGTTCGTAGATTTAAAAAAGCACAATTATTGATTCAAGATACGGATGCACGTATCGAATAAGTAGAATTGCAAATGTACCCCATGCTGCGGCGTGGAAAAGATCTGTAAATGTACCGATATGGAAGGCATTTTTGCGATAATTCCAAAGACGTTTGTGGAACACATGGAGTATGAGATCTCCGGATGCATATTCAAAAGCAGCAAGGACTAATACATATATAAGCCACTGGCCAAAAAGTGGAAAACTGTGCAGATATTGATTCGCTCCCAGGACGATCATAGCTCCGAATCCATAAATAGGACATAGGGGAAGATATGGGAAGAATCCGCCGTCTACAAACTTCCTACCTTTATATGATCTATAGCTTGTATCGATAATCCAGCCAAAGAGGCTATAGATAAGGAAGTAAAGGATAAAAGCGAGAGGAAGCATCTATAAAGTATAGCAAGATAGAATGCAATGGGTGACTGACGGGACTCGAACCCGCGACAACCAGTTCCACAAACTGGGGCTCTACCAACTGAGCTACAGCCACCATAGCGATTAGCCTTACTATTTTATCACAGAAAGCCTACTGAGCTCGTTCAAAGTACGCCTCAAGGATACCTTTTGCGACAGGCGCAGCCACGTCTGATCCTTGTCCACTCTCTTCAATAAGCACTGTCACGACAATCTCCGGATTCTTAAGAGGGGCATAAGAGGTGAACCATGCATGGGGAGTAGAGCCTGTGCCGTGGGATTCAGAGGTACCTGTTTTGCACGCAACTTCTACTTTGTGGGTGCGAAGACGAGCTGCTGCTGTAGCATCTTTTAAGGTTTCTTGAAGCTTGTGTGGGTCTTTTGACAGCTTTAAGATAGCTTGTGGATCGGCTACTTTGAAATCAAAAAGGGGATATCCAGTACCGCCGGGTGTGCATGCCTGGCGCATACCTTCGGCAACAAGCTTGAGGGTCTTTTGGGTAATGCCCAAAGAGTGGCATACTGGCTTCTCGTCTTTTCTGAGCTGTGGTTCGCAGAAGACGCCTCCATTGGCAAGCGCCGCGGTACCTTGCGCAATCTGAAGAGGCGTAGCAAGGACATAGCCTTGTCCAATTGAGAGATTGTAGGTATCACCTAAGTACCAGTTTTCACCCAGAATCTCCTTTTTCCAATAGGGAGTTGGAAGAGTGCCCTCAGAGGTTGGGAAGTCAAGTGTGGATTTGCGCCCCAAGCCGAATTTCTCTCCCCACGTCTTTATCTTCTCCGGACCCAAACGAGCACCAACATTGTAGAAAAATATATCATTGGAGCGGCGTATAGCTTTGATGATATCAACTTCTCCCTCAGTCTTTCCATATTCTAAAAAGTACCAGTTCCCAAACTCGATTGGGCCTGCCTTGATTCGGCCTGTATCCTGGATCTTGGTATCCTCATCAATTTTGTCTTCCTCAAGCGCAGCGGTGGCCAGAAAAATCTTGAATGTTGAGCCTGGTGGATAGGTACCCTCAGTAGCCCGATTGAAGATAGGACGCGATTTATCTTTAAAATAGCTTTGAATACGGCTCCCTTTATCGTCTTCAAATTGTTGTGGGTCGAAAGACGGGGAAGATGCAAGAGCGAGTACTTCGCCCGTTTGAGGCTTAAGGACGACGACTGCACCTCGTCTGTTGCCAAGAAGCTCTGCCGCTTTTTGTTGGAGTTCAAGGTCGAGCGCGAGCTGTATAGTCTGCCCATCAGTTGGTGGAATTACAGTGAGTGTGCGCACATATTCTTCTTTTGCGCTGACCTCAATCAGCTTACGCCCGGGTGTGCCGCGAAGTGCGCAATCAAAAGCCAACTCTGCCCCTTTTTTGCCCACCTTGTCTCCTAATATGAGCTTACGAATACAGGAATCGTGTTTGATGTCTTCCAGATCTGCCTTTTGTCTGTAGCCTATGATGTGGCCGATGGCATCTGCTGAAGTATATTCCCGTGCTGAGGGTATACGATTTGTCAGCTTTTGTACGTCGGCGTCGAGACTTATGGCAAGCGGTAGACCCTTGCGATCTACTATGCGACCACGCTTTGGCTCAATAAGAAGTTCACGAATGCGATTATTTTCAGATAGACGGTGATAGTAATTGCCCTTTACGACAGTGAGCTGAAAAAGGCGCCCGACAAGAACCAGAAAGCATGCAACAATTCCAACTGCAAAGAAAAATAAATAGAGCGCAGAGTTGTCGCTTTTTGCTCGAAAATTCATCCCTCCTCTTTGTCCTTTAGTGAAAAATGGGAGCTTATTCATGACACATTTTAAATAATGTGACTATTATTGTACCCCATTTGCGACTTTGAATTATAAACTGGCTATTGGAACTCTCTAATTTGGTACAATAGAAGTCGCACGGGGCGTAGTTCAGATGGCTAGAATGCACGGCTGGGGGTCGTGAGGTCGCCGGTTCGAGTCCGGCCGCCCCGACCATCTTATGCGAAAAGCTACGGATGGTAAGTGCAAAGACCAATCTCTTATGAAAAGCCAAAAAAGACCTTCTTGGGACGATTATTTTCTGGACCTTGCGGCAGTTGTGAAGACGCGATCAAACTGTCTACGTATGGCAGTTGGTGTCGTAGTCGTGCAAGGTACGCATATTATTGCGACTGGTTACAACGGCACCCCAGCAGGTACCAAAAACTGTATAGATGGTGGGTGTGTGCGATGTGCAAACCGTGAAAAGAACGTACTCGCTGAAAACGAGCGGAAGGATCTTTGTATTTGTTTACATGCTGAGCAGAATGCACTCCTCCAGTCGGCATATCATGGTGTTTCCTCGCGAGGAGCAACAATGTATTCGACTGTCGCGCCTTGCTTGCAGTGCGCTAAAGCAATCATCAATGCGGGGATCGCCGATGTCGTGTACAGCTTGGCACATCAGGACGATATGGGACTTGCGCTTCTTAAATCTGCAAAAGTTGGTACTCGTCGACATTCGTAAAACATGATCAAGCGATTAGTCTTTATTCTTATTCTTTCCCTGTTTATAGCCCAAAATGCTCACGGTTTTGATGCAGCCCGGCCCAATAATAAATTTGGTGTCCACATAGCCCAGGTAGGAGATGAAGACGTGCAGGACTCAGAAAGGCTCGTAAATAGTAGTGGCGGTAAGTGGGGATACATCACAGTTGTCTTGCAGGAGAACGATCGAAATATCACCAAATGGCAAGGAGTATTTGATAATTTTCGCGCTCGTCATCTAATACCAATCGTGCGAATTGCGACGCAACCCCAAGGTGCTGCGTGGCGTAAACCGACACACGAGGATATTGCAGGTTGGGTAAGTTTCTTAAACTCTCTAAATTGGGTTACTCGTGATAGATATGTGGTGCTTTTTAATGAGCCTAATCACGCAGGCGAATGGGGTGGATCAGTGGATCCGGCAGACTACGGGGAGATTGCAGATGACTTCGCGCGCGCGCTTAAGGCGAAAAATTCTGACTTTTTTGTGATGCTGGCCGGACTTGACGCTGCGGCCCCCTCGGCGCCTCCTCAATATGAAGATGAGCGCGTATTCCTGGAAAAAGTGAAGGAAAAAAGACCCGATATATTTGATCACATCGATGGATGGTCGTCTCACTCGTATCCGAATCCTGGATTTGTGGGAACCCCCTTTGATACAGGCCGAAACAGTATTCGAAATTATGAGTGGGAGCTTCAGACCTTAAAAGGTATTGGAGTCGACAAAGATCTGCCTGTCTTTATCACAGAGACAGGATGGCCACATAGCGGGTCGGGTCGGCGGGAGTTTTTCACACCCGACGAAGTCGCGCAATTTATAAAAGGAACGTATGCGAATATTTGGCTCACAGACAGTCGTGTACGGGCTGTGACGCCATTTATTCTTAATTATCAAGATGCTGTATTCGGACACTTCTCCTGGCGCAAATTGGGAAGCCATGATTTTTACCCTCAATATGGTGTTGTGCAGGGTATGGATAAAGTGACCGGCGACCCAGTGCAAATAGAGCGGGGAGCGATAATATTTGACACGCCAAGCAAGCTTACTATAAATTCAAATTACCGTCTTTTTATTACGCTCAAAAATGAAGGTCAGGCTATGTGGGACGCGAGGGATGGCTATAATCTTGACTTAGTTGGGATTGGTGATCATAAATATTTTTTCTCAGATATCTCGTCAGTGTTGCCACACGAAGAGCAAGTTGTGGATCTTGCGATAAAAACAGACGATAAAAAGGGCCCACACAATACAAAAATTACCCTTAAAAAAGGAGATAGAGAGATTATGAGTATTCCATGGAATTTTACGATCATCCCGCTCCCAAGCCTCAAAGTGAAGGTGCACCTTGTCCCAAAGATTCGGCGGAACTTCGCCGATTTTGAGATTCAGCTCTTTGATGCCAATGAGCAGCTCGTATTTAAAAAGAAGGGGCTGAAAGATGTAGGTGGCGTCCTGAGTCTTAGTGCTGTACCGAACGTCTTGCCTGGTAGGACGTACCGCCTGGTCGTGCTTAAGCCTTATTTTCTTCCCCGGCAGACCCATATTGTGATGGGCCAGGGGAGCAATACGACGTCTGTCAAGAGTATGTGGCCTCTGGATCCAAATAGAAATGGGCACATAGACGTGGGGGATATTGGAGCACTAATTGCAAATCCTCTGATTTTTCGACTCCTCATTCCTTAGAGAGGCTTTGAATGAATTTTACCCTCTCCTCAACGTTTTCCGCGGCGCTAAAAAAGCTCCCCGGGCCAATGACATCGGGTGGATATTTTTGTGAAAAAATGATTGGGAGAGTCTCCTGATTTATCCCACCGTCAAGATATATAGAGTTCCTATAGCCCGCAATTCTTAGTTGTTCAATTTTATTGAGCGTCTCAGGGATAAATGCCTGTCCCTGCTTGCCTGGCCTGACCGCCATAATCTGAATTCCATGGATATTTTGGTAGGTTGGGTACTGACTTATAAGATCATCAACTGTATCGTCGGGATTGAGTGCGAGGGCAAATTTGAATGGATATTTTATTCGCAGATTTTCAATATCTGGGTGCACGCCAAAATGCAAAATGACGGTGTCGATGGTGACAGTCGATGAAATCTCTCTAATATTCTCAAGGTCTGGTTCAAAGTTTTTAACCATGAGATGAAAGTCGAAGACAAGGTGATTATTGGTTATGAGTTTTTGATTGTCTGGAATGGATTTAAGAAGTTCGTCAGTTGTGATTGTTGAGCCAGTTGTAAATATGCCATCGACGATATCAATCTGAAAATGAGGAAGATAAGGGGCAAGACGTGCGATCTGCTCCCACAAATTATTAATAGAGTCGGTAAGAATAGATGGGGTAATTAGCATATACTTCTATTCTACTTTAATAGATTATTTTTTACTCCATTTCTCTACTTTTACTTTTATTTTCTCCAATGTTTCGCGATTAAAAGTTTGTAGGTCTTTTACTCAGGAAGGAACCAAGCCATACGGCTTCACCTCTCCCTCTTAAAAGACACAAACTCTAAAATCTCTTCACGAGTCGAAAAATAAAGCAAAAGTAGCAAAAGAGTTCTTGGAAAAAATGCAGCAGTAACAAAGGTTTTTGATTCTTAAATCGTGAATCTTAAATCTGTATTTGCGGGTTACACGATTTGCGCTACATGTTGCGAGATATATGGTATATTGTTTTCTATGAATAATTCTTGGCAGATCGAGCAGCTTATCAAGCGCGCATTTATCCGAACCAAAGAGCGATTCTTAAGCTACTTTTTGGTTGTTATTGTCGGGATTTTGATAATACTGGCGGCTGTGGCCATAGGTCTTATACTTGGGATTCCTATTCTGTTTCTCATAAAACCCGCTCCAATAATAGCTGGGATTATGGCAGCAGTGCTTTATACTGCTGGAATTATTGCCTTTTTTTATATTACTTCATGGATAGGACTTGCGGGAGCTGCAGTACTTATTGAAGAGCCAAAACTTGGTGTATCAGCGACTTATAAGTCAGTTCGTTCTCGAGTGTGGGGATTTGTGTGGTTCAATTTTTTAACTGGGCTTTTTATCATTGGACTTCTTCCGCTTGGAATTTTAAGCCTAGGGGTTGTGTTCATTCTTTGGGCAATCTGGGGAAGCTTTGCACTGTTTGTGTATCTCAAAAAACAGAAAAAAGGCATAGCGAATTTGTGGACGAGTAAGGCTCTTGTATCCCAAAAATTCTGGGGCATAGTTTGGCGCGTGATAGTCGTTTATGTTGCTGTGATGGTTCTCCAATTCGCACTTGCCTTTGGTACACGTGATTCAGCAGTAGCCGCGCTTGGTGGTATTGGCTCGGGCGTCATATCGCTTTTTACAGGCCCCTTCATAGCAAGCTTTTTATATGAAATGTACACAAATCTCACAGAACCAAAAGAGGTAAAAACACCAAAGGTGTGGGTTGGCCTATCGATTATCGGGTGGATACTGAGCGTGATTTTATTTGTGGCTCTTACAGCATCAGCAATTACTCTCATCCAAAGTAAAGCGAAAGATATACAAAAACTACAAATGCAGATGCAGAAAGGCAAGACCAACTCTTACGATTACGGCAATAAGCTTTAATTTAAATACCTCAACTTTCACATTCAATTCGCATGACCAGTAAAAATCTTCCGTATTACATCGGATTCTCACACCACTTGGGCATTGGGCCAATGAAGTTCGCAGCACTTTTGAGCCACTTTGGTGATCTAAGGTCGGCATATACAGCCCCACTAGACAAGCTAAAAGAAGTTATTGGTGAGGATGCTGGTCGTCGGTTTGTGGACTTCCGCGATGGATTTGATAGCGCGCAAAAGCTCATCGAGATTCAGAAAAAAGGAATCACGACAATCACCCAAGAAGATCTCCTCTATCCAGATAAACTTCGTCACATTCCCGATCCACCTATTTGTCTGTATATCAAAGGCAACGTAGATGTACTGAAAAAATTCTCAGATGAGAAGGTTCTGGCGATTGGAATTGTTGGTACCCGTAAACCCACAAGCTATGGGCAGCAGATTGCGCGTACATTTGCGCGAGATCTGGCATCTGTTGGCGTGGTTATCGTATCGGGTATGGCACTTGGGATAGATACACTTGCCCACCAGGGAGCTCTTTCAGTCGGCGGGACGACTATTGCGATCCTTGGATGCGGGGTAGATATTATCTATCCGCCTGTGAACAAAAAACTGTATGAAGATATACAAAAAGATGGTTGTATTATATCTGAATTCCCACCTGGGCAGACTGTGCATCCTGGATTATTTGTTGCTCGCAACAGACTCATCTCTGCTCTTTCGCAGGGAGTCGTGATTGTGGAGGGGACGGACAAATCCGGGGCACTTATTACAGCCCGATATGCAGCCCAGCAAGGTCGCGATGTATTTGCACCTCCCGCACCTATTACGTCGGTGCAGTCTGCTGCTCCGAATATATTACTCAAAGAGGGGGCCACGCTTGTCACATCAGCTGCCGACATTCTGACCGAATACAATATCAATATTGTGAGTCGCCAAAAGGCTCGAGCCCTTGATGGACTAGATGCAGAGTCTGCGGCAATCGTCGTCGCTCTTTCGTCTGAGCCATGCCTTGCTGATGATCTTGCGGACATACTTGGCGTGTCTGTCTCGCACCTGGCCAATAAGTTGTCGCGACTGGAGATTGAGGGAGTGATTGAGAAAAATCAAGACGGGAAATTTCAGCTCAAGTGAGGTTTGAGTTTGTTTAAATAAACTCTTACTTTTACTTATTTTTGACTCCAGTGGGTTCCCTCCCATCCCGATAAATCAGGACGGGCCTCCCAAGTCGCAAAAAACAAGGAAAAGTAACAAAAGGGCTTTTTTTAGATCTTTGAGGTTTTTACTACTTGGTAATGGAGAAGAAGAGTGCCTTGATCGTTGAGCTTTTTTGATTCCAAAAGTTTGAGAGATATGTCGAGATTGGCTTCTTCAATAAGTGGACGGCCAACTCCAAACATATGTGGTTCGATTGTGAGATAGATATCATCCACGAGCCCGGCAGATAAAAAAGCGCTGTTTAAGACTCCTCCGCCGACAAGAAGTCCATGAGTATATCCTACTTTTTCAAGTCGCTCGATAAGTTCTTCTGGCTTTTCATCAGTGAATTCAAGTGTATGTGGCACTTCTTCACCCTGATAATTGGTAGGGGACGAAGTGACGACTACTCGAAGCGTGCCATCTTTGTGTTTGATCGAGGACTTGGCCGCCTCATATGTGTGGCGACCCATGATGATAAGTGAAGCACGATCGACCATACTATGAAAGTGCTCTGTATCTTCAGCCGATGTCCAGGCGGGCACATTTGAATCTTCTCCACGAGTAATCTTGCCATTTATGCTCTGGACCATGACGAGGGTGATCTTCATATTTTATTACTCTCCCTTTTTGAGCCAGCGGACTCCTACATACACAAGCGGCGTCTCCACGACCGACATCGCGCACTTTATGAGCCAGTAGGGCAGGATTATGCTCCATAAAAATGCAGCGTTATTTCCAAGGCCCTTGTCTAAGGCATAAAAAGCAAGTGTGATAAAGATCACTGTGTCGATAAATTGTGCTATAAAATTCGACAGATTGTTCCTTAGCCACAGACCACTCGATTTCATCTTTGCTCGAAGCTTCACAAATACAAGAATATCTGTGAACTCAGAAAGCGCAAATGCGATAAGGCTTGCTGCCGAGAACCGCGCTGACTTGGCAAATATCGTGTCGTATGCACCCTCAGTCTCCTTAAATCGCATAGATGGCGGCAGTACAATTGCAAGTAGGCTAAATGCGAAGATAAGTGCTACCACAATTAGTCCGGATCGCACCACAGATCGAGCACGCTCTGGCCCCTTGACCTCCACAATCACGTCATTGATTGTAAAGATTAGAGGAAGTACGAATATAGCAACCGATGCATTAAAGCGCATCGGGCCAATTGCACCGAGTGGGAATGTTTTAGCCCCCATGAGCTCAGATACTGCGATACAGAATATATAGATTGAGACCAGAAGGTCGAACTTATTGATTTTGAACATGTTTAATAATTAAAAAAATAAACGCTTTTTATAGCACAGAAATTAATTGGACGAATTATGTCCCTATGATAGCAGAAAAGACTGTGTCGTCAATCCTGATTAGTATTGTCGTGGCTGGTCGACGAAGGTAAGCGCTACACCCTTTTTGTTGGCACGACCTGTGCGGCCAATGCGGTGGATGTAGTCTTCATACGTCTCCGGGAGATCGTAGTTGATGACGTGTGTGACATCGTCTATATCAAGTCCACGGGATGCGACGTCGGTCGCCAAAAGTACCTGAATATCAGATCTTTTGAAGCTGGACAGGATCCTTTGACGATATCCTTGAG
>CAYOAI010000020.1:0-14973 GCA_964401915.1 uncultured Gammaproteobacteria bacterium
CATTGTATCAAAAACACGCCCCATATAACACACAACTCGTATCCTTCACAAAGTTTTGCTTTTAAAAACTGAGGCAAAGCATCACAAAGCTCAAAAGATGATATACTTACACTATGAAAATCACCGAAGAAATTGTGCGAGAAAGGCTACAGGACGTACATGATCCAGAGCTGCACCTCTCAATCATTGATCTGGGGCTTGTATATAAAATAGCTATCAAAAAAGATACCATAGCTATCCAGATGACACTTACATCGATCGGCTGCCCGCTTTTTCCGGTAATCGAGGCTGAGATCAAAGAAAAGCTCAAGCCTCTCGGATTCAATGAGGAAAATATCACAATCACCCTCACATTCGACCCTCCGTGGTCGATGGAGCACCTCACCGAATCTGGCCGAGCAAGTCTTGGAATCTAATCTCAAAACGTGTAACATATAACATATAGCCCCAAGTTATATTATCTTGGATTTCAGGTTACAAGATTCGCGTTACACGATATCATGGCACAGAAAAATACCAAGCCGCAAATTTATCGCAATCCATTTGAGCAAGTTGCCGAGATAGGACAAAGAATCCCACAACACGTAGCTCAGCAAGTGCTTGATACCTTTAATCCTCTCTCAGCGCTTGATGCCAAAGCACCAATAGATACAGTGGCTCTCAAACGAGAAGAGGAAAAAGTAAGGAAAGAGAAGAAAGCAAAAGGCGAGGATTTTACACCTCTTGATATGCAGATGCTTGAGGAAAAGTACCGCAAGCAGGACGAATACAAAGCGCAGCAGCTCAAAAGAAGGCTTTTTGATCTTGTCAAAAAGGGCGAAGAAGAAGCTATCGAAGCGCGTCATAAAGAAGAGGAAGAAAAGAAAAAGGCAGAAGCTGAGGAAGAGGAGCAAAAGCGTAAAGAGGAAGAGGAGCAAAAAGCAGCTACCGAGCAGGACAATATACCTCAGGGCAAAGAGGCTCGAGGAGGACTATTTGCCAAGAAGCCCAAAAAGCAAATACAGATGGAGAATGCTCCAGAGCGCAAAGCAGCAAAAAGCAAGCAGTAAGACCAACTTCACTATATAATACACATATACATCGGGGTGTAGCTCAGATGGCTAGAGTGCACCGTTCGGGACGGTGAGGCCGGCGGTTCGAGTCCGCCCACCCCGACCAAGCAAGTTGCTACAATAATTAAATATGAGACTCTATAATACAGCCAGTCGGAAGATCGAGGAAATCGCGCCACTTGATCCACCCACCATCACCTTCTACTGCTGCGGTCCCACAGTATACGACTACACTCATATCGGGCATATCCGCACCTATCTGAATGAAGATATTCTCAAGCGCACACTCACAAGATTTGGATACAAGGTAAAACACGTGATGAATATCACAGATGTCGGCCACCTCACAGGAGATGACGACTCAGGTGAGGACAAGCTCGAGCGCGGTGCGCAAAAAGCAGGACAGACAGTGTGGGAAGTGGCAAAGTTCTATACCGACTTTTTTACTCACACGATTGAAGCCTTGGGAATATCCAGTCCTGATATATTGTGCAAAGCCACTGAACATGTCCCCAGCATGATCAAGCTTATTGAACAACTTGAGCAAAAAGGCTTTACTTACCAGACTCACGAGGCTATATACTTTGATACGTCTAAATTCAAAGGGTATGGATCTTTGTCTGGACAAAACTTAGGCGATAAGCTCCAGAAAGCGCGCGAGGAGGTGCATATTGATTCTGAGAAAAAAAGTCCTGCCGACTTTGCACTATGGTTTTTCCGTGTAGACCGCTTCAAAGATCACACTATGCACTGGGAGAGTCCGTGGGGCCCAGGATTCCCTGGCTGGCATATCGAGTGCTCGGCCATGAGTATGCAGTATCTGGGAGAGACGATAGACATACATGCCGGAGGCATAGATCATATTCCAGTCCACCATGAGAATGAGATTGCACAGTCGGAAGCGGCGACTGGCAAGCCTTTTGTACGCCACTGGTTCCACAATAATTTCCTTACTGTAGATGGGGCAAAAATGAGCAAATCACTCTCCAACTTCTATACGATAGATGACGTGAAAAAGCGGGGAATTGACCCACTTGCCATTCGGCTCTTATTCCTTCAGACTCATTATCGAGCTGAGGCGAACTTCACATTTGACGCCCTTGAAGGTGCAGCCGCAGCATACAACAAGCTTAAGAATGTTGCTGCTGCCCTCAAAACTCAAACAGATAGATCAGTATTGTCTGCCGAAAAGCTTTCGCAGACAGATATCTACCTAAGGCGCTTCGACGAAGCGCTCGCAAGTGATCTACAGACAGCACAAGCACTGGCTGTCGTATGGGAAGTGGTCAAATCCAATATCCCGTCTGTGGACAAGCTTGATCTTCTGTATTCTTTTGACGAAATCTTGGGACTAGATCTGAAGAGCGCAATGTTTGATGAAATTCCCACAGATATTCAAGAGTTAGCAGATAAACGCCAAACACTAAGAGGAGAAAATAAATTCGACGAGGCAGATCAAGTGCGGCAGAAAATCGAAAAACTGGGATACGAAGTTGAAGACCACGGAGATAATTATTCTATTATGAAAAAGTAGTATGAAGATTGCTGTCAACGAGTTAAAAAAAACACTTCTTGCTGTTGCGTTAAAATATGAGGTATCGCCAAAAGATGCGGCAATACTTATTGAAGAATGCATAGAGGGAGAATTGGAAGGTAAGAGCACTCATGGCGTTGCCGCATTTGTCTCGATGATCCCCAAACTCAAAGACCAAAAAGGCAAGATAGAGATTATAAAAACTAGCGATTCATTTGTTTTTATCGACGCCCATAGTAGCTTTGGATCTATAGTAGGTAGGCATGCAGCAAATATAGCGATTGAAAAAGCAAAAAAAAGTGGAGTTGCCATAGCATCGATAAAGAATATGACAACTTGGCTCAGACCCGCAAGTATAGCTCGCTATATCGCCTCACACCATATGGTGGGATTTGTAATAAACAGTGGAGGCAATCCTATGGTAGCGCCTCCTGGCGGATACGAACCGCTTATTGGTACCAATCCAATCGGCATTGGTATTCCCACAACCGATGAGCCGTTTATTGCCGATATGGCCACATCGACTCGAGCATGGGGAGTAGTAAGAAACGCAATCGCAGGCAACACATCGCTCCCTCCAAACTCTTATCTCGACAACGAAGGAAACTACACTACAGATCCGCACAAGGCCTATTCGGCACGACCGATGGGTGATCACAAGGGATTTGCACTCGGGCTTTTTATCGAGGTTATGTGCGGAGCATTCGTCGATATGTCCATGGCTTACAAAAATAAAGACAGGGATTATCGCACTATGATTCGCGGGGGAATGATTATAGTGTTTGATCCAGCATTTATCAGTAATCGAAAGCAATTTGAGACAGCAGTAGCTCAGCTTGTCGCCACCATTCACAATTCCAAACCGCTCCCAAACAATCATGTTACTTTACCCGGAGATCGAGCAACTCAAAAACGCACACAAGTGCAGGGCAGAGGATACTTTGAGATCGATGACCATGTATGGAAACAGATAAAAAAAGCTATAACATCTAATATATGAAAATCCATAAAGTAGTTACCGGACCTGGCGAGGAAGTACTGGCCAAGACTACGCAGTACTGCCAGCAGCACGATATAAAAGATGCAGCAATCGTGTCAGTCATCGGTGCATGCGACACATTGTGCATACACACGATGCGGGCAAGTGATGCCAAACAAACAGTCATGACCACGATCAATGAGCCAGTTGAGTTGTCAGGCACAGGAGAAGTGATTGACGGAACTGTGCACATCCATGCTGTGCTAAGTCGAGAGAATGGAGAGACTCTGTCTGGGCATCTTGAGTGGGGAAAAGTCGAGAGTTGGTTTGCCCACGTGTATGTTGCTCCGCTTGACACTTAGACTCTCTTATATATCCGAATCACTGGATGATCAAATACAGTCCATGTCTCCTCAGCTTCCTCATCTTTTTGTTCAAATAATTTGTTGTTCAAAAAATTGATTGTGGGATAGCTGGTAAACTCAACAACTTGCACAAATCCAAGCTCTCCGCTAAAGAGCTTTTTATAATACTCATTTAGTCGGGGATATTGTTTTTTCAACGCCTTGCATCTTTGAGTACTGTATCCAGAAATAAAATCTGTGAACTGTGAACTGTGAACTGTGAACGGCGCATCGCATGTGTGATCTGCGAATATCCGGCGCGACGGGACAAAGATATAATCCGCATGCTCTATATGATTTTTCAGCTCCTCATCCAATTTACTATCTGAATCGAGTGAATAAAAATCAAAAGATGTTGTGTGATAAGTGGGCTTTGGTTCCTGGTCTTCGGGTGTATCAACCGGAATATCCACCACATTGGCCGTCTCAAAGAGAATGTTGGAACCAGCTGGAATATGTTGATATATCCATCTTGAGGCCTGAACTCGCACATCAGGCGCTTGATAAATATGAAAATAGGCGATTCCCGGTAGACACAATATGACTATTAAAACCCAGAATAAGAGGTGTGATATTTTTTTTAATTTTTTAATCAAGAAAACTTTTGCCCAAATATAATCCAGAGTGAGAGCTGCGATAATTATAGCAATCGGAAATACAGGCGCCATAAATCGACTCCACTTGGCATATAGAAATGCAGTTGGAAGAAAGTAAGTCAAAAAAGCGAGTCGTAAAATATTGGTATTTTTATCCCTTGGTAGGATCACAAACCCAATCAGGAAAAATATAAATATTCCCCAACCCAGAGCATATGGAAATACCCGGGTAAACTGAAAAAATACGGGTACAGTACTTACAAACTGTCGAGTATAGAAGGGGATTGTAGTGCCAAGTGCCACGGCTGACTCGTAGTTTATAGCACCGCGAAAATCCCCAAATGAAAGGATATTGTAGGGGGACGCGATAATAAATACACTCGTAGCAACAAATCCAAAAAATATGAAGTGCATGATGCGCCTTATCCGTTGACGCACATTTCCTCGGAAAGAAAATACCAAAAGAAGAAGTGGAAGCAAAGCAAAGATACCAGCTGAGATCTTGGCAGCCGCGGCCAGACCCAAAGCAACTCCAGATGCCGCAATATGCCGCAACCTTTTGCTCTCAAAATACACGAGAGAATAATATGTAAGCGCAGCATAGCTTGCCATAAGAATCGACTCTGTCGTGCCAAAATGTGCAAATTGAATCATGGCAGGACAGAAAATCGTGAATAGACAGACTACGATAAGCGCTCGAAGGCTGTGAGGACGTATAAACTTCATTATCCTGACTACATATAACGCGGCAATACATGCCGACACAGCCGACAGAATCCGAAGCGCAAGAGTGGCCGTCTCAAGAGACACTATTCCAGATCGATCTTTTAAGATGACGTTGACAACCCACGCCACCACATACCCCAAATAAAGTGAGAGTTGTCCATACGCATAGAAGTCCGGCCGATACCACGAGGCCGTACTAAGTCTTGTTATCGCAACCGCTATATTTCTCTCATCAGGATGGTAAAGATATGGAAGCCCCCACATAATACCCGCAAATCGAGACCATACAAGTAAAAAAGTTAGTCCGAATGATAGGAGTATAAGTAGTGTTTTTTTATTTTTCATACTCTGTGACAAGACTTTTGCACATCAACACCAGTCTAATGGGGGTTGATTTTTGGGCCTATTCCCATTATTATATATACCGATGGTCCCGAACGTTCGGGACATCGAGTATATACTCGATCGTATAGACTATATTCAGAAGTAATTTTATTTAAAATTGTACAGTAATAGACGATCGGTATAGAAGTTTACAAAAAGTAGATTTATGAACGTATACGAGTTGATCTTTCTTCTTAATAAAGAAGGTGAGCTAAAAAATATAAAAGGAATCATTGCGGCTGACGATGGTCAGGTAATTGCCGAGGAATCATGGGGGACTAAAACCCTCAAATATCCTATCAAAAAACAAGTATCTGCCACCTTCTATAGCTGGCAGATTCAGCTTGATGGAGCAAAGTTGTCAAATATTAAAAATAAACTGAATCTAAATGAAAACCTGATTCGGTATTTATTTTTAAAAGTTGACGAGCGAGAAGTGGCCAAAAAAGCCAAAGCACCCAAAGTGGAAGTTGCCACAGTCAAACAAGCACCTGCAAAAATAGAGACAAAAGCTACTGACGCACCGGCAACTAAAGTAAAAGCCGCCCCCAAGACAGTCGCGACCGTATCCAAATCAACAAAAGTTACAAAAAAGACAGTCTCAAAAGCTAAAAAATAATCATGGCAAGCCGCTCACTCAACAAAGTTACCCTTATTGGCAATCTCACACGAGACCCAGAGCTCAAATACACGCCATCAGGCGCCGCAGTCTGCAGCTTCGGACTCGCAACAAACCGCTCATGGGTCACAGCTGAAGGCCAGACAAAAGAAGATACGCAATTTCATAGAATTGTAGCATGGAATAAGTTGGCCGAACTCTGCGGCAAGATTCTGACTAAGGGTCGAAAAGTATATGTGGAAGGCCGCTTGGTATACCGAAGTTATACCGGCAAAGACGGACTAGAAAAGAATATTACTGAGATCGTACTTGACGATTTTATTGTATTCTCAGATGGGCGTCGCGCTGATGGGGAAGAATACACACAATCTCCCAAACAAGATGCAGTAGATGTCGAGCCGGCCTACGCTGAGAAAAAAGAAGATGAGGCTGTGGCCGAAGATGAGGATGAACCAAAATCTAAAAAACCCAAAAAAGATGAGGATGATAAAAGCGAAGATGTCGATCCCGACGATATACCGTTCTAATAGCAAAACACGATGCCTGTAGCCTGTATCCCAAGAGTTGAATTCATTTTCACCTCTTGAGTTTTGAGTTACATGTTTTAGGATATAAGATAAATATGAACAATTGTTTTTTCTGTAAATTTCGAACAACTCCAAGTTTTAAGGATATGGAGAATCTGGAAAAGTTCATCACATCTCGTAAAAAGATGATCGGACGGCTCAAATCCGGCACATGCGCCAAGCACCAAAGGATACTCAACAAACAGATCAAATACGCTCGCTACTTGGGCTTACTTCCATACGTCTCCTACCAAGGGATTCGATAAAACATCCACATAATTCTCCCAAACTGCTACAATGAATATATGGAGATAAACATTGTAGTCTCATACGCGGGTGAGCTCATGGTAAAGGCAGGAGATGTAGTCGACTTCAACACAACTCTTGTTCGACGCAAAGTGCAAGAGCCTGTCAAACTACCAGTTGCTACTTCTTTGGCAATTGAACCCGGTAAAATTTTTTTGCACCTTACACGGGTCGTTGGTGATCGAATTGGTAAAGGAGATGTCATAGCGAGTCGCAAGGGTCTTTTTTCCACCAAATCTTATAGATCAGAGTTTACGGGCATAATCCGCGAGATCGATCACACAGATGGCACAATAGTCATAGATGTCGATTCAGCTCGTGATGAAAATATTCGTTGCTACTTTAAAGGTGAAATTACTAGTGTGAAAAAAAACGTCGTCACACTTAAGGTCAAAAATTCCAAGGACTTTCCTCTCAAATTTGCCGAAGAAGATTTTGGCGGACAGATGCTTAATGTCAAAAGTGAGGCGGGGGCCGCAGATCTAAATGAGGATCAAGTCAAAAATAAAGTCGTCGTCATAGAGCGCCTTACAGAATACGAACAGCGAAAGATTGAAGCGCTGGGTGCGGCTGGATTTGTATCCCTACATATGCTGTCGGACACCATCGCACCCACAGCAACGACCAAAACAATTGCCGATTGGAAAGATATTGCAAAAAGCGATCTACCCTATTGCATAATCGACAAAAAAACCTCTACAATATATCTTTACGAATAGCGCTTAAATCATGCTCAGCCAAAAATCAACGAATATACTTCTATGGATTTCGCTTGCTATTTTCTTATTTGGCTCAGGTTTTAAAATTGGCGAATACAGTGCCCGCCGCGCGGGTAATGCCGGTCAAAGTTATTCAATCTTCAACTCAGGCAATGCTCAAAGTAAAGCAAATGCGAAGAATATAGATTTCAATCTTTTCTTCGACGCGTGGGATAAGCTTGAACAAAAATATGTCGACAAATCGAAGCTTGACTCACAAAAAATGTTCTATGGCGCAATCCGTGGAATGGTAGCTGCTGTCGATGACCCATATACCTTTTTTCTCACACCAGATGAGAATAAGCAGTCTAAAGATGACCTGAGTGGCAAATTCGAGGGAATTGGAGCCCAACTTGGTCTAAAAGATACACGCGTCATAGTAATAGCGCCTCTTAAGGACTCCCCAGCTGCACATGCGGGATTGCGAGCCGGAGATATTGTACTTAAAGTAAATGGTGAATCAACAAAAGGCTGGACACTAATTCAAGCAGTAGGTAAGATCCGCGGCCCAAAAGGAACAAAGGTCAAGTTAACAGTCATTCGAGAAAATAAGGAAAAAGACATTGAGATCACGCGGGATGAGATTAAGGTTGAGTCAGTAGAAGAGCGAATTGAAAAGTCTGCTGCCTGTAAAAGTAGTTGTAAAAATGTCGGATATATCAAAGTCAATCAGTTTGGTGAAACCACAAATACTGAGTGGGATAGTAGTGTCGATAAGGTAGCTGGTAGTTGGAGTCGGCAAGAAATTTCGGGGCTGGTCCTTGACCTTCGAGATAATCCTGGTGGATTTCTCGAGAGCTCTGTATATCTTGCCTCTGAGTTTGTACCACAAGGCAATATTATTGTGAAACAGGAATCAACCGTGACCCCAAGCCATGAATATCGAGTCGAGCGAGCAGGAAAGCTCTTGAATATCCCTATTGTGGTACTTATCAATCAAGGATCTGCATCCGCGTCCGAAATCTTAAGCGGCGCTCTTCGTGACTACGGAAGGGCAACTTTGGTTGGCGAGAAATCGTTTGGCAAGGGATCAGTACAAGAAGCGCTTGATCTATCAGGTGGAGCTGGTATGCATGTCACAGTCGCAAAGTGGATTTTGCCCAAGGGTGACTGGATCAATGGAAAGGGAATTCAGCCAAAGATCACTATCAAAAATGAGATTCCCAATGGCAATAGCCTCACTCGCGAAGAAGATGCCCAGCTTGAAAAGGCGATCGAAATTCTTGTAAAATAAAAAAATGAAAAGGGTTCTTCTTATTGTAGCCGGTATCATCATTGTCATCGCGATCGGACAGAGTCTCCACGTCTTACCACAGATCAAACTCGAAAATTACCTAAAGCTCCCAACCCCTTCACAAAAATTATTTACACCCAGTGACCAGAAAGAACTTGTGGTATATCAGGAGTCGATCGTCACACGAGTTGTGGAGTCAGCAATACCCTCTGTGGTCACGGTCGGTATAGATAAGACAATTCAGTCAGCAGACACTCTGCAGCTTAATCCCACCAATCCATTTGCCCCCATTGAGCGAGTTCCAGGTACTACGCAGAAAGTGGAGCAGAATATCGGATCAGGATTCATCATCTCAGCAACTGGCCTTGTAATAACCAACAAACATGTGGTCGGAGACACGAGCGTAAGTTATTCTGTGCTTACCAATGACAAAAAAAAGTATAAAGTGAGTAAGATCTATCGCGATCCGCTCAACGATCTTGCCATTCTCAAAATCGATGCCGAAGGCCTGAGACCACTTGCTCTTGGCAACTCGTCTGTCCTCAAACTTGGCCAGATGGCAATTGCAATCGGCACGCCACTTGGGGATTTTACCAATACAGTCACTGTCGGGATAGTCTCGGGATTGGGACGGGGAATATCGGCAGGATCTCCGCTTGCCGGACATGTAGAAAAGCTCGACAACGTAATCCAGACAGACGCGGCAATCAACCCTGGCAACTCAGGTGGCCCACTCCTCAACTCAGCTGGACAAGTAATTGGAATAAACACAGCAATCGCATCTGGTGGACAAAATATCGGATTTGCGATCCCAGTAAGCGTAATATCTGAGCTTATAAACGACTTCAACAAGCGAGGTGGAAGTTTTGACAGACCATATATAGGCCTTAGATACCAGATGATAGACCGCAAGACTGCACTTGCCAACAAGGTAGCTGAAGGTGCATATATCCTCGAAGTCATCAAGGGGTCACCGGCTGAGAAAGCTGGTATCCAAAATGAAGATATCATCACAGAGCTTGATGGTCAGAAAGTAAAGGGTGATGATGATCAGGCACTTGTCCGCCTTATTCTGAGCAAAAAAATAGGTGACGCTGTAGACCTTAAGCTCTGGCGAAACGGAGAATTTAAGAATACTCAACTCAAGCTTGTAGCTTCATCGCAACAATAATCTGCAAAGAATTTTACCATTCCTTGCAAATTAACCTATAGTAGAGTATACTGCCAATCATGCCTGAGCGCTTTGGCTATTCTCCTGATCAAACATTTCCGGCAACCCATCTTCCTGGGCATTATGGTCTAGTTGTCCAATTAGCCGCTCTAAGGCCAGATCATCCTGATAGATTAGCCACTTTGGCCCTAGGAAGTGGACTTGCACAGGACCAAATTGCGAGAGCTTTAGCGCCATTTTCACAACTTGTATCTCTGGAGGATTGGGATGGCGATCCTGAAACTGATGCGCTAATTATGGCCAATGGATCTGTTTATTCAAATGCTAATTTGATCACCTATCAAGACAACCTTGGAGTGGATCTTGAAGAGTTGCGCCAAGGACGTGTTCGTGTTGTGGATCACGGATCTGGAAGAGGTCTATTTGCCAGAGAGGCTCGGAATCGTGGTGTTGACGTATTCTCTATCAACCCCAAGCTACATGATGAAGATCGTAGAAAAGATTTTTACTGTGCACTTGGGTTAGCTGATATAGATCCTGAAGATGTGCCTACTTTACACTCCACCAGCTTATCTCACTCGCTTGATCTCGATGATGAGACAGCGACAATTGTAGTGTCCCATTATGGTCTTTCATATTTCACGCCTAAGATTCCACTTGAATACGGTGTAGCATCCTACACAGAAGTATTTCGCATACTGCAAAAAGGGGGAAAGGCGTATATAGGTCCTTATTCTGACCAGGACAAACTTGAATATGCCCTAATTTTTTTAACCATGGGAGGGCTAATCGAATTCGCGGAGGTAGAATTTTTTGGTAATAGCTCCCGAATAAGAATAAGTAAGCCGTAGCTTATACTCATCACGATCTTCCCGTCTGTTAAATTCCATCTAAAATACCAAATAGTTTAATCTTATTGAAAACAGCCTATAATAGGAGTATAATTCAAAAATTATCCGTTTCTAAGAAATAAATCGTGGGAGTAGAACAAACATTTGGAATGCGAATGAATGGCTTCCAGATTAAAATACCTGAACACATCAGATCTGTCACCCGCACGCTACTATTACCCCCCAATTTACCAATCTCATCTGGTCAAATGAAACGTGCAATTGAAGCGATCGGTAAAATTTCCAATACCCCAGTATTTCCTTTGGACGTTCAAGAAGAGCTTAGTGCTCCTTGGGAGGATGGCGAATCTATTGATGATGGGCGCTTTGCTCCGAATTTGAATAGATTAGGTCTATCAGAATTACCGAAAGACACAGATGATCATACGTCATCACACCGGCCACGGATTTTAATTAAATCTCTTGTGCCTTTTTCGACTAGAATAAAACCGCCTCGTGAAATTTATGTAGGGTCCTTAGCAAAGATGGAAAATATTGATAATCATCTTGTACGAGTACCCGCAGTTCTTATTGGAAGTTTCTCTAGCGATATGCATTCTTTTTTCCCTAATGAATATCCCGAAAGGTTCCAGACTGAATTTGATCGTAGAACTGATTTTATAGTTGTTTAAATCTGAATCTAAACCCAGCAAGTAGTTTTTTCACCAGATCGAATCCTTGATTTTATTTCAAGCTTTTGCTATAATGCGTTTTCTTATGACGATGACAGAAACTTCAACATCGGAAATTAGTCAAAAAGATCGATTAGTTATATTCCTTAAAGACGCTGGTACACCACTCGGTTTAGAAATTGATGCAGAGCTTGCGGCTAGAAATATAGAGGGAGTCTTAGCCACATTACAAAGTGATTTAGGATCTTTAAATCCTGATGAGAGAGATAGCTTTGACTTAAGAAACAGCGGCTTAGCATCTTTAAACGATTTAGCTAGTGAAGGTACTCAATTTGATCATGGAGTTATTCTTTGGAATCCAAGGGGACATGTAAATGGAGCTGGAAGACCAGATAATCATACCCTATCTCTTGTAAGACTTAATAAACCAGTTACGCCACATAGTCGCTATACCCCAATATCTGAAGTCACATTTGCTCGTGTACCCTTTGCCTCAACAGATATCAACTTCCGCGCGGAATTAAAAAGGGCGCCTGGAACCATTGCAAACGCTACAGGAGTCATTATTGCCTCTACTGTTAATCTTTAATCTTCTTACACAAAGTGCTTAAAGCAAAAATAGTCTATAATATATCCTATGGCAAAGCCAAGTTTGAATCCAATTCGGGGTTTTCGCGACTTATATCCAGACGAGAAAGCTACTCAAGAGTATCTTTTCGCAAAAATTCGCAACATAGCCGATAATTACGGTTTTGTCTCTTATGATGGCCCGATTCTTGAGCCCATCGATATCTATCTTGAAAAGACGTCAGAGGAGCTTATCAAGCGGCAGACATACCAGGTGATCGACAAGAATGGAGACGTACTCGTCATGCGACCTGAGATCACCCCATCCATGGCCCGCATGGTAGCTGCTCGAGCGCGCGAGCTCACATTCCCACTCCGACTTTTCAACAATGGCCAAAGATTCCGCTATGAGGCTCCACAAAAGGGGAGAGGGCGCGAGTTCTACCAGCAGGATTTTGATATATTGGGGCCAGCCGATGTAGTTGCCGACGCAGAAATTCTGGCCGTAGCCATCTCAGTCATGACAGAACTTGGCGCCACATCTGACGATTTTGTCGTGTATCTCAACTCAAGATCCGAGATGGAAAAAAATCTTGCCCAGCTTGGATTTACTACTGCTCAATACCCTAAGCTTCTTGATGCTATCGACCGACAGGAAAAAATTGATAGTTCTGAATTCAAAAAACTTCTAACAAATATCGAGCCAGATGAACAAAAAATAGAAAAATTGACGGAGCTATTAAAAAACCAGAGTGAAGAAAAATCAGAGTATTTTACTCCACTTTTCTCGCTTCTTAAAAGTCTTAAAATTGACCAATATTTTCAAATTAATTACAACATTACCCGCGGACTTGACTACTATACAGGACTTGTGTTTGAGGTCAAGATGCAGGGCGGGGCACTCACACGCTCTCTTTTTGGCGGCGGGCGCTATGATAATCTCGTGGCGAGTTATGACTCCAAATATCAGATTCCAGGTGTTGGATTTGCTACATCCGACGTGGTACTCCTTGAATTCCTGAAAGAAAAAAATCTGCTTCCACAAATCAATCCTCGGCAAACTAAAATACTCGTCACTATTTTCAATAATGATTTAGCCTGTGAATCTGCGTCATGCGCACAAATGCTTCGAGCGGCAAATATCGCAACTGAACTCTATCCAGATGCTACAAAACCCCTTGATAAACAACTCAAATACGCTGACAAGGTTCAAATACCATATGCAGCAATAGTCGGACCTGAAGAAAAAGAAAAGGGTATTGTGAATCTTAAAAATCTCAAGACAGGTGAGCAGGAAAAATTGGCACTTGTTGATCTAATAAAAAAACTCACTTCATAAATTTAAAACAATTGTATGCAAACTAATCCCAATGTCGCACTGATTGAATTCCGCCCCGGAGTAGGTGGAGACGAGGCCAAGATCTGGGCCGATGAGCTCGTCAACTCCTATATCAAATTCGCAGCTAAGTCGCGCTTTACCGTGACTCCAGTCGATGACACAGTCATTCGAATCAAAGGTGAGGGAGCATACAATCTATTCAAAGGGGAAACTGGTGTACACCGCATCCAGCGTATCCCAGCAACAGAGCGCAAAGGCCGAATCCATACATCAACATGCATCATCATCGTGCTGCCCGCGATCATTCACTCCGAGACAGTCGTCAACTCGACAGATCTTGAATGGCAGTTTTTCCGCGCTGGTGGCCATGGCGGCCAAAACGTCAACAAAGTCTCAACAGCTGTGCGACTCACACACAAGCCAACAGGCGTTGTGGTCACCGCATCTCGAGAGCGCCATCAGCAGGCAAATCGCCAGATAGCGCTTGAGCTTCTTGCGGCCAAGCTTTATCAACTCGACGAAGAGAAGAAAAAGGGTATGGTCTTCTCATTTGTGAAAGACATAGGTATGGGCGAACGAGCAGACAAAATCCGAACATACAATTTCCCCCAAAATAGACTTACTGATCACCGAATCAACAAATCTTTTCACAACCTCGATCAGATCATCGAACAGGGCAAATGGGATAAGGTGTTTTTAACCGTGAAAAACTAATAAATTTTGGTATACTTATATCCTTATGAAAGCTGCAATCCACCCTACATACCAGAGCGCAACTGTCGTCTGCTCATGCGGAAACACATTTGAGACAAGCTCAACCCGCGATTCAATCCGCGTTGAGGTATGCTACAAATGCCACCCTCTCTACACAGGAGAACACCGATTTATAGATACCAAGGGGCGTGTCGAGAAATTCCAAAAAAAGCAGCAGGATGCAGTAAAGATACGCGAGCAGTTTGTAGCCAAAAAAGCACAGAAAAAAGCATCGGGACAATATCAACCCAAATCCCTCAGAGAGCTACTTGGGGAGATATAAGCTTGCACGAGGGCTTAGCTACTGATATAATTATTAAGAATCATCAAGACTTCAGGTTTATCCATTGGATAATAAAAATTATTTCCTGAATAGTTCCGTCGGAAGCGTCGGGAAGGTGACCAACTCATGATAACTGAAAGTAAAAAAAATCAAGTAGACCATCTCATCTCAAAACTTGAG
>CAYOAI010000021.1:0-11869 GCA_964401915.1 uncultured Gammaproteobacteria bacterium
ACTGAGCGTGCTGTCCTGTATAAAGCACCTGCCTAAAGTATGTATTGGCTAATGTCTTCTCCTCGATGTTTGACAAGAATCCTTTCATATTATCCCGTCTCCTTTATTCCGATAATCTAATTATATTAGATTATGGCTTGAAGGTTGTGAGTAAAAAATCTGAGATTATTTAGTAGACTTAAATCAATATCAATCTCCATGTTTCTGTGAGTGTTAATCAGGGAGAGTGAATTTAGCGAAGTCATATGATCAAAGTAATTCTGCGACTCGAGGCACTTCTTATCTTTCTTTTATCTTTATTTTTCTTCAGTACATTAAATAATGTTTCGTGGCTGGCTATTATTGCTTTTTGGATATTACCCGATATATCGATAGCGGGGTATCTGCTGAACAAGACTCTTGGCCGTATTATCTACAATCTTGTTCATAGCTACTTACCTGCATCATTTGTTGTATTTGTCGGGATGCTCTCGCAGAGTGATGTCATCATGGCTTTTGGGATAGCATATGTCTCCCATATCGCGCTCGATCGAGCGCTTGGATTTGGACTCAAGTACAATACTGGATTTAAAGATACACACCTTCAGAAAGTCTAGATAAAAAACTCAAATGTATTCTTGTCTGAAGTTTAATTAATGTTTGTTATACTTTTATTATGAAAAAGAATCCAGTCGTACATTTTGAGATGCCAGCGAAGGATAAAAAGCGAACAGCGGACTTCTACACAAATGCTTTTGGTTGGGATATGAAGCTGATGGGCCCTGATATGGGAGGCTACTTACTCGCAACCACAACTGAGTCGGACGAAAAAAGTGGACGCCCCAAGGCACCCGGTACGATCAACGGAGGCTTTTATGATTATAAGAATGAGCCGGGTTTTCAGTATCCCTCCCTCGTCATATCTGTCGACGATCTCAAAGCAAGTATTGAGAGTGTGAAAAAAGCAGGAGGAAAGATCGTGAGCGAGCAGATGGATATCCCAGGAATCGGACTCTTTGTATCAATCGAAGATACCGAGGGAAATCGTGTAGGCATGCTTCAGCCTTCGCCGCAAATGTAGATTTTTCATAAATTCTCAGGAGCTTTCATTTTTGTGTTTGTTATACTAAAAAACATATGAAAAAGTTTCCCAAAAGTATTGGTGCAGTATTGGCAGGATTTGTCACAGTATTTATATTGAGTGTAGTGACAGATCTGATACTGGAAAAGCTTGGCGTCTTCCCGCCTATATACGAAGGTTTATTCGTCACATGGATGCTGGTCCTTGCGCTTGCATATCGTACAGCTTATACGGTATTGGGCGGCTATGTCACAGCAGCTTTAGCACCACAACGCGCGATGAAGCACGTCTTCGTACTAGCTGTAATAGGAACTGCGGCGGGTACACTTGGGTTGGTTAAGACCTGGGGAAAAGCAGGGCCTGAATGGTATCCAATTGCGTTAGTTATACTCGCTTTTCCTTCTGTGTGGCTCGGTGGTAGATTGAACGCAAAATCAAAGTAAGGCGTGATGTCAAATTCTTGTGATTAGTATTAAGAAACATCATCTTTCATAGCATCCGTTGTGATTTCTTCTCCTTTTTGTATATCCCGAAGGGCTACATCGCATTTTTTAATCAAGTCCTGATAAGTATTGGGACTTCTCGAATGATTTACGTATCTCTCGGGTTTCGAATATAGATAAACTACTCCCCAATGGGTATGAGTAAACTTTTTTTCTTTTTCTGGCAAATTCCCAAATTCTTCTTTGGTCAGTGGTCTGAGATTGTATTGAATAACTACCTCACCCTTTTTAAAGTCGTCACTCGCGAAGACAGCTTTCCCATCCAAATTTCCTTTTCCAATAATTATATTACTCATAATGATATAGCCCTCGGTAAAATAATATCAAAGGAAAGGCGAAAGCGGTCGACAAACTCACATTTTGCTCCCAAATGTATCTTTGATATAATTTATCAAATGCGCTTAAGCTTCAAAAGAGAATTTATCTTTGGATCGATCAGTATCCTCATTCTCTCTGTTCTTATAGCTTTTAGTGTAGTGCGCTATAGACGGCAAACTGCAAGTTTATCTACGACCTCAAGTACAGCATCAATAGACCCAAATACTGTACTTACAAGTGGCGAGATTTCAAAACACAATAATTCCAGTGACTGTTGGATAATAATCGAAAATAAAGTATATGCTGTATCGGATTTCCTCGCTCGCCATCCAGGCGGGGGAGGACTTATCACTCCATATTGTGGCAAAGATGCAACTCAACCATTTATCACCAAAGCTGGACGTGGTAGCCATTCGGCCACAGCCATGCGCCTACTTGGCTTGATATACATAGGCGATGTGAATGGAAAGGTGCTGCGCCAGCCAGATAAGGGTGCAATTAAATCAATACAAGTCGGGGAGGGAGACGATGACTAAAGTATATCTATTGGCAAAAGTGATTCACAGACTATTCTTGTATCTCACGTCATTTCTCATACTATTTATGAGTATTACGGGAATTGTGCTTAAGTACTCTTTTTTTAGCAGTTTGCCATTTTTGGACGTGGGGCTTATGAGATTTCTGCACAACGACTTCAGTATCTACTTTGTCATCTCACTTTTTGTGATGATGCTGACTGGCGGCTATATGTATCTTTTCCCAGTGCTCAGGAGACGAGGTAATTAGCTATGAGCGTTGATCTTAGTTGAAATATTTTTATTTTACTGTGATAATTGTTTCGTGTTAAGTAAAATAAAGTATTGGATACACCTTGCTGTTGTTGTTACCGCTTTGTGTGGACTCGTGTACGTAGTAGGTCAGCAGAATCTTCGTCAGGCAGCCAATGATCCACAGATCCAGATATCGGAGGATCTAGCCGGTCAACTGGGACAGAAAAAACTTCCAACTCCTCAGACGGCGATTGAAATTATTAACATTTCCAAAAGCCTATCACCCTTTGTAATTGTCTATGATGATCGCGGACAGGCTATTGCATCAACAGCCAGACTTAATGGTAAGGTACCAACCCTCCCCAAAGGAGTACTTGAGTACACCAAAGTGCATAAGCAGGATAGGATTACCTGGGAACCTCAGAAAGGAATAAGGCATGCGATAGTTGTCACTCGGGTAGAGAATGGAATCAAAGGTTATGTTCTCGCAGGTCGATCTTTGCGCGAGGTCGAGAAACGAGAAGATATGCTCCTGCAACAAGTTGGACTTTCGTGGATTATCATATTGGCTGTATCATTGGTTGCAAAAATAATGTTTATTGAAACAAATAAGAAGAAGTAGCAGCTATCAATACTATTTTATTTTTTCAGCTTGCCAGAATATTTTTCCCGAAGTTTGGTCAACTTGGGAGAGATAATAAGCTGGCAGTAAGGTTCGCTTGAGTTTTTCGCGTAGTAGTCCTTGTGGTATGTTTCTGCTTCATAAAAAACGTCTATCGGTTGAATCTCTGTCACGATTGCGCTCGCAAATTCGCCAGACTTTTGTACATTCGCAAGAGATTCTTCCGCGATTCTCTTTTGCTCAGCTGAGGAGTAAAAAATAACTGAGCGGTATTGTGTGCCCACATCATTCCCCTGAGCATTGAGAGTTGTGGGATCGTGTGTGTGCCAAAATACATCCAAGATATCCGTAAGTGGGATGATTTCTGGATCAAACTCAAGGCGGATCACCTCGGCGTGTCCTGTATTTCCGGCTGACACTTCATGATATCCTGGATCTTTAAGTGTTCCGCCAGCGTATCCTGGTGTGGCTGAGAGCACTCCCTTTAACTGTGTGAATATTGCCTCCGTGCACCAGAAGCATCCACCTCCAAGTACAATCGTCTCATTTTGTTTTGACATAATAAAAGGGTTTTTATTCCTTCGGTATGAATTTAAGGGATACTGAGTTCACACAGTGTCTGGTATTTTTTTCAGTATATCCTTCACCCTCAAATACATGTCCCAAGTGTCCACCACATGCTGCACATGTTATCTCGGTTCGCGATCCATCTGGATCTGGAATGCGCTTCACAGCTCCATCTATCTCTTGATCAAAGCTTGGCCACCCGCAACCGGAGTGGAACTTGCTGTTTGACACGTAAAGGGGTGTATTGCACTGACGACACACATAGGTTCCTTCTCGAAACGTAGTATCATACTCACCAGTAAAGGGCGCCTCAGTGCCTTTGTGGATTATGACTTTTTCTTCGTCTTGTGTGAGCTTGTTGAGCTGCATATTTTTATTATACTTTAGTCGTACTAGTAAGATTAAAAGATTTATGAAAAAAGATTTATTGATTATTCCTGGTATTGGTCGTAGCATTGCGCAAGATCTGATAGATCTTGGGTATCAACATCCATCTGATCTCGTCGGGGCGGATCCGCAATTGATGTATGAGAATCTCATTCGAATTCGGGGTACGCATATTGATCGATGTGTGCTCTATACATTCCGATGCGCTGTGTACTTTGCCTCACATAAGAGGCATAACCCAGAACTTCTTAAATGGTGGAAGTGGAAAGACTAAGTCTCGTTTGTCCCTTTGCTATGCTACAATTTATCTATGCAATTTTATAGTACCAACAAAAAATCTCCCCCCGTGGATTTTGAACACGCTCTTTTTAAAGGGCTTGCTACAGATAGTGGGCTATATTATCCCGACAGGATTCCACAGTTTAGTGGTGGCGAGATTTCATCTCTCAAGGGAGCAACCCTTGCGGAAGTTGGCACAGCAGTCCTTCGCAAATGGTTGAGTTCAGACTTAACAGACAGTGAGATTAAGTCTGTTGTGCAGGATGCGCTTACATTCCCTATACCGCTCAAAAAAGTTGGAGATGTCTACATACTTGAGCTTTTTCATGGTCCCACACTTGCATTCAAAGATATCGCAGCGCGCACTTTGGCTCGCCTTATGGAAGTTTATATAAAAAAGAACAATAAAAAAATTGTAGTTCTGACAGCTACATCTGGAGACACCGGTGGAGCCGTGGCACAGGGATTTGCCGATTGTAAAGATATCAATGTTGTTATTTTGTATCCCAAGGGCAAAGTCAGTAGGTTGCAGGAAGAGCAGCTTACGCGAGTTGCTGGCAATGTCGTGTCTATCGAGGTAGACGGTGTATTTGATGATTGTCAGTCGTTGGCAAAACAAGCATTTTCAGACCCTGATCTTGTAGGTCTAAATTTGACATCTGCAAACTCAATAAATATCGGGCGCCTTATTCCCCAGATTATATTCTATGCGTATACATATGCTCAGATGCCTCAAGATAACCTTGCGTTTATTGTGCCATCTGGGAACTTTGGTAATCTGACAGCCGGTTTATTTGCCCGCGCAATGGGGTTTCCATTTGGCAAGTTCTTGGTTGCTAATAATGCCAATGATCCTGTGGTGAGATATGTAAGGACAGGGAAATATACTCCGCAGGATGCAGTCGCTACTTTATCCAACGCCATGGATATCGGTGCTCCAAGTAATTTTGAGCGCATACAGGAGTTGATGGGTCATGATCACGCAGCATTTACCAGATTTGTAGACGCTACATCTGTAAGTGACGCGCAGACTACCGCAACAATTGAATCTGTTTATGAAAAGTATGATTATTTACTCGATCCACACACTGCTGTGGCATGGTCAGCATGGGAGAGTTGGCAGTTGTCTGATAAGTATATTCCGATCATTCACGCGACCGCATCGCCGATCAAATTCGCAGATGTAATAAATGCACATACAGGTATAGATGTAGATGATGGTGGAGTCATTGCCGATTTGCAGAAAAAGAAATCAAAAAAAATATCAGTTGGAAGCTCATACGAAGAGATCAAGTCTGCTATACTTTCGTCTTTACAATGATAATCTCACTTATCGGCATGTCGGGCTCGGGCAAGACTTACTGGGCAAAGCAGTTGTCAGAAAGATTTGGATATACGCACTTTTATGTTGATGCTCTCATTAAAGAGCGACTTGAAAAAGAAGGTACTCTTAAAGGGGGGGACGTAAACAGTACTCTTTCATCATGGATGGGACAGCCATATGAGGCGACATATAAGACACGTAGTGAAAAGTATCTTAATGAAGAACAAGAAATTATGGGGAGTATCCTCAAAGAAATTGAGGGTAAGCCCAACAATAGCCAAAATGTGGTTGTTGATACGACTGGAAGTGTGATTTACACAGGTGAAAGTATTCTTAAGAATCTTAAGAAGCTTACAACTATTGTATTTCTTGATACGCCTACAAATGTTCAACGAACAATGTACGAGCAGTATCTTAAAGAGGTGAAAGCCGTCTACTGGGGTGAGATTTTTCGTAAGAGAGAAGGTGAAAGTAATATGGAGGCACTTGCACGATCTTATCCACGACTTCTTGCATATCGTACTCAGATATACAAAGATCTTGCAAATGTCGAATTTGATTACGATGAGATACGAGCGGCTAATTTCACAGTCGACGATTTCCTATCAAAGATAAAAAAACTTTCTTAAGTAAATCACTTCTTTTTTTATGATATGATTTTTCTATGGATAGCAGAATTGTCAGGACATACGCTGCGATAGTGGGGATCACACTTCTTGCGTTATTTTTTATCAAAGCATTCAATATCTCGTATCCTCTCACTGTGGAGAATAAGACGAGCACAGACCTTGCTGTGGTTGGCGAGGGCAAGGTCGATGTAGTGCCAGATACGGCAACCATCAATTTGGGAGTCGTCATAGAAAATGCTAAATCAGCACCCGCCGCCGAGCAAGAATTAGCATCCAAAAATAATACAGTCATTGCAGCAATCAAAAAGCTTGGTATTAAAGAGCAAGATATCAAGACTTCCAATTACTCGGTGAATCCAGACTATGATTACGGGAAAAATACGAACACTGAAAAAAAATACTCAGCTAATGTAAGTATAATTGTCAAGATCCATGATGTAGATCGCGCAGCGGAGATTGCCTCTGTTGCAACAAAAGCTGGTGCAAATCAAATAGGCAACATTGAATTCGTTGTTGATAAGCCAGAGAAGTTCAGAGAACAAGCCCGCGATCGTGCAATTATAAACGCTAAGGAACAAGCTGCGGCACTTGCTAAAAAGCTTGGAATACGCCTGGGGCGAGTTGTGAATATTGTTGAATCCTCAGATGGCTCAGGGCCTATTCCATATATGCAAAAAGATAGTCTGTCGATTGCCGAAAGTGCACAAGTTGCAGACCTCAACCCAGGGAGTCAGACCGTAATGTCAACCGTTACGCTTTACTTTGAGAAGAAATAAAAACAATGTTTAAAGAGGATTTTCTTAAAAAATTAAATTTTAAAAATCTTTTGATATCTGTTTTTATCATTATTTCTATTGGGACGATTTTTTATTGGAAAGTAGAAGGACTTAATTTAATAGATGCATTGTATCTTGGAGTAACGGTATTGACGGGATTAGGATTTGGTGAGACTGTACCACATACGACAATAGGTAAACTGTTTACAATCCTTTATATATTCAGTGGAGTAGGGATGATGTTGCTTTTCATAAATGTCCTTGTGTATAAAGCTCAACAGCGTCATCCTCTTCAGGCACTTTTTGAAAAAATAAAAGACGAAAAAGAGATTATACTTGAGCACTTTCATCATACAGAAGACAAGAAAAGCAACTAAACTCTCTATTTTGACATGATATTACTACACGATCTTTTTTATATTCGACTACTTTTATCATTTTTAGTTGGGGGTGTATGGATCCTATTGGCAACCGTTATCGCTGAGCATCATGGAAGTCAGATAGGCGGCGTAATAGGTGGGATGCCGTCGACTATGGTGGTCTCATACTTTTTTATTGGCCTTACTCAGAGCATGGATTTCGCCTCGGCTGCCACTACAACATTTCCCATAATGATTTGTTTTACTGCATTTTTCCTTATGATAGCATCTTTAGTACTACCTCGCGGATATTGGGTGGCAGTACTGAGTGGAATTACAGTATGGGCGGTGGCGGCCTTAATGGTAATTATATTTAGAATCAATAATTTTTTATTATCCTTGAGTCTGTGGACTATAACTTTTGTATTTTTTAATTTTTTCTTTAAAAAATATTTAAATGATACACATCAAAAAATAGAGATGACATATACTCCACTACAGATAGTAGGGCGTGCTGTATTTGCGGGTTCAATGGTGGCTTTTGTGTTGATCATAAGTCGTATCGCTGGACCTTTGGCTGGTGGTGTATTTGCAGCGTTTCCAGTTTTGTACCTATCCACATTTACGATTGCCTATCATGCTCACGGAGTGAAATTTACCCAAGCCCTGGCACGTCCCCTCATATTAAGCGCATTACCTAATTGCTTATTGTATGCATTATCAGTTCGATATTTATACCCAGCGTTTGGACTATACCTGGGCACAGTTGGAGCACTTTTAATCTCGTTGATTGCAGGTTACGCTACATATTTAATTCTGGGAAGAACAGCGAGTAGTGCCACAGCTACAGCATAAAAATTTATGTATATACTTTTTTTTAATATCATCTGGATGATATGGAATATCTTACTTGCTTTTTTGGGAGTTTGGTTTTCTTGGGCCCTAAATAAAGTTGAATCGAGATTTGCAAAAATACTTTTATTTTTTCCTTGGCTTTTGATCGTTCCCAATACTATCTATATAGTGACAGATTCTATACATTTGCGTTGGGAATTGCCGGAGGTGAGCGGAATCAGACTAATGCTTGTGATAATTCAGTTTGCTATTTTTATTCCACTTGGAGCCGTCACATATTATGTGAGTATGAGATTTTTTGAACAAGGAGTACGAAGATTATGGGAGGAGCTTACTTTAAAGAAAATTAATTTCAACCTTTTTATCGTGCTCATAAATTTTGCAATTGCATATGCGGTTGCGATGGGGCGTTTTGCCAGAACCAATTCGTGGGAGGTAATAAGTGATCCTTGGCGGGTAGTGAGAGATATATTTGCAATTCTTACCTCGCCCAACACCATTGTCTTTGTATTGATTTTTGGAGTTTTTGCCAATATCTTATATTTTGAAATTCGAAGATTATTTCATAAATAGGCTTTGAAGTATCATATCTCTCTTGACTCGATCTCAAGAAGTCGATTGTATTTGGCCACGCGGTCAGTACGGCAGGGTGCCCCAGTTTTTAAGAAATCAGCTCCTACTCCATAAGCCAAATCAGCAATAAGTGGGTCTTCTGTCTCACCGGAGCGGTGAGATATAACGATCTTATAGCCAGCATCACGTGCCATGGTGATCGCATCCATAGTCTCACTGATTGTTCCTATCTGATTGGGTTTAACAAGGAGAGCACTGGCTGCTTTTTTGTCTACTCCTATCTGAATTCTTTTGGGATTAGTGACAAAAAGATCATCACCGACAACGATGAATTTATCTTTTGCCTCTTGAGTAATTGAGACAAATCCATCCCAGTCGTCCTGCGCAAAAGGATCTTCAATAGATATAATGCCAAACTCATTCTGTAGTTTAAGGTAGTAGTCCAAAAGTTCGCTTTCCGAAAGAGCTTGACCCGTCTTCTGAAAAACGTATTTACCATTTTTGTAGAACTCAGAGGCTGCAGCATCGAGTGTAAACTGAATATCAACTCCATTGGTATACCCAATGTCTTTTTCGGCTTTAGTAATGGCACTAAGTACTTCTTCATTTGATGAGAGCTCTGGTGAATATCCGCCCTCATCTCCGACAAGTGTACGAAGTCCTTGTTCTTTTAGGTTGCGGCCAAGCTGCTGATAGACTTCTGAAGCCTGTCGAATAGATGTTGAGGGAGTGGTTGAAACTGGTGAGATCATGAACTCTTGAATATCAAAATTCCAACTTGCGTGTGCTCCTCCGTTTACCACATTGCACATTATACGGGGGAAAGATGGAGCCTTCCCTAGCGCGAAATACTGAGATATAAATTTCCAGAGTGGTATATTCTCATTTCGTGCGGCACCATATAGTACAGCTTGTGAGACTGAGAGAATAGCATTTGCACCGAGTGTAGATTTATTCTCAGTTCCGTCCAGCTTGATAAGAAGTGTGTCGATTTTTTTGGGGTCGAGATCTTGCCCGATCAGCTTTTCTCGTATGATTGTATTTACATTCTCGACAGCTTTTAATACACCTTTTCCTCCATAGCGCTTCCCATCTTTATCTCGTAGTTCAACTGCCTCGTGGGCACCTGTAGACGCGCCAGATGGGACCGCACTCCATACAACTTCATTATTTTCTAATGTGAGAAATGCCTTGAGTGTTGGATTACCCCTGGAGTCAAGTATCTCAACTGCCTGTACATTTTGGATTTTCATGAGTGACTTATGTAGTATAGATTGTTGATCAATTACTTTTCAACTGAATTAAAAAGTAAAGATCCAATACGAAGTATTGTGGCTCCTTCCAACAATGCAATCTGCCAGTCTGACGACATACCAATTGAAAGTTGAGAGTCTGCGTGTAGCATTTTTATCTTGCTAAGATGATCTCTCAATAATTTTAAATTGTGAAATTCAGATGTGATTTGTCCGACCTCTTTCGTATTTGTCGCAATTCCCATAAGGCCCCTAATACTTATATTCTTTAGATTTTTAACAGCCGATAAGGTCTCAATTACTTTATCTTGCGAAATGCCATACTTATTTTCCTCTTGTGCAATTCTAATCTGCAAGAGACATGGGATAGTGCGACTATTTTTTTTAGCTTGTTTATCTATTTCGCTTGCAAGTCCGACACTATCTACCGAATGAACAAGATGTATAAAAGGGGCAATATATTTCACTTTATTTGACTGAAGATGTCCGATCATGTGCCATCTTATATCCTTCGGTAAGGCTTCATATTTAGTTAAAAGTTCAGCCACACGGTTTTCACCAAAGTCTCGTTGGCCTAGATCGTACAGTATCTGAATATCTTCAATACTCTGGCTCTTGCTTACTGCAATAAGTAGGGCATTGTATTCTTGCGCTTTCGTCAAAATATTGCGATATGCTGGTGAATTAATCATGAAGTCACGATTTCCATTTAATCGAGCAGCCCATGGAGGGGGGTTGAGTTTGGGGTGAATTCTCACCTACGAGAAGTTTGTCTATCGCACCTTCAAGATTTTGCTCTTTTACATTTTCCGGTTCCTGCCAGTTGTCGTTGATGCGACCATGATAGAAGAGTTTGCATATACCATCTTCAATTTTAAAAAGGTATGGGTCAGGCGTGCACTGAGCCCTATATAATTTAGCAACTTCTTGCGTGTCGTCTACGAGGTATGGAAATTGGATATTCCACGTTGTCACCTTCTCTTTCATTGCATCTGGTGCATCATCGGGATATGATTCATAGTCATTGGGATTTATAGCAACAAACGCAATGTCTGCGCCATACTTACCGTGAAGCTTAGTAATAAGTGGCCAGGCTGCTTTAGCATAAGGACAATGGTTGCATGTGAAGATTACGAGAAGGCCTTTGCGGTTTGTAAAATCTTTGAGCGAGTAACTTTTATCATCTGTTCCAACAAGATCAAAGTTTGCGGCCTCCCAACCCATCGGGAGTTGTTCAGAATAGAGAAGTGCCATGAGGATATTGTAACATAGCATATAAATATGAAACTAACAAAGGCTAAAATCGCATCATTTCAACGTCTTGTGTGGGATTTTTATAAAGACAATAAGCGTGATTTGCCATGGAGGAAAACGCGTGATCCTTACATGATTTTGGTGTCGGAGGTAATGCTTCAACAGACACAGGTAAATCGAGTAGTTCAAAAATATAAAGAGTTTATTTCGAGATTTCCCAACTTTAAGATACTGAGCGAAGCTCCTTTTTCCGAGGTCTTGCGCGTCTGGCAAGGGATGGGATACAATAGACGGGCACTTTATCTACATCGTGCAGCGCTTGTTATCATGCGTGAGCAGA
>CAYOAI010000021.1:11969-14172 GCA_964401915.1 uncultured Gammaproteobacteria bacterium
AATAGACGGGCACTTTATCTACATCGTGCAGCGCTTGTTATCATGCGTGAGCAGAAGGAAATTCTTCCACACAATCAAGAAATGCTTATTAAATTGCCGGGGATTGGGGTGAATACGGCAGGCGCGATCTGTGCATTTGCTTTCAATCAGCCTGTGGTATTTATCGAGACCAATATTCGATCTGTCTATATCCATGAGTTTTTCAAAGATAAAGATGCTATATCAGACAAGGATATTTTAGTACTGATTGATAAAACATTAGATCGTGCAAATCCTCGAGATTGGTATTATGCGCTTATGGATTATGGAGCCTATCTTAAGAAAGGATTTAAAAATCCAGCACGTAGAAGTCTACACCATACGACCCAATCAAAATTTGAAGGATCAGATCGCCAGATACGAGGGAGTATTCTTAGAGCACTTACCGAAACAGAGAGTCTTATTATAAGGAGGTTATTAAATAGGTTTGCAAAAAAAGAAGAAATTCGCGTGCAAAAAATTCTTAATGATTTGAATTATGAGGGCTTTATAAAAATAGAAGAAGATGTAATCCGTCTATCTTAATTAACCAAGATCAGAGAGAGAAAGAGTGGGAAGTGTAAAAAGAGGAGGGGCTTTTTTCTCAGTATTTTTTTTCTCGTCAAACAAAGCGCTTCCAAAATGTACCTTTCGACTGTCAAGAAGAGGGTAGATATTTTTTACTTTCTTCTGCAGCTCAATCGTTGGTTCAAAAAGACTTGTCTGCTGCACTGCTTTTTGGTCGAGGTTAGACAATATGCATCCCGCTGTGCGATACAAAATATTTTTTTGATAGATCTCATCAAATATATCTTTTAACTTTTGATGGATAAGATAGGGATACTGTATTTTTTCCTCAAGCACGATCTCGCGGCGTATGTATCTGAATCCTTGCGTCTTAAGAAATATTGTGACAGTGCCTACATAATAATTAGATACACGAGCCCGCGTGAATACGTCTTCAATGTGAGAGAGCAGCCGAGCCCACAAAATATCTTTATCTTGAGTTGGTGGGAATGTGCGGCTTTGAATCATGGACTTATATGCGGATTTGGAATGGGAAGATACCTCGTATACTTTGATTCCTCGAAGTTCCTGCCATATCTCAAAGTACGACTTTGAAAGACGTTGTTTGACCACTTCCTCACTCATATTTGCAAAGTCGAGAGCAGTACGCAGTCCCAATTTTTGCAAGTAACTTGCTGTCTGTGGCCCCACACCCCATATGTCAGACAGCTTTCTCTCTTTCAAAAAATCTTCAATTGAATGACCTGGAATAAGGGTAAACCCCGAGGGCTTAGAGTGTGAGGATGCTATCTTGGCTAGACTTTTGGTGAGCGAGATACCAACTGAGACTGTGATTCCAAGCGTGGTGTGAATCTCTTGTTGCACGCGCTTTCCAATCTCTCGATACGTCATATGCAAAGGACGCCTCATTCCCTGCAGATCGGCAAATGCCTCGTCAATGGAATACTCCTCCACACATGGGCTGTACTTTCGCAAGATCATAAACATCTTCTGAGAGAAGATATGGTAAGTCCGATAATCTGAATGGAAGACAACACATTGCGGAAAAAGCTTTCGGATCTTGGCAACCGGCATGCCACGAGTAATCCCTAAGGCTCGAGCTTGATATGAGACAGCTGTGGCAATTCCTCGTTCAGCACCTGCTACGACTGGCTTATCTCTGAGGGTTGGGTGTGTTGCCTGTATGCATGATGCGAAGAATGCATCTCCATCAACATGTAAAATGACACTGGGCCATGAATAGATCTGAAACATATCATAGTTTGCGCGCAATACTTCTGACAACTCCGAATATCTGAAGGTCCTCTTGTGGATAAAAAGGTGGATATTTAGAATTGGCTGATGCAAGATATGTCTTGCCATTTTTATTTTTAAGTATCTTAAGTGTCCATTCCCGATCAATCATAGCGAGTACAATATCGTCTATTTGTGCGTCGCGTCTTTTCTCAATAACCGCCAGATCATCGGGTAGTATTCCAATTCCTATTAGTGAGTCGCCGGATACTTTGAGTAAAAAAGACCTGTCTGGATTATCGACGAGATATGAATCAAGTGTGAGAAGATCTTGCACGTTATTTTCCTGACCGGTTGGGAAGCCAGCCTTTACTACTCCCGAGAAAGGCAGGGCAAAGAAGCGATCAGTTGGGGCAAAGTGCGG
>CAYOAI010000022.1:0-13728 GCA_964401915.1 uncultured Gammaproteobacteria bacterium
AAACTTAGATTCTGTTTTTGCAAAAGTTCAGAGACTGCGGCGAGTTGAAGATCAACAATGCGAGCGATCATTTCGTTACTCAATGGATTGAATATTACGATCGAGTCGAGTCGGTTGATAAACTCAGGTTTGAAAAATGCCCGTACCGTGTCCATGATCTTTGTTTCTTTTTCCGATTCCTTGGCATCGGTTGCAAATATCTCGCTGCCAAGATTGGAGGTGAGGATGAGGATGGTATTTTTGAAATTTACTCGACGGCCACGACCATCAGTAAGATGTCCCTCATCCAGAATCTGGAGGAATGTATTGAATACTTGTGGGTGGGCTTTTTCAACTTCGTCAAATAATATTACCGCATATGGCTTACGTCTTACTGCTTCAGTGAGCTGTCCGCCTTCGTCATACCCGACATATCCGGGAGGTGCACCTATAAGTCGTGCCACATTGTGTGCTTCTTGATACTCACTCATATCAATTCGAATCATTGCGGACTCATCATTGAAAAGTGCCCCAGCGAGAGCTTTCGCTGTCTCAGTCTTACCTACACCTGTTGGTCCCAAAAATAAAAATGATCCGATTGGTCGTTTCTCGTCCGATAAGCCAGCACGCGATCTCCGTACAGCATTTGCGATCTTATGAAGCGCATGGTCTTGGCCGATCACGCGGTTTTTCAACTCTTCCTCAAGGTTTGCAAGTCGCTCGGACTCGGAGGACAGCAGACGAGTTGCGGGAATATGCGTCCATTTGGATACAATTCGCGCTATATCATCTTCTGTGACCTCTTCTCTAAGAAGAAGTTCATCTGTAGGTATTTTTTTTATCCGTGCTTCTGCTTCTTTTAGCCTTTTTTCTATCTCTGGCAATTTGCCGTATTTGATCTTTGCCGCATCCTCAAGCAATGTGTCGCGCTCGGCTGTCTCAAGCTCAGCTTTTAGTTGATCTTGTTCCACTCGCAGTTTTTGTAGACTTGATATTATTTCTTTTTGCTCCTTCCATTTGCTTTCCAGTCCCTCAAATTCTTGTTTCAGTGTATCTCGCTCATCTGATAGTGTTTTTTTACGAGTCTCTATTCCTTTTTCTTTTTTGAGTGCGGCAAGCTCGATATCAAGTTGCATGATGCGGCGCTTGATCTGATCAAGTCTTGTGGGCATCGACTCCACCTCGATCTTGGCTCCAGCCGCTGCCTCGTCAATTAAATCAATGGCTTTGTCTGGCAAATTGCGGTCTGTGATATAGCGATTTGAAAGGTTGACTGCGGCGATGAGTGCATCGTCGGTGATCTTGATACCGTGGTGCACCTCGTATTTTTCCTTGATTCCTCGAAGAATAGTAAGGGAGTCTTCAGCAGATGGTTCATCCACAAGTACTGATTGGAAGCGTCGCTCAAGCGCCGGATCACGCTCTACGTATTGACGATATTCACGAACAGTGGTGGCCCCGACTGCGCGCAAGGCGCCACGAGCTAGAGCTGGCTTGAGGATATTTCCGGCATCGACCGCACCTTCTGCTCCTCCGGCTCCGACGATTGTGTGTAGCTCATCTATGAAAAGAATCGTCTTTCCCTCAGTCTTTTCGATCTCACTTATGAGTTTTTTAAGTCTGTTTTCGAATTCACCTCGATAAGCAGCACCAGCAAGCAAGCCAGCCAAGTCAAGAGAGAGTACAAGTTTATTTTTAAGAGTGTCTGGTACGTCACCATTTACAATGCGAAGAGCAAGTCCTTCGATGATTGCAGTTTTGCCGACGCCAGGATCTCCAAGCAGTACTGGATTATTCTTGGTTCGGCGAGACAGGATCTGGATTACACGGCGAATCTCCTCGTCGCGACCGATCACAGGATCGAGCTTACCCTTTTTGGCCAGATCATTGAGATTGATTGTGTATTTTTCAAGTGCCGATCCTTCGTCTGTCGGCGGCTGATAGTTCATCTGCATAGGTTGTTTCTTGTCATCCTGAACTTGATTCAGGATCTAATTTATAAAGATGCTGAAATAAATTCAGCATGACATTCACTTTTACTATTCCGTCGTCCCCACAAACTAGTATATATCAAATTAGCAGACTTGTCAAGAGAATGCTAATTCTATTTAACAACAAGGGCAAAAAGGTAGAATAAAATGCCAGCCAGTCCCCAGAAAGGGATGGCGAGCAAGCTCGTGTGCCTATTTATTGAATAGCGGTAGTATGACCATAAGTTTCGGCCCATGATTTGCTTATATGCGAATCCAACAGCCCATTCAAATATAGGCCCGATGACTGCAAAAAATAAAAAAGCTCTCAGAATTGAAATTCCTTGAAGATGGTATATGACGATGCTTCCAATTAGAGGAAGAATTAATAGAAAAACATATCTTCCGATTGTAAAGTGATAGGCTTTAAGATTTTTATGGGTTATTTTGTAATAAGCGAGAGTAAATGCTCCTTCAAGTATTACTCCGCCGATAATCATTGCAAGAAAGAAAAGAAGCAGCTGCAGAGAGGACATATTTTTATTGTACAGGATCAAGACCGCCCTTATTCCAAGGATGACATCGGACGATTCTTTTCAGCCCTATCCATAATCCTTTCGCAGATCCATATTTATCAACTGCTTGATATGTGTATTCTGAGCAGGTTGGGTGGAAGCGACAGACCCCGCCCGCCAGATGCAGCGAGCGAAGTATAGCGGTACTATATGTGTGGGATTTCTGATAATGGCGAATGGCCGATAGGACAAGCTTTTTCATATACTTTAGTATACTACTTGTATGAAAATTACGATCATTACGCTGTTTCCGGCGATGCTAAGAGGGTTTTTTGAAGAAAGTATTATCAAGCGTGCGGTTGATGCAGGACACGTTGTGATCGAGGTAGTGAATCTGCGTGACTACGCCACCGATGAGCGGGGCACCGTGGATGATCGACCATACGGTGGTGGGGCAGGGATGGTACTAAAAGTTGACGTGATAAATCGGGCACTAAATAAGTTGAAAGTAAAAAGCTCAAAGTTAAAAATTAAAGAGAAAGTTATTCTGACAAGTGCGAGAGGGAGTGTTTTTAATCAGAAGAAAGCGGCAGAATTGAGCAAGCTTGAGCACATTATTCTTATTGCTGGTCATTACGAAGGAGTAGACGAGAGAGTATATGGCTATATAGACGAAGAAATCTCAATTGGTGATTTTATCTTGACAGGTGGAGAGATCGCCGCCGCCGCAATCGTCGATAGCGTGGTGCGACTTATTCCCGGAGTGCTCAAAAAAGAAGACGCCACAGTCAATGAGAGCTTTTTTGAGTTTGATATTGATGAGCTTATTAGCATTGTTGGTGAACACAAATTGTTGGCAAGTCTTAAAAAGCAGGGTGTTAAAAAAGTTCAACTCTTAGAATATCCGCATTACACAAGGCCAGAGGAATATGCCGGGGCAAAAGTGCCAGAGATCTTAAAGTCTGGAGATTTCAAAAAGATCCACAAGTGGCGAGTGTGTCAAGCCTTTGAAGAAACGCTAAAAAAGCGCCCAGATTTACTTACTCAGTAAGGTATTTTTTGATCGCACTTCGCATCTTCTCAAACCCAATCTCGCCGTAAGGTATCTTGTCGCGATCGAACCACTTCGCATCCGATATGTCATCAGAGACTATAATTGATTGATCTTCCGGAAATTTAGCGCTGAAGCCTAAGCTGATCGTGGTTTCGACTACTCCACCGAATTCATACTTATCAGTAAAAGTCCCAAAGTAGTTTAAATGATCGATATCAATTCCAAGCTCTTCTTTAATCTCACGTTGAGCCGAGTTCTCTGCTGTCTCTTCACCTATGTCTATAAATCCACCTGGAAGATCGAGCGTACCTTTTTTAGGGTCGAATCTGCGCACAACAAGAAGTATCTGATTCTGATCATTCTCCAGTATGACGGCCGAGGTCGGGCGAGGATTGAGAAAGCGCTTATAGTTGCAGCTTATGCAAATACGTAGATTAAAGCCTTCCTTTTTGGTTTCAGCTCCACAACGGGGACAGTATACAAGATCGATCTCCTCCATCTACATATTATATAATGTCCTCATGACAGTTCGTACTCGTATTCCACCATCTCCAACTGGTGAGGATTTGCATATTGGCAATCTATATACTGCACTCATCAACTGGACATGGGCGAAAAAGAATAACGGCCAATTTATAATTCGCATTGAAGATACAGATCGCGCTCGGGAAGTCGCGGGGTCAGAGGAGAAAATCCTGTCAGCTCTCAAAAGATTTGGACTTGAGTACGATGAAGGCCCAGATAAAATTGGTGCTTATAGCCCATATAGACAAAGCGAGAGACTAGATTTGTACAAAAAATATGCTGAACAGTTGATTGAGAAAAAATCAGCATATTATTGCATATGTTCAAAGGAGCGACTAACAGAGTTGCGCGAAGAGCAGATCAAAAATAAGCAAGTGCCTCGATACGACAAGCATTGCCTAAGTCTCAAGCTTCAAACATCGGATGTACAGAAAAAAGATCATGTTGTAAGGCTCAATGTGCCGGAGAATGATACAGTTCTTATTGCCGACCTTATTCACGGAGAGATAAAGTTTAATACGAATGATATTGACGATCAGGTACTTCTTAAGTCCGATGGATATCCTACGTATCACTTGGCCAATGTGGTTGACGACCATCTGATGAAGATAACTCATGTAATTCGCGGGGAAGAGTGGATATCATCAACTCCCAAGCATATTTTGCTCTATAGAGCATTTGGGTGGGGGTTGCCAGAATTTGCTCATACACCTCTTCTTCGCAATCCTGATCGCTCTAAGCTCTCTAAGCGTCGACATCCTGTGTGGGTGAGTTGGTATCTGGATAAGGGATATCTACCAGAGGCAATTCTTAATTATTTGAGCCTTATGGGTTGGTCACATCCAGACCAGAAAGAGATATTTGATCTTGAAGAATACGTGCGTGTTTTTGATCTTAAAGACGTGGATACTGTGGGGCCTATATTTGATGTGGTTAAGCTTGAGTGGATGAATGGGGAGTATATCAGGATGATGCAGATTGAAGATTTAAGATTTAAGATTCAAGAATTCATTGGAGACAAATACGATAAAGAAATCGTGGCCAAAACAATTTCACTCGTTCAGGAGAGAATTAAGAAGCTCTCAGATTATGTCCCACTTTGTGAATTTTTCTTCAAGAGTCCTGAAAAATACGATGTTGATTTAGCAGATCAAAAAGAATTACTAGGAAAAATTCTTACTGCGTTAGGCCAAATTGATATTTGGACTGCAGAGAAGATTGGCGAGATGATGATGGGTCTTGCTGATCAAGAAGAGGTAAAGCGCGGACAATTTTTTATGACTCTTCGTGTAGCTATAACAGGTCGCAAGATCAGCCCGCCTTTGAATGAAAGTATGGAAATACTCGGTAAGGTGGAATGCATTGGACGAGTTAAGCTTTTAGTTGAGGGGCTAATTGCTAGTTGACAAGAGTTCCTTTACAACACTGAATTGATGCACTACCTGGACAAAGTCCAGCGATAAATCCGAATGTACAGCCAACGTGTTCTTTATCTGCGCAGGTACCACGTTGTTTAACACAATTACTTTGAGGTGCAGGCACGATAGCAACAGCAACGCTTGGACCCGTTGAGCAAGCTGGAGCAATACGACTAAGATCTTGAGGGTAACCTTTCTTTCTAAAACACCCCCCAAACGTATTCCAGATACATCTTCCTTGCTTGTTTGACCCCATTCGAGTTGTACCATCTAGTACATCGTGTGAGCTACCGTTGCATGCAGATTTTGACTGGTAGGCTCCACAATATATATGGTCGTTGCAATTAGCACTTTCAGAAATTGAAGCTGCTTTTGACTGAATAAGCACGGGTTTTTGCGATGAGTAAAAAAATAAGTAGGTAGCAAAGATCGACGTCATAATTACCCCAAAAGATAAGATCGTTTTATATTGAGAAGATGGTTTTTTCTTTTTGGACATATTTCTCAATTTTTAAATAAATAATGTGTTAGTGGAAACTTATTGCACTACCTGTCCCTTGCAACACTGTATATTACTTATCCCGGGACATAGACCTGTCTTGAATTTTTTGGAGCAGCCAGCTTTATTGATATTTGAACATACGCCCAGTTGATTTTCACAAGCGCTTCCTGGAGCAGCAATGATTGGTGGATTCCAGACTGCGGGTCCGCAGACATTTCTCACGACCCGAACAAGAGTTTGGGGATACCCCGATCTCTTAAAACACCCTCCCACCGCATTCCAAATACAGACAGTATCTTTGTTTGACCCAATGCGAACAAGACTATCGTCCATTATTGTGTGCTTTGCCTGATTGCAGGCTGACTGCGTCTGGTATCTGGAGCAGTCCACATTGCCGCAAACACTTGGGACTGTGGGAGTTGGTGTAAGTGCTGACGCATGAGATCTGACATCAATGATTTTTTGTGAGCCATAGAATAATGTATGAGTTGCGAAGAGTGTGGAGAAGATAAAAATAAATAAAAGAATTGTCTTATTTTTAGAAGAATATTTTTTCTTTTTCTTTGCCATTAGTAAAACAATAACGTTTTCATAAGTCTAATGTCAAGAGATTTTATCTTTGTTTCAGCCTATGAGTACGTTATAATATACATAATGAGTAAAAAAACACCCTCATACTCATCTTCTGTTGATTATTCCATAGCAGACCCTGTCAAGATCTTAGCTCAAAAAGAGGGACAAGTAACTTCCAAAAACCTTCCATTTGGATTCAAAGAAGTCGAGGGTACCCGAGGAGAATCCGCCTATGTATTTGATATGGGAGACCGGTATGGTGCACTGGTTCAGGAAGGGTTGGGTACAAAGAGCCTTATTGCTCAAGCTGTTTACGATGCGACTGGAGTATCACATTTTGCCAATATTGCGACAGATACAGTAGCTGCGATTGTGAATGACTTGATCACTGTGGGTGCTACTGCTGCAGTTGTGAATGCCTATTGGTCGGCACAAAGTTACGAGTGGCTATCTGACCCCAAAGTGTCTGAAGAATTTATTCAAGGCTGGAGAAAGGCCTGCGACGCGGCTGGTGCGACTTGGGGCGGGGGAGAGACTCAGTCGTTACCTGATATTATAGAAAAGGGCGCTCTTGAGTTTGCTGGATCGGGATTTGGTATCATCGATCCCAAAGACAGGCTTACTGTAGGTAAAGATATATCTGTGGGTGATGTCATTATCTTATTTGAGTCTGCCGGAATTCATGCTAATGGCGTGAGTCTTGCTAGATCACTTGCCGATGCACTTCCAGATGGATATCAGACTAAGCTGCCAAGTGGTGGGACCTACGGTGAAGCGCTCCTTACTCCAAGTATTGTCTATGCCAAAGTGATTCAGGCAATCTTTGAGGCTGACGTAGATATTCACTATATGGCGCATATCACCGGTCATGGATGGCGTAAGTTGATGCGACACACGAAGTCCTTGACATATAGAATAAAAGAAGTGCCTCCTGTCCCAGAAGTATTACAGTTTATTCAAAAGTCAGTCGAGATGACAGACGAAGAAGCGTACGGGACATTCAATATGGGAGCTGGGTATGCGATCTTTGTTCCAGTCATGGGCGTCGAGAAAGTTTTGCAAGTATCTCAGGAGCAAGGGATAAAAGCATATACTGCAGGAGTAGTGGAGGAAGGAGAAAAGCAAGTCATTATCGAGCCACTAAATATTACGTATAAAAAAGAAGACTTAGCTGTTCGCGCTTAGATTCTTTTTAATTCTCTCTTCAATTGGGTAGTCGAATAATTCAAAATCTTCACCAGTAAGTCGCTCATATGCTTCAATATAGAACTTTGCCAGGTCGATTGCGAGATGATCTGGGAGTGACGGCGCTTCACCTTCTCCTGTGTACCCCTGATCTTTGTACCAAAGGCGTAAGAACTCTTTGCTGAGTGACTCTGGCTCTTTGTTTTCGCTGTGCAAACTCTCATACGTATCTGCGATCCAGAAGCGGGATGAGTCGGGCGTGTGCACCTCATCCATAATTGTAAGTTGCCCTGTCTCATCGAGCCCGAATTCGTATTTGGTATCAACCAATATAAGCCCATGTTCGCTCGCCACTTTTTGACCATAGGCAAAAATCGAAAGCGCTACCTCTTCCATTTGTGTATACAATTTTTCCTCAACGAGCTTGCTTGAGATGATCTGTTCTCTTGTGAGGCGCTCATCGTGCGCTCCGACGTCTGCGTGAGTTGTAGGTGTGATTACGTTGGTTGGGAGCTTGTCATTTTTTTTGAGACCTTCAGGGAAATCAATACCATAGATTGTGCGCTCACCTTTTTCATATGAGTGCCAGATAGATGTATTGGTCGATCCGGTCATATAGCCACGTACTATCATCTCAACAGGAATCGGTTTGAGATTTTTGACTATTGAGACATTGGGATCAGGAATCGAGTAGATATGGTTGGGGACAATATTTTTCGTTTTTTCAAACCACCAACCACTCAACTTATTTAGCACAGCGCCTTTATATGGGATAAGCCCCAGCACCACGTCGAATGCGGACTGCCTATCTGTTGTGACGATAATACGCTTATTATCCGACAGATACATATCGCGGACTTTGCCCTGAATCTTCTGTCCGTGGCCTTCAAGATCTACTGTGCGAAGCGCATGGGGAATAGCCTGTTTTATTTTGTCTTCATTAATCATGTTTTTCTAAGTATTTCTTGTAGCCGAGTTCTTGAAGCTCCGCATCTTTCTCAAGCACTTTATCTTTCATCGATTTTTTGTACTGTGCTAATTTTGCTTTTAACTCGTCATCTGCAACGGATAGGATCTGAACAGCAAGAAGACCTGCATTCTGCGCTGCGTCTATTCCGACTGTGGCAACTGGCACACCCGGTGGCATCTGGACTGTGGAAAAAAGCGAGTCGGCACCCTCTAAGCTTTTGGATTTTACCGGCACTCCGATCACAGGTCCTGTAAAGTGCCCGGAACATACACCAGCCAAATGCGCTGCTCCTCCTGCACCTGCAATGATCACTTTAGCGCTCGTATTCTTCAAGAAGTTTACAGCATCCTCTGGAGTGCGATGTGCCGAGAGAACGTGTATTTCATATTCGATTCCAAATTCTTCAAGTATCTTAGCTGCTTTACTCATCACAGATAAATCTGAATCCGACCCCATAAGTATTGCAACCTGCATATCCATAGATATATTGTAACAATTTTTAATTCTTGTTTTCGACTATTTTAATCACTTCTTTTAGATCGCTAACAATAAAATCCGCCCCCGAGAAATCTTGGTTTGTGTTGAATTTTCCACGCTTTGCAATTACTCGGAGTCCTGCTCCACGTGCAGCGGTGATACCAATTGATGAGTCTTCAACCACGATGATCTTATCAGGGGCAAGTTGAAGCTTTTCTATAGCCTTAAGGTAAGGCTCAGGATGAGGTTTGTTGTGCGCCACATCATCTTGAGTGACTATAAACTGAATAAACTGACTGATGTTGTGATGCGCTAAGATTGGCTCACTCCACGTTTTATGAGACGCGGTTACGACAGCCATAGCATATCCTCGCTTATGCAAATTAGAGAGTGTGTTATATACCCCTTCGACAAGTGGTATATCATGGGCTGTAAGTTTTTTGGTTATTTGATCACGAAAATCATTAACCGAAATATGAATATTGAGATCATCTTTAAGCTTTTTAAGAATTGGCTCAATGGTCAAACCTAAGTATTTTTGGTAGATCTTGGGTGTTATTTTGTGTCCAAATTTCTCAAATACTTCGGCTATCACTTCAAACCATATTTCTTCACTCTCAACCAATGTGCCATCGAAGTCCCAGAGTATTGCCCTAATCATTCACTACCTTTTTAATTTCCTCAACAAGTTGACGTGCTCGTTCAGGCGCATCTCCGATATGATCTGCGACATTCATTAGTTTGTCCAAAGAATCTACTCCTACATATTTTGCGATCTCATCATTTTTTCTTAGAAGATCAGCCATAGGGTTTCCTCCACCTTTTTGTATTGCTTCCCACGCGACCATAGATATCTCACGTATCACCTCGTGCATAGTCTGACGATCAGCTCCAGCGCTAACTGCTGCGATAATAATCGCCTCCGTTGCGGCAAAAGGTGCATATTTTTGTAAGTTTTCTTTGATTCGTGTTTCATTTACCACGAGGCCATCAATTATCTTCTGCCCAACCATCAGAATCTCATCAACTCCCAAGAATGCCTCGGGAATTACGATGCGTTTGTTGGCTGAATCATCAAGAGTTCGCTCAAGATATCCATGGGCAAGATTCCCAAGCGTCACCTGTGGAAGCACTGCGATATAACGGGCGAGGGAACAAATCTTCTCAGAATCTATCGGATTTCTTTTAAAGGGCATGGCAGATGAGCCGACTTGTTTGTCTCCAAATGGCTCACTCCACTCACCATACGCCGGGGACTGTAAGATGCGAAGATCGCTTGCGAATTTACTAAGAGTGGACGCGATAGATGCCAGGCACGCAAGTACAAGGTAGTCGTATTTATGTGTGTAGATTTGAGAGGCAATAAGTGCACCATCGAGGCCGAGTTTATCCAACACTTTCTTCTCAAGCTCTTGTGGTGCGATCCCCAAATTTTTGTAAGAGGCAGATGTCCCGACCGCTCCTTTTATACCCTTTGCTTTAATCGTCTTTTTTACAAACTGCAAAAGCTCAAGGTCAATTAGTAAGTCCTGTGCATAAAAAGCCATACGGTAGCCCACGGTCGTTGGCTCAGCTGGCTGAAGGTGGGTGTAGCCGATACATGTAAGGTCTGCATATTTATCAATTTTTACTGAAAATGCTTTGAGTATATCTTTGAGTTTATTTTCAATAATTTCAAGCGACTGCGTAATCTGGATCATATCTTGATTATTTCGGATATCCATACTTGTTGCTCCGAGATGAATCTTGCCACCCCCGATTTTGGCTTTTTCGGCATATTCCCGGATTGCTGCAACTACATCATGTTTGGTGTCTTCCTCAATTTCTTGTATGCGATCTATATCGATCGTATCTTGATGCGCTTTAAGGTCGCTGAGCTCTTCATCGGTCAGTAGTCCAGACGAATGTTCGGCCGCGGCTAGCGCAACCCAGATACGCCGCCATATCTTGTATTTATTCTCCTCAGAGAATATCTTGCGCATTGCGGACGATCCATAGCGAAATGAGAAAGGGGATTGAAAATTGTTTCTATCCATAATTGTCTATGTAATTATTTTATCCAACTGTTTGTTTTTTGCAGCTTGACTAATCTCCATGGCTACTCGTTCACCAACCGAAAGGGTCTCGCCATGCAGATACCCTGAATAAGGAGTAGCAAATAAGCCAGGTGATCCTGGCATTCGTGGGGACACGTCGACCACGACAATATCTTTTTTAGGTGGTCCAGGTATGATAATTGACTGAAGAGCAAAGGGGCCGATGATGCCTGGTGGGTAGAGTTTACGCGTGGCCTGCACGAATCTTTCTCCAAGTGCAAAAGCTTGCTCAAGCATGGACTCAAGTACTGTAACGGCTATGTGTCCGGCTTCTTCATATTTGATCTCTACTTTGTGGTCGGTCAAAATCTGACTTTGAATTTCACCTGGCAATCTCAACACTCCTTCAAGGTTTGTCTGGCGGCGTGTATCTGTGCCCATAAGCTCAAGTTTGTCGGTAAGTGGTGAGTAGAAGAAGTTGAAATTGACATGTGAACCTACTATAAATTCCTCAATTACGGCATGTTCAAGTGCGTCTTTCGTAATCACACTTTCTTTTATAAGTCGCGCAGATTCTGCCTCGTATTCACTGCGCGAGGAAACGACAAAAAATGCTCTCTCAAATCCACGCTCTTTTTCAAGTACTTTCACGATGCATAGCCTGTCAATATCTTTGGGGTTCTCAAATACTTGAGGGAAGCGAATGCCAGCTTCTTTGAGAAGATCATATTGATTGGGTTTTACGCCCCGCTCTTCAACCTTAAGAAGTGTACGATTACCAAACATAGGTACTGCGAACTGCTCTTCAATCGCATCGTAATCATCAACATACACTTCAAAAGAGCGATTGGGTACAAATATAGCGTTTTGTTTGAGGAGCTCAGTCTGTACGTCGGGGGTGAGTATGTCTTTGAAATTATCAACCACAATATAATCATCAACACAGCCTCGGTCACCTTCGGTCAGATAATACTTAGTATAGGTCTGCTCGCGGCCTTTCTCAGCAACTACAAGTGTGGTGAGTCCAAGCTTCTTGGCACCGGCACAAACATCGAGCGCACTGTGGGAGCCAAGTACAGCTACAGTGAGATTTTTAAGATTGTAGTTTTCAAGTGTTGCTTGGATATCCATATGTCAATCTAGAATTTCTTTCAGTCTATCAGTTTTGAGTGCATCTTTGATCTCACGGGCTATTCGCCGACCTGTGCTCATTGGCTCGACGTATGTGAGAGATGAGTAGCTTGATCCTTGAGTGAATAAGTTAGTTCCTGCCACTATTCGCCCAGATATCTCAATACAATATATTTTTTGATCTGGTGTAATGATTGTCTCAAGGCAGAAAGGTCCAAATAATCCTCGCTTATCTATCAATTCCTGAGATTTATATACGGTGTCTTCTCCCATACGATAGCATTCCTCAAGCATTGATTCGCGAATCACAAGCGGGCTATTGCCAACAACGACATAACTTGGACTGATATCTAGACCTTCTTGATCGGCTGCTGGTATACGTCCAATCCCATCTACATTGGTCTCGTAGCGGCGGTCCATACTAAGAATCTCAATTTTTTTACTAAGCGGTGAATAGAAGTAGTGTATATATAGTGGTACGCCGACGATATATTGTTGAATCATATATTTATTACTGCCAAGTGTGGGGAGCTTTTTCTCGAAATCCTGTTTGTTTTTGGCAAGAAAGTATCCACGGCCACCAGCTGCACCGAATGACTTGACGATGACCGGATACTCGGCCGTATCTGGTGAGTCGTAAACAGCAGGAAGCAAGATACCCGCCTGATCAAGCCAGATGCGTTGTTTGTCTCGATCTTCTTCCCACTCAAGTATTTTTTTATTACCAAAGTAATTAAGTTGCATGTCCTGATTTTTCTTGGTGCCAAGATATGCGACGAATGATCCATGGGGGATAATGATGATTTTTTTGTCTTTAAGCTTGGCCTCAATTTTGGGAAAATCTGCAAACGTCTCGATCTCTTCAATGTCATCTATAAACCCATAACGCTTATATAAAGATGTCTGATTGGGAGTGGTGATGACCAATGTCTTGAAACCTTCTTGTTTGGCTCCATGGAGGATCTGGAGTGCACTGTGGGAACCGAGAGTAGCGATGATGTAGCTTGATGGTTCCATCTTTTATTATACCAAATAATTTTGTCTTTTACCTCACAAAATAGTTTACTCCATTTTGAAAGATTTTGAGTCCGGGGCCATAGGTGGGGATTTCGCGCTCTTCCTTCTTAAATCTTTCTTTGAGTACTGGCCAGTGGGGAAGTTGTGTAAAAAAGAGTGCACGCTCAGGATGCGGCATCATGCCAAGAATTCGTCCGGATGGATCGCAGATTGCAGCTATATCCTCAAGCGATCCATTGGGGTTCGAATCAAGAGACTGATACTCGCAAATTTCACCCTTAACGTATGTAAGTGCAATTTGGTTATTTTCTTTTAACTTCTTAAGACTTTCATCAGTTGCGTAAAATTTTCCCTCACCATGCGCGATCGGGATAGA
>CAYOAI010000023.1:0-8011 GCA_964401915.1 uncultured Gammaproteobacteria bacterium
CAGAGCGTCTGGCTGGCAGTCAGAAGGTTAGGGGTTCGACCCCCCTTAGGTCCACACAAGAAAGAGGAGCGACTGCCATAAAAGAAAAAGTCGGATTCTGCGATCTTAACAACCACCCTCCGTGTTGATTTTATGATCTCTTATCAGACAAGAAAACTGAAAATACCAAGGCCAAATAATTGTTTTGGAGCAACAGCTATGGTAAAATAATCAAGCCTATTTAGTCTTTTCAAAAAATGGGCCCGTAGCTCAATGGTAGAGCAGTAGCCTTTTAAGCTATTGGTTGAGGGTTCGAGTCCCCCCGGGCTCACAGTTTCTTGCTTTCACTTACCCTGACTAAATCATCAGGGGTTGACACACGGTTGGCTGGTAGTATAATGAGGGCGGTTGTTTCTTGAGGTCGAGATTATAAAACTCAGGTTTTCTTATATGACCGCCAAAGAACTTATAAGCTTCGTCAAAAAAAATAAGATAAGATTCGTGGATCTTAAATTCACCGACCTTCTTGGCACATGGCAGCATTTTACCGTACCTGTCTCCGAACTTTCTCAAGACGCGCTTAAGGCAGGTTATGGATTCGACGGTTCCTCGATTCGTGGATTCAAGGAGATTTATGAGAGCGACATGTTGGTGATTCCAGATACGAGTACAGCAATCGCCGATCCCTTTTCTGATTCAACCGTCAGCATGGTGTGCGATATCAAAGATCCGGAAACAGGTGAGTACTTTAGTCGCGATCCACGATATGTGGCTAAAAAAGCCGAGGCGTACCTAAAAAAATCAAAGTTGGCAGATGTCGCATACTTTGGGCCAGAGCTTGAATTTTTCCTGTTTGACCACGTCTCATTTGACCAGCGGGAGAATTTTGGCTACTACGAGATCAACTCAAATGAAGGGATCTGGAATAGCGGTGAGAGTGAGCAGAACCTGGGATACAAACCACGGTACAAAGAGGGATATTTCCCCGTACCACCTACGGACTCGCTTCAGAATATACGAAACAATATCGTGCTTGCACTTGAGCAGGTGGGGATTGATGTGGAGTGCCATCATCATGAAGTAGGGACAGCCGGGCAGTGTGAGATCGATATGCGTTTCAAATCGCTTCTTGCGATGGCCGATCAGGTGCTTTTGTACAAATATGTGGTTCGAAATGCAGCTCTTGCCAACGGCAAATCCGCAACATTTATGCCAAAGCCACTATTCAACGACAACGGGACTGGGATGCACACACATCAGTCTCTATGGAAAGGGGGCAAAAATCTTTTCTATCCCAAGGGCGATAAGCTTTTGAGCGAGACCGCTTTGCATTATGTCGGAGGGCTTTTAGCCCATGCGCCAGCGCTTTGTGCATTTATTGCACCAACAACAAACTCTTACAAACGCCTCGTGCCTGGATTTGAGGCGCCAGTCAACCTCGTTTACTCCAAGCGCAACAGGTCAGCCGCAATCCGCGTGCCTATGTATTCTGCATCTGAAAAAGCTCGTCGTATAGAATTTCGTACGCCAGACGCCACCTCCAATCCATATCTTGCCTTCTCAGCTATGCTTATGGCGGGGCTCGACGGAATTCGAAACAAAATAGATCCAGGAGCTCCTCTCAATAAAAACATCTTCGACCTTCCAGCAACCGAGCTCAAAAAAATCAAAAGTGTGCCTAATTCACTTGATGAGTCGATCGACGCACTTGAGCGAGACAATAAATTCCTACTTGAAGGCGGAGTGTTTACCCCAGATCTTATCGAGACGTGGATTGATTATAAACGCACACGCGAGCTTGATGCTATTAAACAACGACCGCATCCATGGGAGTTCTATCTTTACTACGACGCGTAATCTACGTCTTTATTTATTTGGAAGAATTGTGAAATCATCAATCACCTCACGCGGCTCCTCAAGTATTACCTCACAATCTTCAACATGAGACACTGGCGGGCCTTGCTTTACTTTATCCAAAATCTCAATAAGCGCATCTTCTTCAGCTTGAAAACAAGCCTCAACTCCACCACCTGCGCCAAAGAGATCAGATGAGTCGAAGACGTTGCGTATCCAGCCAGTCACACCCAGCGGCTTGGCCTGAATCTTGCACCACGCGCGGAATCCAACCCCAATCACATCTCCCTTGATGTAAACTCGCGCTTGTTTGAGCATATTTAAATCTTATTATTTTGTAATCTCGGGGTCAACAGCTTGTGCGCGCTTAAGATATTCGTGAGCCTTCTGTGAGTCTCCTTCTCGACTATAAAGTTGATATAGCCTGTAGAGTACATCCCGAGCTTTAGGATTTGCAGCAAGCTCGGCCTCAACCCTTGCAAACTCAGATTTTTTCTCCTCATCTTTGATCGCCACGGCTTGTTCTACACTATGCCCATAGATTTCTTTAAATGGCGCAACTTCTATATCATATATCCCGACTTTTTTTGCTTTTTGAAGATATGCTACTGTCGCATCAAATTCTCCGCCTGTGAGCTTTGTGTAAAGTGGTGGTAGCGACTCTGAAAGATAAATATTCACGACAAGATATAAAAAAAGAATCCACACTCCTAATAAAGATAAAATAGCAAGATATGGTGGCATACCCGAGCTTTTCCCTTTTGGCTGGGTTTTTTTTATGTCTTTATGTTTTTTAGTCATAATATGTGGGTTTTGTGGCCTATGCCACTCTTTGGATGATATCTATTATATAATTTTAATATGAACGAGGTGATGGCTCTTCTTATTGATAGATTATTTACATTTTTTATAGCACTTTTTGCGGCGGGCTTTGCTGGAGCACTTACATTTGCGCTTATTTATCTTGTTATTGTGTATTTTCGACTTAAAAAGCGCGAGGAAATCTCTATGCAGATGGTGACTTTTGAGGTGCTTTTGCCACGGGATAATGAGATCAAGATAGATGCGGCCGAGCAGATGTTTGCCTCTCTCCACTCGATAAAAAAAGATGGATTCTTTATGTTCATGGATCTCAATGATGTAATCGCTTTTGAGATTGTGGGGACCAATAAAGATATACGATTTTTTATCTCGGCCCCCTCATATATCGCAGATCTTGTGGAGAAGACAGTGTATGGATTCTATCCAGCGAGTGAGATAAAGCGCGTTGAGGAGCCCCATATATTCTCAGAAGATGGAAAAGTAGCCTACACCACACTTGTACAAAAAGACCCAGCATATTGGCCGCTTAAGGTATACAAAGATCTGCCCACTGATCCACTTGCCTCAATCACATCGGCTCTGTCCAAAATGGCCCCAGGGGAAGGGGCGATGGTACAGTATCTGATCCGTCCGGCTGGGAAGAAATGGCACAAAAAAGGCAAGTCTTACATATCCGGAACCAAAAAAAATGAGGCAGATCCCGAGAAGGCCACTTTTAAGACGGATCAAAAAGTGCTTGAACGGGTTGATGAGAAGACCTCTCGCCCCGCTTTCGAGACGACCATCCGAATAGTCGTCTCATCCGCGTCCAAGCACGCAGCAGACACACACCTTAAGAATATAAAAAGTGCATATTCTCAGTTTACCTCCGACCTCAACAAGCTTAAAAAAGCCCGCCTCCTTTTTAAGGGTGGATTTATGATCAACTTCATCTATAAATTTTTCCCAGTTGCCGATATTCCTTTTTTCAATGAGGTGTCGACTTTCTCCTCAGATGAGTTGGCCACACTTTTTCATTTTCCAAATAAGACTATTGAGACCCCACATATCGATTGGCTTAAGGCCAAATCTGCCCCAGTGGATGCAGATGTCCCTCAGTCTGGAGGCACAGAGATTGGCCAAGGATACTTTCGAGGAATAAAGCGCCCTATACACATCGGCTTTGAGGATCGTAGGCGCCACGTATATATAATTGGAAAGACTGGTGTGGGTAAGTCTGAGCTTCTGAAAGAGATGGTCAAGCAAGATATAGCTGCTGGATATGGGGTCTGTGTGATCGATCCCCACGGAGATCTTGTGGAGGATGTACTACTTCATATCCCTCCAAATCGAGCAGAAGACGTGATCTACTTCGATCCGTCAGACAACGAGCGCCCGATGGGTCTCAACCTAATTCAGGTGAATACTGAGGATGAGAAGCATTTTATGACGACTGCCATAATCAACCTTATGTATAAGCTTTTTGATCCACAGCGCACTGGTATTGTGGGACCGCGCTTTGAGCATGCCGTACGAAATGCCATGTTGACTGTGATGACGGAACCTGGTACCACATTTATCGAGGTCGTGCGAGTGCTCACCGATCCCAAATATGTGGCCGAGCTTTTGCCGAAGCTCAATGACCCGATTATCAAGCGCTACTGGACTGATCAGATCGCGCAGACATCGGACTTTCACAAATCAGAGGTGCTTGACTACATTGTGTCCAAATTCGGCCGCTTCGTGACCAATAAAGCTATTCGAAACATAATCGGGCAGAGTGAATCGTCATTTGATCTACGTAAGGTGATGGACGAGGGCAAGATCCTACTTATCAATGTGTCCAAGGGTAAGCTTGGAGAGGAGAATTCCAACTTCCTGGGGCTTATTCTTGTCCCCAAAATCCTAGTTGCCGCAATGAGCCGACAGGAGATTCCTGAGGAAAAGCGCCGCGACTTCTTCCTCTATGTCGATGAGTTTCAGAACTTTGCCACTCCTGACTTTGCCACAATCTTGTCTGAGGCGCGAAAATATAGGCTTAATCTTACAGTCGCCAATCAGTTTGTGGGGCAGGTTGAGGAAGAGGTCAAAAACGCCATATTCGGCAATGTGGGTACCCTCATATCCTTCCGAGTTGGCGTCACCGATGCATCCTACCTTCAGCGCGAATTTCAGCCCGTATTCGGAGAGAGCGACCTTATCAATATTGACCGCTTTCACGCATATATGAAGACAATTGTTGACAACGATCCAGTGCAGCCATTCTCAGTCGATATGACCAAAGATATAAGCAAAATTCGAGCCTCAGCCAACGAGAAAGTCGCACAGGCGATCATCCAACTGTCAAGACTCAAATATGGTAGACCTCGAGAGCTTGTTGAGGCTGAGATAAACCAAAGATCCAATCTATAGTATTCCCGCGAAGATTTATGATTGACACATTCGACCTCACACTAAAAAAACGAACCAAGTTTGCACCTGATATTTATCAACTCACCTTTGCGCTGCCCCAATCGCAGAGGCTTACTTTTAAAGCAGGGCAGTATATGATCTTCCGGATTCCACAAAAGGCCGCGGGAGACGCGGCTCGGCGTCTATATTCAATCTCGACTATAGCTGGCGCGGTCGATGAATTCGATATTATTATGCAGTACTTCAAGGGCGGGGTGGCTTCAGAGCACTTTACGCGGCTCATTGAAGGGGAGGGTGTGGCTGCCCAAGGCCCGGCTGGAGTATTTGCCCTACAGGAAAGTACACGTGATCGGGTATTTGTGGCAACTGGTACGGGGATTACGCCAATTATGTCGATGCTTCGTACAGATCTATCCAAAAGCCAAGATCGCAAATCCACTTTGTTATGGGGATTACGCCAAGCCCAGGACTTATACTTTCTAGACGAGCTATTTGAGCTCAAAAAAAATAATCCAAACTTTATGTTTAGAGTGTGTCTATCCCAAGATACGCCAAGTGGCGACGCGGAGCATATGCTTTCAGGACGTGTTCAGACGGGGATGGAGAGTATATTTGAGCCCTCAGAGCTTACGCGTAATGATTATTACGTATGTGGAAGCGTAAAGGCTGTTGAGGATATTCGAGCGCATCTTTATCTTGCGGGTGTGCCTCGTGAGCAGGTTCACTTCGAGCGATTTGTCTAAAAGCTTGTGACGAAGAATTCGGCTGGTATCTGCGGATAGCTTTGAAAAAGCTGTATCTTCTTACTTGCTCCCGCTGCAGTCTTGGCCTCAGATGTCACGAGCTTACCTTGCGCCTTAAGCGGGGTACTGGTTGTGGACTCAAATCCAAGCTGGGTATTTTGCTTGAGAACCCGGATGATCAGTACTTTTGCATTTGTATAGGCGCTAAGATCGACAGGATCAGTGCGGCAAGCAAAATTAGTGGTCGTGCCTGCAAAATTGTTTCCAGCTACACCCGCGGCACCTGCTGCAATATCAGGGAAGCCTGAGGCTGAGTCTATTGCCACGAGTTTTTTCACAATTGCCGGATTGTCATATATCAAAGAAATATCAAGAGCTAAGTCCGAACTACAATCTGTTCCATTTTGTGTGCCATAATAGATCCTAAGCGGGTAAATCCAAGAATTATCAAAACCAGTGGTCGTATTGTAGTCTGCCACGTAATAGGTATATTCGCCATTTGCATTAATTGCACTGGGCGTCACAAACCTTTGATCTGCCCCAAAGCTGGATACATTTGCCGTGCCTGTTGAGCCAAGTTGAAGATCGCTTATATTAACATTGGTTCCACTTTTAAGCGCAGCCTCGACTCCTGCCTCAGCCGCAGCAAGTGCTTTTTGCTGGTCTGCCTCAAGTTTGGCGATCTTGGTATCTGTCTGGCCAGTGAATGCAGTGGTAAGGACTACTGTAATCGCTGTGGCAAGCAGCATGATGGTGATAAGTAATATTTGCCCTTGCTGTAAAGCCTTTTTATGATTCATATATTTAGTCTACCTTTTTCCAATTGACTTTTAAGACTGATAGCTGTGGCAAGAGGTCAATATACATCTGCGGCTTAACATTTACGCTCACCCCTGGAGCATATGATGTACCAACTCGAGCGTCTTCAATTCCGTTTACGGCAAGGTTGCCGTTTATGACCAATTGATCTGTTCCTCCACCAAATTTAATTATATCTGCAACAAGTATGGCATCTATCTGAGTCACACCAGCGGCAATATCAATCTCCTCAGCTATGATAAGCTTTGCGCCACCTGATGAGTTGTAATTACTATTGATTTCTACAGTGCCGCTTTTGTTTATCACAACAAAGCTTTTGCTGGAGGCTGCTGCTGGAATTGCAGCTGTGTCGATGGTCCGTCCTGGGTCTTTTACGATATATATCTTGTCAGTACCAGTAATCTCACTGGCTGTGGCAATTAGCTTTGGTCTCTTTCGAGCGCTTGCTTGCGCGGGGTAGGACTCTGTATCCACGCCTATTGAGTTTGTGATTATTCGTGGCCCACCGGCATCTCCGCCTTCAAGATTTATTTCTCCAGCGACAATCCCTTTTTCGTTTGTTATAAATGCACGCCCAGTTGGTATGGGATTAATTGCCGTACCGCTTCCCTGAAATGACGCATCCTGAAGCTGAATCCATGCGTCGTTGGTTGGTGTCGGAGTATCTGTGACAGGCGGAGGTGTATTTCCCGGTGGTTGGGTTGGAGTTGGAGTTGTGGGAATAGATGTTGGGGTTGATGTTGGCGCTGTTCCACATACGCCAGTTCCATCAGTAACACAAGACCCAGAGCAACAGGCAGCGCCCGACCCACCACAAGTTTCTCCTCCGAGCTTACAAGTCGAACTACCAGAACACGCACCACTTCCGTCAGCTATACACTGGCCCGAGCAACAGGCAACGCCCGACCCACCACAAGATTCTCCACCTCTTTTACATGATGATGAGCCACCACACCGACCATTAATACAGCTACCTGAGCAACAACCTCCACCACCCCCAGTACAAGTTTCTCCTCCGAGCTTACAAGTCGAACTACCAGAACACGCACCACTTCCGTCAGCTATACACTGGCCCGAGCAACAGGCAACGCCCGACCCACCACAAGATTCTCCACCTCTTTTACATGATGATGAGCCACCACATACACGGTTTGGTATACACGCGCCAGATACACAGCACGCGCCGCTCCCGCCACAGGGCATACCATCTACTTTCAGCCCACCTGGACAGGCAGGTGTTGGGGTAGGAGTTGGGTCACCTCCACATGTACCATTGATACATGAGCCAATACCGGAGCAACAACCACCACCATTGCCTTGACAAGTCATACCATTCGGCTTACAACAGGTACCACCACTTGGACTACTGCAATGCCCCGATGCACAACACGCACCGCTCCCGC
>CAYOAI010000023.1:8111-10173 GCA_964401915.1 uncultured Gammaproteobacteria bacterium
GTACCACCACTTGGACTACTGCAATGCCCCGATGCACAACACGCACCGCTCCCGCCACAGGATTCGCCAATGTCTCTAGGTGGCCCAGAACAAGGCGGTGTTGGGGATATGACTCTGCCCCCACAACGACCGCCCATACAAAACCCTGAACAGCAAGCGCTGCCTTGTCCAGAACATATTGCGCCATCGGCTTTACAGACTTTGAAGCTGGCAGATGATGAATTTGATGATGTGCCACAGGCATTGGCAGCAGATACTGCCCAACCAATAGTGCTTCCCATCCATGAGTCTGGAACATTGATTGTGGCGCTGCGTGCTCCCGCAACATATCCGTACACTGGGAATCCGACGGCTACGCTATATCCGCCATTGGCACCCCACGCACTACCCCAACTGAGCGTGACAGGTCCAGGATGGACAATGTCACCATTGGGACTCAGATTATATGGTTCGCCGACCGTGACACATGGTTTGCAGGATCCATTGATTGCTACACTAAGTCCAGTGCAGCAACCTCCATATATCCCTTGATTGGGGAATTGGTCAGCTGGGGCACATGTTCGACAAGTTCCACCAAGGCAGAAATGCGCTCCACAACAGCCGCCACCACCAGATACATTTGGAGGCGGACAAGCCACTCCGAGGCTGTTCGTACACGCTGCAGGAGGTGGCGGGGGCGGAGGTCCTGGATTTGGGCCTGGCCCAGGTCCTGGCCCAGGTCCTGGATTGGGTGGGGGGTTAGCTGGGCACGATCCGCCACATTCAAATCCTAAACTAGCACATGTTGCTCCTGCTTGACATAATACAGACACAGTATTTACGCAGCTGCCATTCACTAAAAAACCACACGCTACCCCATATGCAGATTTGGCAATAGTGAGAGAGCTGATAAGTATGAATACAACAAATATAAGTTTCTTTACCATCTATTCTATTTAATACTAACAAAAGTCTTGAAAGGCAACTTTTTTAATGATTCTATGTAATTATTCAATCCATCAAATTTACTCTCGCTTGGTTGACCTGAAGCTGCCCGATGAGTAGCTCTCCAAAGCAATGATAGAAGCATTTCAGAAAATTCAGCATTTACGGCTTCAGCGCTAACACTCTTTAACACATCTGTATTGATACCAGTATAAATACTCACGATCTTTTCTTTTTCACTAAATCGCATGCCAAAACTTTGAAACAGATTTGATTTCTTATTTTTATAATAAATGAAGGTTTTGTTAAAAGGTTGAGGATCTGTGGTTATATAAACCCGTAGTTTATTAACTCTATCTGCTCGATGTAGAGGAGATGTGGGGTTGAGGAATATGTCTACGTTACTATTATTCCAAAATGCAACCTCATTAAGTCGATCATTTAAGTAATCAGATTTGGTCAATGCAAGCTCATGGCCTGGTACATCAGAATAGAAAGCCACCGTCTTATCTTTATCTTTAATTGATCTTATGCTGCTTATAAAGCCATATTTCTTTGCTGAAAAGCTTTGAGAATTAACAATCAATACCCCCAAAAGAATCAAAAGCACTATGAATAGTATAAGAAGAATGAGTCGGAGTTTATTTTCTATCATTAATATAGAATATCACACCAGCATTGTGATTTCATAAACACATTGAAAGAGTTTTAAATTTAAAACAATATCAAAAAGCTTAAGTAGATTGTGGCTATGGGCTAAGATGAACTTAGCAAGGAATTGGGGGTTTCCCTCTATCTTGTGGTGGGAGTGTGCCAATAGGGCCATAAAGCGCACAGGTGAGTATTCCTCCAACGCAAATTCCCTGACCTCTCGGACCTCCCGGAATAGATGATGTAGGAATAAAGCTGGTAGGATCTTTTGTTGGGTCACACTTGCCTTGTACTTGTGGGTTGTTTTGCTCATCGCTTGAACACCCCGAAGCAAAGAGAAGAAGGACTAATGATGAAGCTGCTGTAACCCTTAGAATTTTAGTAAAAGGGCCTCTTTCAGCCATAAAGATTATTTATTTTTACTTAAATCGCCATACATCACGACTGTGTCTCGATCTCCAACACGGACTCTTCGCCCACTAACATC
>CAYOAI010000024.1:0-9632 GCA_964401915.1 uncultured Gammaproteobacteria bacterium
TGTGGGCGAGAGAGGAGTTGAACCTCCACGCCTTGCGGCACAGCCACCTCAAGACTGCGTGTATACCAATTTCACCACTCGCCCTCACAACTGAGATACTATTATATCAAACCACACTCATTTATAGAAGTTTTTGTTGCGCAGAAAGCGGGGAACCTATGTGATCCGCGGCTTTTGATGTGAGCACACGCCCACGTGGCGTCTTCTTGATAAATCCAATTTGCAGCAAGTATGGCTCAATATACTCCTCGATAGTCTGCCTGTCTTCTGACAAGGAGGATGCGATAGTCTCGACTCCGACAGGGGAGTTGCTGAACTTCTTGCCGAGTAGCTTGAGATACTTGCGATCTATGTCGGCAAGTCCATACTCATCAATCTCAAGCATTGCAAAAAGCCTTATCAGGACATCTTCATCTATTACCTTGTGGTTCTGTACTTCTTGTATGTCTCGTGCGCGGCGAAGTATCCGAAGTGCGATACGTGGAGTACGACGAGATCTCTTGGCAATCTCAGCCACAGCACCTTTTGTAAGCTTCAGCCCCAGAGTATTGGCTGCATTGGCGATAATCACGCTAATCTCCTCAAGTCCATAAAAGTCGAGGCGTAAAAGTAAACCAAAGCGATCGCGAAGTGGAGAGGACATAAGCGCAAGGCGCGTGGTGGCGCCTACAATCGTGATCTTAGGAATAGTAAGTCGCACTGTACGAGCAGATGGACCCTTGCCAATCACGATATCGAGTGCATACTCATCCAGGACTGGGTACAACATCTCCTCTACAGTCTTTGGAAGTCTATGGATCTCATCAATAAAAAGCACATCGTGGTCCTTAAGATTTGTGAGGATAGCGGCCAAGTCACCGGACTTTTGCACTGCAGCTCCAGATGTGATCTTGATATCTCCCGTGAGCTCATGGGCAATAATGTAGGCAAGAGTCGTCTTACCCATTCCAGGAGGGCCGTAGAAAAGCACGTGGTCACCAGCAGTACCTCTTTTTTTTACTGCATCGATGAATAAAGAGAGCGTCTTGACGATCTTACCCTGCCCCATGAAGTTTTTGAGAGTAGCGGGCCGGATCGTCGCATCGTTGGTTCCTTGCTTTGCCATACCAACATTCTATCAAATCTGAACAAGTAAATATTATGAGTTGAACTGACTGTTATAGATTGTTATAATCGCAGCCATGACAAAAGAAAAAGTCGATCGTGGCACCCCAGATGCACAATCTAGACCAGCAATCGACTGGGACAGGCGCGGCCGGCTCATGGTAGTGGTGGACGGAAAGCAAGTAGCTGTGCGAACTGGAAGCACCGAAGATGAAGATCGAGACATAGAACCAACCACCGCCTTGCGCCTTTTGAAAGTCAAAGAAGTAGTTTGGATAGTTGAGGCGTGGAATGGTGAGTTGATAGATAAAAGAATGAGAAAGCTTCAAGATGAACCCTTTACTGCGCTATTTACGAAGGCACATGTTGATGAGAGTGGAATCTGGATCGCCGATGCGCGCGTTGATGAGAAAGGGAAAGTGATTGAGAACCCGGTAGACACTGAGGGAGCTACTATCCAGATACCTCGGCTCGTGGCTGAACTAGGCGCGCAAGGAATATCTGTGGATATAGTAGCCGCACCATCTGGATTAAAGGATGAACGATACCCTTTTCCAGGCCCTATAGATCATATACTGTATACACGTCGCAAAGCTGGATTTTCGTTTGACGCTGGAGGAGAATTTCAGGGCGAGCTGACTGTGCATGGGATAAATGGGATGAAAAAGTCAAATCTTCCAAACTTTGTTGAAGCACGCAATGTATGGGTATATTAGACTCATCTACTGACATTACTTGATCTCCTTCAGCGCCTCACGGATTTTTTCTTCGACTGAAAGACTTGAATCAAGTTTATCAACTGCAGCCTTGGCGTCAGAAACTCTGAATCCAAGAGCTACGAGTGCGTCAACGACAGTCTGATCCGAATCAGAGAGAGCTCCACGACTGCTTATTGCCTGCTCATCAACCTTGCTTGAAAGCTCGACAATTATCTTCATAGCGGTCTTCTTGCCCAAACCTGGGATTTTTGAGAGACCCGTCACATCATTTTTCTGGATCATATCTCGCAGAACATCCTCCTTTGCAAAAGAGATGAGCGTGAAGGCAAGCTTTGGACCTACCCCAGATACTGTAATTAGAAGTTTAAAAAGATCATGTTGAGTGCGATCCTCGAACCCATAAAGAGTAAGGCCGTCTTCCTTGACATGAAGGTATGTGTAGAGCTCAAATGCCTGTCCTGTATGTTGGCCGCCTAAAAAAAGTGGGGGAAGGTAGACTTCGTAGAATACACCGGACACGGTCTCGATAAGTCCACGATTGCCATGAATTTCAGTTAGAGTCCCTTTGATTTTGCCAATCATATTAAATCTCAAAACGTGTAACCCAAAACATGTATCCCAAAGGCTTCAAAACGCTTTTGCTTGAGTTACAAGTTACATATTACAGGAATCGAGTTCATTGTATACCTTCTTGTGCGATTTGCCACAGTCGATTGTACTTGACTACACGCTCACCTCGAGAAGGTGCGCCAAATTTGGCAAAATCTGCATTCACCCCAACAGCAAAATCTGCGATAAATGAATCGCTTGTATCGCCAGATCTGTGAGACACGACATAGTTAAACCCGCTACGACGAGCTATATCCACGACTTCAAGAGTCTGGGTAATTGTCCCTATTTGATTCGGCTTAATGAGGACTGTGGTACAGGCTTTTTCTTTAATCATCTTGACAAGCCTGTCTTTATTGGTAGCTATTAGATCATCGCCAATAATATCTACGCTCTCCGACAAAGCGCCGGTCAGCTTTTTCCAGTTGGCCACATCATCCTGCTCAAAGGGATCCTCAATCATAAGAATTGTATACTGCTTCACAAGCTCTTCTATAAACAAGTAGTACTCATCTTTTTTAAGTGGTTGTGGTTTGTCTTTAAGGACGTAGCGATCGTCTTTAAAAAAATTATTTGCTGCAATATCAAGTCCCAAAAATATATCCACACCAGGTCGTAAGCCTCGCTGTTGGATGGTCTCACGTATTGCCTCCAAAGCGTCAAGATTAGACGCGAGATTGGGGGCAAATCCACCCTCTTCTCCAACCGAAATATTGGCATTCCTGTGTAAAAGCACTTTCTTGAGCTCGTGGAATATCTCGACACCAGTCTGATACGCTTCAGTAAATGTAAGTGAGGATGAAGGAATTATGTGGAATTCCTGAAACTCAAGATTATTGTTGGCGTGCTTGCCTCCATTTATGATATTGAATATTGGAGTGGGTATGCGATCGACTTTGACATTCTGCTTAAAAGTCTGATTTAAGAGTGTGTTGATATATCTATATAGCTTGACTCCCGAGCTTACTGCTCCGGCTTTTGCGACGAGCGTCGACACAAGAAGTAGGGTATTAGCTCCCAACTTGCTCTTATCAGAGGTGCCATCGGATTTTACAAGCCAACTGTCAATTTGCTCTTGTTTGAGAGGGGAGACTCCACTAAGTTTGGGGCCTATAAGATCATTGATATAGGAAGCGGCTCTGGATACTCCCATGCCCCCAAATCTATTTTTATCACCATCTCTGAGCTCAACAGCCTCATACTTACCGACCGAGGTGCCGGAAGGAATCGAAGCCACTACCTCACGACCATCATCAATCTCCAGCCTCCCTTCAAGAGTTGGTATCCCACGAGAGTCAATAATCTCGTGTGCTTTGATTGACTTGATATTTGGCATAATTTATTTATTTTTCAATTTTTCAAAATTTCTTTTTTCAATTTCAAAAATCAATTCTCGTGTACGGACTACTGCGTCCGGCGTCACTGAGACACTTGTGATTCCAGCCGCAATAAGACGCTCAACTATGGCTGGATAATCCGATGCCGCCTGGCCACAAATAGATGCTGTAATACCATATTGTACACAGGTGCGGACCACCTTCTCAAGAACTGAAATCACGACAGGACTTCGCTCATCATAGATATGAGCAACATTTTCGTTGTCACGGTCTACGCCAAGAAGCATCATAGTCAGGTCATTCGTTCCGATCGAGACTCCATCTATCCCTATTTTTATAAACTCTTCCAAAGAAAGTGCGGCGGCTGGCACCTCGACCATAATCCACAGCTTAAATCCAGGAAGCTGATCGAGTCCAGCTTTCGCAATAAGTGCCTTGATCTGAACAAGTTCCCATGGTGCGCGTACAAAAGGAATCATAAGATGTAGATTGTGATAGCCTTTATCCCAGACTTGCCGGATTGCTTCAAGCTCAAGCGCAAATACATCTGGATCTGCCACGTATCGACTTGCCCCACGATACCCAAGCATAGGATTCTCCTCATGCGGCTCAAATCGAGCTCCTCCCTTGAGGTTTCTGTACTCATTGGTCTTGAAGTCAGTCGCTCGATATACGACCGGGCGAGGACGAAAAGGCTCCACAAACCTCAAAAGATTTCGAGCGTGGGTACGAATAAATACATCTTGCTTGCCCTCACGAATAAATACCTTGGGATGGACTCCGAGTTGTGCCATCATGAATTCAGCTCGGAGCAGTCCTATTCCATCAACATCCTTCTCTGCGACTTTTCGAGCAAGCTCAGGCTCAGCCAGATTGACATAGACGTGGGTCAGTGTTTTTAGCTTTTTATGAATTGGAGTGATTTCTTTAGAATCCTGCTCTTTCTTTTTAAGGCTGGACAGGATACTTCCTCGATATATCTCACCAGTCGCACCATTGACGCTTATCACTTTCTCATGTTTGAGTATATTAATAGCACCTGTCGCTCCGACAACAGCCGGAATTCCAAGCTCTCGAGATACTATTGCGGCATGTGAAGTACGACCTCCGCGTTCAGTCACAATTGCAGATGCTTTGCGCATCGCAGGAACATAGTCTGGATTGGTCTGAGGAGCAACAAGCACAGACCCACGCACTACTCGCTCAATCTCGCGTGGCGACTGAATAATGACCACCTCCCCAACACCAATTCCAGGGGCTGCTGGATCTCCTGTAAGAATCGGTTGCGACTTATTAGAATCAGACAAATCAGCTGAAGCGTCTGCATCAGTCGGGGCTCTCTTTTTATCCTGCCCAATTGTTGTAATTGGACGAGACTGCACAATATACACGCGACTCCCCTCGATAGCCCACTCAATGTCTTGTGGAAAAAAGTAGTGCTTTTCAATTTGCGCGACAAGAAGTGCAATTTCAGTAATCTCAGTATCAGTAAGCTTTGGAGCTGAGCCTGCTTTTTTTGAAAGCTTCAAAACGCGGTTTCCACGACCGCTTTTTTCGTACTTTTCCGACTGATATTTATGTACTTTTTGTGTAATTACAAAAGACCTCTTATCTACTTCATAATGATCCGGTGTCACTCGACCTTGTACGATAAACTCACCCAGTCCAAATATTGCTTCGATGACGATTTTGTTTTTCTCATTCGTCACAGGGTCAATGCTAAACGCAATGCCAGACCTATCAGACTGCACCATCCGCTGCACGACTGCCGCAAGTCCCACCTTGAAGTGATCAAACCCTTGCTGATGGCGGTAATAAATAGCCCGCTGGGTGAATAGCGAGGCGTAGCACTCCTTAATCTTCTGGATTAGATGAGTCTCACCTTGAATATTGAGATATGTCTCTTGCTGACCGGCGAATGACGCGCCAGGCAGATCCTCAGCCGTAGCACTGGAACGAACCGCCACATAGGGCAAGCTACCAATTTTTTTCACACCGTGCACAATCTTGCGGCCCACGCTCATTTTGCCAAAAAATGATTCCTCTTTGAGTGCAAGATCGTCATAATAGCTGGAGATTTGCTGGGCTAATTTATCCGGAAAGCGAGAGTTTAGTATTAGCTGTTGCACATCCTCTGATGCTGACTTTAGCTCCCCGTGATTATCGGGATTTATGGGGGATAGGATATCCTTGATCTGCTTCGCTATTTGCGCCTCTTTGATGAAATCAAAATATGCGCTTGATGTGACTATAAATCCGTAGGGGACTGGTATACCGGCTGTGGTCATCTCACCCAAGTTCGCTCCCTTGCCTCCAACAAGCCCAACATCTTCTTTCCCTACTTCTTCAAACCATACCACATCCTGCTTACTGGCCATACTTTAACTATAGTGAGATTCTCTATGCTTTTCAACCAAGAAAAGCTGGAAATTGACACCTGTTTTTGAGATAATATAAGCATGGGAATAGAAGACATTCTACAAAGACCAATTCTGGGAGTCGACAGAAGTACAAGGCGCCGAAGTCGTAGAACTAGGGGGAACCGCAACCCATTTGCCAACGCTCTCGAAACCTCTCGTGTTCACGCGAAATCTCAAGTCCCATCATCTGGGACAGTATTCAAAGGAGAATAAAGATTGACAACACTATTCAGGTTTGCTATCATATTCGTTAGGTTATGCAAAAATACCTTACCTAAGGCACTATTGGAGGCTCAAAGCCAGTTCTCCTAACAGCCTACCAAACAAACATATTTAGTGCCAAGCGATTTTCATTAAACAAGATTTTCTATACTGGACTGTTCTAGCTGGGCCTGTAGTTCAGTTGGTAGAACGCCTCGTTTGCAACGAGGAGGTCAGGGGTTCGAATCCCCTCGGGTCCACCGCACTTTGACAATTTGGACAAATGCATGTGTAGGCGTCCCGACGTTACGTCGGGATAGCATCAACTAAAGACTAAGTGATTCATCTCTAACTTAGCTTAGATTAACTCCGATTTACTACCTCGGTGTTGACTAACGAAAGAGATGGGAAAGATAATGCCAATGGTGGATGCCTTGGCAGTTTGGACCGAAGAAGGACGCGTGCTCGAGCGCGATATCGACGATGAGTCCTTAAGCAGACATTACCAATCGTCGGTTTCCGAATGGGGCAACCCCCTCAGTAGTAATACTGAGGAGTCCCGCCTTTGGCGGGATGGGGAACTCGGGGAACTGAAACATCTAAGTACCCGAAGGAAAAGAAATCATATGAGATTCCGTGAGTAGCGGCGAGCGAAAGCGGATCAGCCTAAACCTCAATTTATTGAGGTGTTGCGGGACCCGGACATGGGAGAAATTTTTATAGAGGAACATTCTGGAAAGTATGACCAAAGAAGGTGACAGTCCTGTACTCGAAATAAAAATTTCCTCTACGGGTATCCCAAGTACCACGGGACACGGAAAACCCTGTGGGAAACTGGGTCGGTCACGATCCAAGGCTAAATATCCAAACTGACCGATAGTGAACTAGTACCGTGAGGGAAAGGTGAAAAGTCCCCCGGAAGGGGAGTGAAATAGATCCTGAAACCATTGGCTAACAAGCAGTCAGAGTCCGCCGATTTAGGCGGATGATGGCGTGCCTATTGAAGAATGAGTCAGCGAGTTTTCGGCTGCTGCGTTTAGGTTAACCAAGGTGACTTGGGTAGCCATAGCGAAAGCGAGTCCTAATAGGGCGACCATAGTAGCTGCCGGAAGACCCGAAACTAAGTGAGCTAACCATGGGCAGGGTGAACCCCACCGAAAGGTGTTGGGGGAGGCCCGAACCCGTTGTCGGTGAAATGACTTGGGACGACCTGTGGTTAGAGGTAATATGCCAATCGAACTTAGAGATAGCTGGTTCTCCCCGAAATATATTTAGGTATAGCCCTGTTGCGGTCCCACTTGGGGGTAGAGCTACTGGATGATCTCTGGAGCAGCTTGCTGCGACTTGGATTAACCAAACTCCAAATACCAAGTGATTAGAGCACAGGAGTCAGTCTCGCCGGGATAAGCCGGTGTGGGCAAAAGGGAAACAACCCAGATTCCCGTCTAAGGTTCCTAAATGATTCTTAAGTGGTAAAGGTCGTGTATTCCCCAACACAGCAGGAAGGTTGGCTCAGAAGCAGCCATCCTTTAAAGAGTGCGTAACAGCTCACCTGAATAGTCTCGCCTCGGCGAGATGGGAAATATGCGCCGAAAATGATCGGAGCTCAAAGAATCTACCGAAGACGGAGATCCCGACGCAAGTCGTGGATGGTAGGGGAGCATTCTTATTGCAGTGAAGCCGTGTCGTAAGGCATAGTGGAGCGGTAAGAAGTGAGAATGCTGACATGAGTAGTGAATCTTGTGATGAAAACTCACAATGCCGAAAACCCAAGGTTTCCTCAGCAACGCCAGTCGACTGAGGGTTAGTCGGATCTAAGGTTCTATTCGTAAGGAATAGGCCGATGTACAAGCCGTTAATATTCGGCTACCGTACTTTATGCGTTATTACTGCATCAGGTGACGAAATATGATAGGTAGAGCCCACTATATGCGGGTTTAAGTAGTAAGTCTTCGGGCAAGCTACGAATACAATCTGTACCTTTGGTACAGGGAGTCTGTTGATTTATGTTTCCGGGAAAAGCCAGATGTGGGAGTGTGAAGTACGTCCGTACCGCAAACCGACACAGGTGGGTTGGTAGAGTATACCGAGGCATACGGGTAATGGTAGTTCAAGGAACTCGGCAAAAAAGCTGGGCGTAAGATTACGAGATGCCCTATCCTGATTTATCAGGATCGCAGCGAAAGTCTGTCAAACGACTGTTTATCAAAAACACAGGTTCCTGCAAACCCCAAAAGGGGACGTATAGGAGCTGAGGCCTGTCCGGTGCTGGTAAGTTAAGTACTGAGGTTGATCCCTATTTATAGGATGAGGCTTTGGTATAAGCTCCAGTGAACGACAGCTCTAACCCTGAGAGTTCTAAGGTAGCGTAGCCCCTTGCCGGGTAAGTTCCGGCCCGCATGAATGGCTTAACGATTTGACAACTGTCTTGAGCTACTGCCCGACGAAATTGAAATGGCTGTGAAGATGCGGCCTACTTGCACTAGGACAAAAAGACCCCGGGAGCTTTACTGAAGCTTCACATTGATGAGGGATTGCTAATTGTTTAGCGTAGGAGGGAGGGCTTTGCCCACCAATGAAACACCTCTCTTTAGCAATCTCAAGTCTAACCCCAATCTAATTGAGGGACACTGTGAGGTGGTCAGTTTGGCTGGGGCGGTCTCCTCCAAAAGCGTAACGGAGGAGTACAAAGGTATGCTTCTTTCGGATGGAAATCGAAAGTAAAGTACAAACACATAAGCATGCTTAACTGCGAGGACGACCATCCGAGCAGATGCGAAAGCAGGTGTTAGTGATCCTCGATTGCTTCGTGATTGAGCAACGAGCTTAACGGATAAAAGCTACCCCGGGGATAACAGGCTAGTCTCCCCCACGAGTTCACATCTACGGGGAGGTTCGGCACCTCGATGTCGGCTCACCGTATCCTGGGGCTGAAGTTGGTCCCAAGGGTTGGTCTGTTCGCCCATTAAAACGGTACGCGAGCTGGGTTCAGAGCGTCGTGAGACAGCTCGGACTCTATCCAGTGCAAGCGTTTGGATTTTTGAGAGGGCACTCCTTTAGTACGAGAGGACCGAGGAGTGGGAATCCCTGGTGCACCGGTTGTTCCACAAGAGCAATGCCGGGTAGCTATATTCCTATTTGATAAGCACTGAATGCATCTCAAGTGCGAAGCTTACCTCAAGATTAGAAATCCCCATCAGTTTGCCGGCAGATTACCGGCTTGATAGGCTCTAGGTGTAAGT
>CAYOAI010000025.1:0-5340 GCA_964401915.1 uncultured Gammaproteobacteria bacterium
TACAGAAAAAACTTAAGGGGATTAAGCTTATTGAAACAGAGAAACTTGTTGAGAATCTGCGTGAGATAAAAAGCACAGAGGAAATTCAAAAACTCAAAAAAGCAGCGACTGTTGCGGATCAGTGTCTTGAGGAAATCGTTAGGACCATTAATGTGGGGCAGACAGAAGGTGAGATTGCATATCGCATTGAAGATTGGTTCAGGCAAAAGGGTTACGAGCCGTCATTTGCCCCAATCGTGGCATTTGGTGCCAATGCCGCGTCTCCTCACCACAACAGCAAAAAGACAACTGTAAAATTAACGAAAAACACACTTATCCTTATCGACTACGGAGTACGAGTAGAGGATTACTGCTCAGACACGACTCGGATATTTTACTTCGGCAAGCCACCGACCGAGATTCAAAAGACGTACGAATCATTAAGAAAAGCACAAACCGCAACAATAGATTCAATAAAAAATTTTAAGAATACGAAGGATATCGATGTGTATTGCCGAGCAAAGATGAAAGAATACGATCTTCCAGATTTTTCCCATTCCACAGGACATGGAGTCGGACTTGAGGTACATGAGGGGCCCTATGTATCTCCAAATTCCAAAGATAGGATAAACGCGGGGCAGGTGTTTACCATTGAGCCGGGAGTATATATTCCAGGCATTTATGGGATGCGGATTGAGGATATGGTATATGTGAATAAGAGTAGAGATATTGAAGTATTGACTCAATTTCCCAAAAATCTCATATGTCTTTGATTCTGATACAATATATCGCACATGGCTACAGTTCCAAAACACAAAGTCGTCCTTGTCGTGATTGATGGGTGGGGATATGCACCTGCAGGTCCTGGAAATTTTGTAGAGGCGGCTAATACTCCAGTCATAGATCGACTTCTGTCGATATATCCGCACACTCTAAACAAAGCATCAGGTAATGCGGTGGGACTTCCGGAAGGTGCTCAGGGCAACTCAGAAGTCGGGCATCTTCATATTGGGGCGGGGCGTATCGTATGGCAGGCATACGAGCGTATCAATCGCGCAATTAAAAGCGGAGAATTTTTTACAAACAAGAAGCTCAAGACTGCACTGGAAAATGTCAAAAAGCAGGGGTCAAGCTTACATCTTATCGGTCTCTGCTCGGACGCTGGGGTACATGCCCATATAGATCATCTTATAGCCACTCTTGATCTGGCCAATCGTCACGGAATCAAAAATATATTCATACACTTTATTGCTGACGGGCGGGATGTTGCGGAAAAGTCTGCCCTCGAATATATTAAAAAGATTAAAGATGTGGGGGTTGGAAAAATTGCGACAGTTTGTGGGCGATACTTCGCTATGGATCGTGACAACAATTGGGATAGAACACAGGCGGCGTATGATCTACTCATAGATGGAGTTGGAGAACATGCGAGTAGCCCTGAGGAAGCAGTCGAAAAAGCATATGCACGAGGTGACAAAACAGACTACTATATAAGCCCCACGAGTATTGTTGACGCAGATGGTCAGCCAATTGGGAGGATCAAAGATGGCGACACTGTTTTATTTTTCAACTTTCGGACAGATAGACCGCGTCAACTATCCCACGCCATCCTCGACAAAGTATTCGATTCCTTTACTCGCCCTAATAGACCAGATATCACATTTTTGACTATGGTGCCGTATGACAAGGCATTAGAAAGCGTGGCTATCTTTGAGCAAGAAAAAGTGCCCCATCACCTTACCGAGACACTCGCTACGCACAATTTAAAAAAACTCAAAATTGCCGAGACCGAAAAGTACGCCCACGTTACATTTTTCTTCAATTCACAGATAGAGACTCCTTTTAAGGGAGAAGACAGAATTTTAGTCCCGAGTGCCAAAGTAGTATCTTATGATGCAGCTCCTAAGATGTCAGCTGAGGATATTACAGAAAAAGCAGAAGAACAGATTGCGCGCGGAGTGTATGATTTTATTCTTATCAACTTCGCAAACCTTGATCTTGTAGGCCACTCGGGTGTAAAAGAAGCTATTATTGAGGCTTGTGAGACTGTGGATACAGCAATTGGGCGGCTTGTCTCCGTCGCGCTTAAAAATGACTACATTGTGATTCTTACAGCAGATCACGGAAATGCTGAGGATAGCCTATATCCTGATGGTCGTCCCAAACCATCACACTCTCACAATCCTGTGTATTTTATCCTCGTGTCCGGCCACGAAGATCATCGCAATATAGAGCTTCGTGCAGGGCAGCAGTCTGACGTGGCACCGACAATACTTCACCTTATGGGTATTCAAGTACCATCACAGATGACTGGAAAAACTCTGATCACATGAAAAATGTAGAAATTACAAAATTTATTCTTAGATTTTTAAATTTTTATCATGCTCGCTAAAGTTGCATCTGGCACGACAATTGGACTTGATGGAACACCGATTGAAGTAGAGGTAGACGTGGCATCTCGTGGATTCCCCACATTTACAATCGTTGGCTTGCCCTCAAAGGCCATTGACGAGGCTAAAGATCGGGTACGTACTGCGATTGTCAACGCAGGGTTTCAGATGCCCGATTCTCGAATCACGGTCAATCTTGCCCCAGCTGACATTCCTAAAGAAGGATCTGCTTTTGATTTGCCAATTGCCGTCGGAATTTTGGCGGCATCGGGCATGGTAGACTCGGCATCACTTGCAAAGTATCTTTTCGTGGGTGAACTTTCTTTAAAAGGTGAGATCCGCCCAGTTCCTGGAGTCATATCACTGGCTCTTATGGCAACAAAGACAGTATGGAAAAATTTATTGATTCCCACAGACAATGCTGATGAAGCTGTTGCTGTTGACACAGTCAATGTGTATCCAGCCCACACTTTGACAGATGTAGTACTACATCTAAATGGAGAGAAGCTAATTGATATATACAAACAGTCTAGATCTTCTGACACAGATCCAGAGGCAGAATATGAAATTGATTTTGGAGATGTTGCAGGGCAAGAGCAAGCTAAGCGCGCACTTGAGATTGCTGCGGCTGGATTCCACAATCTCCACATGAAGGGGCCGCCTGGAGCTGGTAAGACAATGCTATCGCGCGCATTTCCATCCATCCTACCAGCATTGACGAGAGATGAAATACTTGAGGTGACGAGGATTTATTCGGTCAGCGGGCTTAATAAAAATCACAAGCTTATCAGGATTCGACCATTTCGTGCGCCTCATCATACAATTTCTCGCATTGGTCTTATTGGTGGGGGTACCCATCCGCGTCCTGGTGAGATCTCACTTTCTCATCGGGGAGTGCTTTTTCTGGATGAGTTTGCCGAATTTCCTCGATCTGTCCTTGAAGCCCTCAGACAGCCACTTGAGGATGGAGTGGTAACCATTGCGCGTGCTGCGGGGAGTATCTCCTATCCTGCTCGATTTTTACTTCTTGCCGCATCCAATCCATGCCCATGTGGATATCTGGGTCATCCCAAGAAAAGCTGCCGTTGCGCCCCGGGTGCGATTATGAAGTATCAAAAACGCCTTTCAGGACCAGTGTTAGACAGGATTGATCTACATGTTACTGTGCCACCGGTTGATCACGACACATTGACAAAATCCAAAAAATTGCCAACAAGTAGTTCGATTCGCGCTCGAATCGAAGCGGCTCGAAAAATTCAAAAGATGCGACTCCAAGATACGCGTATTACAACAAATGGCGAGATGACCACGGCTCATATTCGCAAGTATTGCCGTATGAGTGCTGACTCAGTATCCTTGCTTAAACAGGCGATATCTCGGCTTTCTTTATCAGCGCGAAGCTATTTTAAAATCATAAAGATCGCAACGACAATTGCCGATCTTGAAGGCGAACCCCGTATTCAGTCCAAACATATTGCGGAGGCACTGCAGTATCGGGTGCAGGAGGACTAACTTGCCCTTGACAAGCCTATATAGTTTCGTTAAGATTTGATTCATAGCTATGAAAAGACTACAGATCGCACAAGAAAAAATCTTCTCAAAAATAGGAGCCTTACTTATAAGCACAGCATCCTTTTTATTTGGAGCATCTTCAGCGTTTGCTGCAGTAAATCGTGCAAATCTTCAGGTTAAGGAAAGTGCTCTTGGATTTAAGATCCCGACATTCGCAGATATCATTACTTTTTTGATTAGATTTGCTTTTGTTGGCGCTGGAGTGATGGCGCTTTTGTATCTTCTCTTGGGTGCATTTTCATGGATTACATCAGGTGGAGAAAAAGAGAAGGTTGAGAAAGCACGAGATAAGCTACAGGCCGCAATTGTTGGAGTCATACTTGTTGTTGTGGTTGTCGCGTTGGTCGCAACCCTTGAGCAAGTAGTCTTTGGCCAAGCACTCTGCTTAGGTCTTACATGCCCGGCTACTATTCCCACACTTCTTAAAGCTCGGTAATATATGCCGATTGCACTTTAAAGTACATTGAGCATATACTCGATCGTCTTACAATATTTAGAAGTAATTGTAAAAAGTTGTTAATTAATAGATAATCGGTATACAATAAGTGTATGTGGTCACTTATTCCGCCAGTATATGCACAAACCAAAGACTGGGGTAATTGTGTTGTAGATGGAGCCCCCACTCTCAAATGCCTTGAAGTGGTAATTGGCAATATTATATTTGCAGCATCAGGGTTTGTTGTTATCGTACTTTTCATAATGTTTGTTATGGGTTCGTATTTGTATCTTACGTCTTTGGGTAATCCAGAGAAACTAAAAAAAGCCCGGGGCACGCTGACATTTGCGATTGCCGGATTTATTCTATTTATCGCCTCATTTTTGATACTTCGAATTATCGACTTTTTGTTTTTGGGGGGCACAGGGACTCTTCTAAGGCTTAATCTTCAATAAAATTGAGTCGCAATTTATTGCGAGGTAGTTGCTTGTGGGGTGACAAAGATGACTTTTACACCCTGCTCTTGTGGGATTGGGGAGATTATTTTGTTGCGTTCTTTCATAAACGAATAGATAACAAATAAACCAAGCGCAAGGCCAATGGAGATAAGAATCATACCTACTGTTTTCATATATTTATCCTGCTTCGGATGATATAGCGAGGCCGCTTTTGGATTTCAGAGTATATCTTCCCAATATACTCACCGATGATGCCAATTGTGATGAGTTGGACTCCTCCCATAAACATGATTCCGACAAATAAAGCTGCCCAGCCAGTGACCCAGTACTGGGCAAAAAATATCCGTCCAAGTATTGCATACAAAACTCCGATAAAGCCAACAAATGCTGATGTAAATCCAAGATATATTGAGATACGTAGGGGTTTTGTTGAGAAAGACGTAATGCCTTCAAGCGCAAAATTCATCATTTTTGAGAATGTATAGTGAGTATGTCCTGCGTTTCG
>CAYOAI010000025.1:5440-9193 GCA_964401915.1 uncultured Gammaproteobacteria bacterium
CAAGCGCAAAATTCATCATTTTTGAGAATGTATAGTGAGTATGTCCTGCGTTTCGCCGCATACGACTGAAATAGACAAATTCGGCTGGAAATCCACCCCATGCGACGAGACCACGAAGAAATCTGGGTTTTTCACTCAGGTTGTTTAGGAAATCAACCACATCACGGTCTAGTAGACGAAAATCTCCTACTTCTTGTGGAATTGGTTCGTCAGAGAGGAGGTTAATGCACCTGTAGAATAGATATGCGGTAAGTTTTTTAAATGGACTGTCTACATCGCGATTTTTACGCTTAGCGTAGACAATCTTTGCACCAGATTCCCATTTAGCAATCAATTCGGGAATGATCTCAGGTGGGTCCTGAAGGTCTGCGTCCATACTTATTACACAGTCACCACGTGCATTTTCATATCCTGCAGCAAGCGCCATTTGATGGCCAAAATTGCGATAAAAGCTGATGAGCTTTATAGTTTTATTTGCTTTAGTATGAATGGAAATAGATGCAACTGTATTATCGGTGGATCCGTCGTCTATAAAAAGAATCTCATATTCGTAATGTGCAAGTGTCTGTGTAAGGGTCTGAATTAGAGGGTCAATGTTGTGCTCTTCATTGAAAACCGGGATGATTATAGACACGCACTTTTTCATCATGAAGATATTATATAAGTATATAAGTGCTTTGTGTTACGGGGCCGGGAGTTGAACCTGGTCTAGGAGATTATGAGCCTCCTGTGCAACCGTACACTACCCCGTAAAAATCAAGATTGATAGCTACTATTATAGCTAATTTAGCTTTTTAAGTCAATGAATCTATCTTTCTACTTGCTTGCGAAAAAGAGTGTAAGCCATTGATACCAGATGGGATGATTGGGCTTTTTTACAGGGCGCGGCGTGGGTGTGGGGTTGGGCACGAGAATCTCTGACTCATTTTTTTTTACGAGGTTCAGTTTATTGCGGATTGTTTTTTCCACCTCTGCCTGGTCTCTTTTTTTGAGTATTTGTGTGCGAAGATTGATATTTTTCTCCTTTTCTGTTGTATATTCACGACTTAATGCATTGTAGAAAAAAAGCGTCTTCTGATAGGTAAATATATTGCGAGTGAGCGAAAAAAGTAGGAATGCTACAAGTGCGATAAATGCGATTTTTTTCAGCCTATTCATACTTTACAGTATAAACAAATTGCGGGGAGGGCGCGCGCCTTAGCTTGTGAGTTTTACGACAAGCGGGACTATACGAGAGGGATCAGCCTTTGCTTTAAGGCGACCGACACAGATACCAATAAGTGCTTTTGAGTTTTGCTTGGCGAGGTCGCTGTTTTGAGCAATAACAGCCTTAACCTCATTCTCAAGTTCTTCGTCACTCAACTCTGCCGGTAGGTATGCGGATATGATTTCAAGCTGCTTTTTATTTCCTGCAACCAGATCATCCCGGCCGCCTTTTTCAAATGATTCAATTGAATCTTTGAGCTCACGAGTAATTTTTTTTAGAATTACAAGCACCTCTTCGTCAGTGAGAGTATCCTTTTTCTCAATCTCTTTATTTTTGATCTGTGATAGAATATAGCGCAAGACGTCGAGTCGGTCGCGGTCGCCGGCACGAAGAGCGATAAGCTGGTCCTCTTGTAATTTAGCACTTAGCATTCCATAATTATACTGTATGACGGGTATCAAGCAAGACGACGCACTCGATATTATCGCAAGCTTCCAAAAAAAGCTCATCTCCGACAAACCCACAGTTGCCCTCATGTATGATGATGTGCGAATGATGCATTTTAAGATAAGGCCGCTCAGTGGAGACATCCTAAATATCAATATGCAAGATACTGGATTTATTGAGACTCTGTGGAATCTGGGTAAGCTTGAAGAACTTTTCCAGAATGAATACTACCGACTACCAATTGCACAGCGCAAGATATTTTTTACGGTATTTGATCGAATGCACCAAAAGTATCAAGAAGACCTCAATCGAATGAGTTTGTCTTTTAAAAAAGAGCATGCTTCGCCAACTGTTGTGGAGATGGAAATCTTCAAAGACACCTCGACGAATGTCAATTAAGAATATTTTGCGATATACATGAGATCTCCTGTTGTTCTCGATCTTGAGACCAAGTATACATTTAGAGAGTTCAGCGATCACAAGAAGCTTGAGGTATCTGTTGCGGCTTTATACGATTACGCAACTAATACTCAGATGACTTTTTTGGAAGATGAGCTTCCAAAGATGTTTCCACACCTTGAGCATGCCTCATATATTGTAGGATTTAATATCGTATCCTTTGATCTACCTGTACTATCTCCGTACTATCCCGGAGACACCTCTGCTTTTTCAACATTTGACATCCTCGATGATATTCGAAGTAAAATCGGTCATAGAATTGGACTCAATGATGCGATACATGCCACGCTCGATAAGAAAAAGACAGGTCATGGACTCATGGCTATTGATCTTTATAAAGAAAAAAAGTGGGAAGAGCTCAAGAAATATTGTATGGACGACGTGATGCTGACTAAAGCGCTTTTTGACTATGGAGTCGCAAATGGTCGTATATATTATCTCAATGAGCGGGGAAAGGTAGAGATTCCTGTTTCCTGGAGTAAATATATGGAAGATGAAGGCGACTCTGATGTCTCACTCACTCTTCCTTTTTAAGATTGATGATTCTTTTTTATTGATTCTATCTTACGCTTAGCTTTCCTGTACTGGATGATACCAAAGATTAATACACTTAAGCCTGTTGCGATAATTACAATTGAAAGAATATAAAAGATGATTTCTCGGGAGAAGTGAAGAAGAGTAGCCCCCACAGCAAGTAGCGCTATAAAGGTGCGAACGTAGGCGAGAAGAGTCCTTTCATTGGCTAAGGATGTGCGACTTATTGCCAGACGATCTCGAGTGATAAGCTCACTTTTTGGGAACTTTGAATATGGATTTTTCATTCTTGTATTAGAAGCAAACATTATAACAATTTTGCAGGTTGCAATTTTCAAAAGGCAATATCATATTTTCTGCTTTCAGAAAGCAAAATAGCTAAGGGTTGAGTATAATATTCTCTGTTTCGCATATCCCCGGTAGCTCAATGGTAGAGCAGGAAGCTGTTAACTTCAAGGTTCGAGGTTCGAATCCTCGCCGGGGAGCCAAATAAAAGCCCTTATCAGATTACTTTAATTTGATATCATATTACGTATGGCGACAATAAATCCTTGGATCAACTTCAACGGTAATGCAGAAGAAGCATTTACTTTCTACAAATCAGTATTCGGTGGAGAGTTTGCTAAAGTGGTGCGCTTCAAAGATATTGCGAGCGCGCAGTTCCCAGTTCCAGAAAAAGAGGAAAATAAAATAATGTATATTGCCTTACCTATTGGTAATAGTGGTTTTCTTGTAGCAAATGATGTTCCAGAAATCTTGGGGCGAGTAAATGAGCGTGAAAATAGAAGTAAGATTTTAGTAAGTGCGGAAAGTCGCGAGGAGGCGGACAGATTATTTACTGGCCTCTCTAGCGGCGGAGAAGTAGAAGGACCGATGGGTGATAGTCCTTGGGGATCATATGCGGGTATGTTTCGAGATAAATACGGTATTGAGTGGATTATAGAATTTTCTCCGGGTAGATAAAATGAGTAGACTAATTACATGTATCTGGTTTGCTAACAATAATGGAGAAGAGGCAGCAAAATACTACATAGATACTTTCAATTCAGCCCCTGGTGATCACAGTGCAAAAATGGGAGATATCACAAAAACTCCTAAAGCAGTAG
>CAYOAI010000026.1:0-8329 GCA_964401915.1 uncultured Gammaproteobacteria bacterium
TTGATCTTCAACTCGCCGCAGTCTCTGAACTTTTGCAAAAACAGAATCTAAGTTTTGAACCAACAGATGGGCTTAAAAAACATCTGCAGGTCGTGGGCTTTGACTCAGTCTATGGCGCACGTCCACTTCGCCGTACAGTAAACGAACTGATCGTGGATGAAGTCGCCCTTCAGATAATCGAGGGTAAGATCAAGCCCCAAGATAAGATAGTTGTGGACTATAAGGAGAACAAGGTGCAGATATCGGTGAAAAAACCTAACTAGCTCTATCTATTCTGTACCAGATGTTCTGGAGTCTCGATATATCGGGACGATAGAATCTGTTGCTTAAAGACGCTATAAATCGACAGTCATAATTTGGCGAGTTGTAAGATCTGCCTCTGGATTTATTTTACCCAATTTTGTCAATATCCCCTGCAAAAATTCTTCGCTAGCACTTCCCTCTACGTATCCACCGCTCCCTTTTCGTGTCCCACCAGGAGACCACATGATCTTCCCACCCAACTCATCAAGCCGGTCCGACAATACTTGTGATCCTTCAATATCAGTCTGACTAAAATCATCTGATACTCCTATCCCCTCCTTTAGCTCACGCTCCTCATCCTTAAAAGATTTTATTTTGGCGATAGCAACTTGTGCTGGAACTATATCGTCAGACGCTTCATTTGCAAATGCTGAAGTTTGAACAACAAAGGGTTTCCCTTTCTCTGTGCGACCAAACTCATGAAACATTACTTGAACAAAGATTGGCTTAGCGTCTTCCGTACCTTCTAAAGTCCAGCTTACCACATTCGCATCACCACCCAGAATCTTAAAAGTTGCCTCGCGTTCAGTGTGTAAACCACCATTTCCCTGTTTGCCATGCTCCGCACTTCCATATCGTGCTAAAGAGTCTATTTTTCCTCGCACTTCTTCTACCGTTCTTGAGGTTGCATGCTCAAGTGGTCGAGGAATATCTTTTGGAGGTGCATACTGGGGCGGTGGTATGGGTCGATCGGGTGAATCCATGCCTATATGGTAGTAGTAGTAGTATTTGTCAAGACGACATGAAAAAAAGTGAGCCCGGGAGGTCTTCCCGATCCGCCTAATTGGATTGTCGCCGCGTTCTGATATGAAGTAATCAACTACAGTTTTTGTCCTCATAGACAGTAGTTTCCCATCTATAAGCCAGTCGAGCTTCGGCGAAATCGCAGTGCTAAATCCACTTTTTCACCGATAAATTCTACTCCCTCACTCATCAAACGCGCTCGCTGAGCAGATGCTCCGCCAAATGCGTAAGCCGTAGAAAGCGATCCGTCGGCGAAAACGACTCGGTGGCAGGGCACGGCAACCGGATCAGTATTGCGATGGATAATCTGCCCGACAGCTCGAGGCGATTTGATTCCAGCGCGTTTGGCAATCTGTCCATATGTCGCAACGAAGCCCTTGGGGATTGCGACCACGGCATCAAGCACTTTTTGCCTTATATCCATAGATCAGAAGCCACTTTTAATCTTATCTACAATCTCAAGCATCTTCGCATCTTCAAATTTTTGTCGCTCAGGCACGAACTCCTTCTCTTTTGTTCTTGGCATTATGTGAATATGGGCATGCGGCACTTCAAGTCCATGTGTGACATAGGTGACGAATGTTGGCGCCAGTGACTTTTGCATAGCACGTGTCACCTTCAGTACTGCTTCCCAATACGCGCCGAAGTTGGGCACATCATATACCCAAGTGAAGTGTTTTTTCGGAATAAGTAGAGAGTGACCTGCAACCCGTGGAAATATATCCAAAAATCCCAGATAATCGGCGTCTTCATATATCTTATATGCTGGTATCTGACCCGCCACAATCTTGCAAAAAATACAATCATCCATACCAGCTCATAATATCATTTTTTAGCTTCATTGACAAATTGACAAAAATACAACTTCTCGCTATGATATAAAGACACTAATATGCAACTACTCACTACACTCCCGTCAAGCGATCAAGCGGTAGCGCTGATTGACGATCTTGTATACACAGCTGTATTTGCACAAGATCCAGAGCTTAAAAAAGAATCGCGAACCCTTATTCGTGAGGTCGCTCAAGCAGCTGGAGCACACTCCGCCTCAATTCATGATCTTTACATGGCGATTGGAGAAGGCAAGGCTGATGGATTTACAGTCCCCGCAATAAATGTACGATTCCTCACCTACGACACAGCCCAAATCATCTTCTCCCTGATGCAAAAACATCAAATCGGGCCAGTGATATTTGAGATCGCCCGCTCCGAGATCGACTATACAGACCAACGGCCAGATGAGTATGCGGTCGTAGTCCTTGCCGCGGCAGTAAAAGCTGGATATGCTGGGCCGGTATTTATACAGGGTGATCATTTTCAGTTCAGCAAACGAGTCTATAGCCAAGAACCTGAGACTGAGATCGGGAAAATAAAAGCGCTCATCAAAGAAGCGGTTGATGCGAACTTCCTCAATATTGATATTGATGCTTCTACACTTGTCGACCTTGAGAAAGAAGATTTATCAGCTCAGCAAGAGCATAACTTCAAGATGACAGCGGGTCTAACGCGCTACATCCGAGAACTCGAACCGGAAGGTAAAACAATATCAATAGGTGGCGAGATCGGCCATATTGGAGGGAAAAATAGCACTGTTGCAGACTTTGAAGCTTTTATGGATGGATATCTTAAAGATATTGAAGGTGATAGTATAAAAGGAATAAGCAAAGTAAGTGTGCAGACCGGAAGCTCCCACGGGGGTACTCCCAATGCTGATGGCACAGTAGCAAATGTCAATATCGACTTTAATGTATTAAAAGACATAAGCGAGGTAGCTCGCTCCAAGTATCACATCGGCGGCTCAGTCCAACACGGCGCCTCCACTCTACCCAATGAACTTTTCCACAACTTCCCGCAAAATAATACGCTCGAGATTCACCTTGCTACAGGATTTCAGAATATCGTATATGATACGATGCCGACTTCGCTTCGAGATCGCATGGTTGAATGGGTAAGGCAAAATTGCCAAGGCGAATGGGATAGTGAACTCACAGAGATACAAAATATCTACAAAACTCGGAAATATGCAATTGGACCTTTCAAACAGCAAGTATGGGATTTGACAGACGAGGAGAAAGCACCGATCCGTGAAGCACTTAGGAATCAACTTTCTTTTCTTTTTGAGAAGCTCAATGTTATAAATACAAAAGATATTGTCACTACTTATGTCAAATAAATGGACCACGCTTACTGAATTTATCCTCAAGGAAGAGCAACAATTTCCAGAAGCTCAGGGCAACCTTACGCTACTTCTCAACCAAATTGCCGAAGCAGGTAAGATCATTGCTTCTCATATCAAAAAATCAGGACTCGTGGATATCCAAGGCTCAGCCGGACGAACTAATGCCTCATCGGAGGAGGTACAAAAGCTGGATGAGTTCGCAAACGACCTGATGGTGGATATACTCGCAAGTAGCGGGCAGGTTGCAACAATAGTATCGGAGGAGATGGAAGACTCATATGAGGTAGAGACGCGCCGCGGTGACTATATCGTATATATGGACCCTCTCGATGGCTCATCCAACATAGATGTTAATGTATCAATCGGCACCATATTCTCAATCTACAAAAAAAGCGGAGATACTATACTCTATCCAGGTCGCAAGCAAGTTGCAGCTGGTTATATTCTCTATGGATCCAGCGTGATGTTGGTATACACTTGCGGAGCAGGCGTGAATGGATTTACTCTCGACCCTTCAATCGGGAGCTTTCTCCTCTCTCATCCTGGTATTAAGATCCCAGATGAGGGGCGTATTTATTCTATCAATGAAGGATACAGCGCCCGCTACAGCGCCGATTTACAAAAATACCTTGAAGCAATAAAAAATGAAGAAAGCCCTTACAAGGCACGCTACGTGGGATCTATGGTTGCCGATATTCACCGCACACTTCTTAAGGGTGGTATTTTTATATATCCGGCAGATAGCCGGAATCCAGACGGCAAACTCAGACTTATGCTTGAGGTGAACTCCATGGCATATATTGTGGAGCAAGCAGGAGGTACAAGTATATCTGGCAAGCACTCGCCGCTTGATATCTCTCCGTCTGATTTTCACCAAAGAGTACCAGTTGTCATGGGAAGCAAAAAAGAGGTCGAGAAATATCAACGAATAATAGCTTAAAAAGTTTCCTTTTGTTACTTTTGCTTGTTTATGCGACTTGGGAGGCCCAGCCAACATATGCTGGGAGGGAACCCACTGGAGACAGAAACAAGTAAAAGTAAAGAAAAAATTTGAGATAATTAGATATGAAAAGACTGAAAGTTGGTATAAATGGATTCGGTCGTATTGGACGTGCATTCACGCGAATTGCAGTCGATCGAGGCAACTTTGATATTGTCGCTGTAAATACAAGGCAGACCGCACCCGATATGCTCGCCTATCTTCTTAAATATGACTCAGTCTATCGCACATTTGCCAAAACCGTTGAAGCCAAAGAAGGTGCGCTCATCGTAGACGGACAAGAAATAAAGGCCACGCAAATTGCCGAACCCGAAAATATTCCGTGGGATGAATACGGAGTAGACGTGGTAATTGAAGCGACAGGGGCATTTACAAAAAAACCAGATCTTCAAAGACATAAAAAAGATGGGGTCAAATATATTGTGCTTTCGGCACCTGCAAAAGATGAAGATACTGATACAGTAGTGCTCGGTGTAAATGATGAGATGCTTGATGAGAAAAACCTATGCGAAATATCCAATGCATCCTGCACCACCAACTGTGTTGCTCCTCTTTTTAAGGTGATTGATGACAATTTTGAGATTGAGTCCGGATTCGTAACCACAGCCCATGCATACACATCCTCCCAAAGTCTTCTGGATGAGTCCAACAAAAAGCCTGATCGCTCGAGGGCCGCAGCTCTCAATATAATTCCAGCATCCACAGGTGCCGCGAAAGCTGTGGCAAGAGTCATACCACGACTTAAAGGCAAGCTTGACGGCATGGCAATCCGAGTACCAGTACCTACCGTATCATTTGCAGATATCTCAGCAGTTGTGAAAAATGCAACAACAGTAGACGAAGTCAACGCAGCTTTCCGTAAAGCAGCCGACGGACCAATGAAAGGGATCTTACACTACGAGACTCAACCCCTTGTCTCATCCGATTATATCGGCGCGTCTTACTCATCAATATATGACGCAAATTACACCAAAGTTCTAGGAGGTACGCTTATCAAAGTCTTCGGTTGGTATGACAATGAGTGGGGATACTCTGCCCGTCTTGTCGATCTAGTTGAAAAACTCGCCCGCTTCGTGTAAATTAAGAGACCCTATGGCAACATGTGTCCGATACATTGACGAGAATGGTCAGATAAAAAATAAGAGAGTACTTCTTCGTGCGGATTTTGACGTATCGATAAATTCAAATTACGAAATTGCCGATGATGCTCGAATACATCGAAACTTACCTACTATAAATTATCTATTAAAGAATAAAAATAAATTGATTTGCGTTGCTAAGCTCAATCGCCCAACCTCCCGCGATCCTAAACATTCATTAAAGGTCGTAGTCGCGAGACTTCAAGAATATCTTCCAAATTATAAAGTAATACTCATCGATGATTTTTTAAGCCCTGAGGGTAAACAGCAGATCGAAGATCAAAAAGATAATGAAGTTATCGTACTTGAAAACATCAGATTTTATCCTGGCGAAAAAATCAATAGAATACCTTTTTCTAAAAAATTAGCCAGTCTTGCTGATGTATACGTCAACGATGCATTTGCTATGTCCCACCGAGTGGACGCATCTGTGGTGACAGTCCCCAATTATCTCCCAGCGTATGGAGGACTTCTTCTGAAAAACGAGATTCAAATGATGGATAAAATAACTAAAAATGCACGCCATCCAGTTGTGGTCATCATAGGCGGAGCAAAAATCACAACTAAGATCAACTTCATACGCAAACTCACTGAAATAGCTGACTATATTTTATTTGGTGGCGGAATTGCCAACACTTTTCTTAAGGCGCAGGGTTATCAGATAGGTCAAAGCATGTATGAATATGAGGCTGTTGAGAAAGCTAGGCGACTGCTCTACAAAGCTCGGAAGAATAAGTGTGAGATTATACTACCCCAAGACGTGGTAGTCGCGGCAGATCTTAAATCAGACAAAAGTAAAGTCTTAAAGATAAAGGATTTTAAAAATGGAGATAAGATCCTTGATATTGGGCCGGAAAGTAAAGCCGAATATGGAGCGATAATCGCAAAGGCCAAGACAATTGTATGGAATGGACCTGTTGGGTACTTTGAGAATCCAGAGTTCCGCCAGGGCACTGATTTCATCTACTATGCCATCACTCACAACGATGAGGCCACGACAATTGTAGGTGGAGGAGACACACTTGCCGCAATATCTAAAAAAGAATATCTTGATAAATTAACTCACATTTCAACTGGCGGCGGGGCTATGCTTGAATATCTAGAGAAAGGTCGTCTTCCTGGTCTCACTGCACTTGAGAAGAATAATCCCGAGAATAAAAAGTAACAAAAACTTCCCTTAGTAGTTCTATTTTGAAAAAATTATTTCACAACAATCGTCTTGGCATTGACGAATTCGTGGATTCCGTGGCGGGAGAGCTCGCGGCCGTAGCCTGATTTTTTGATACCACCAAAAGGAAGCCGTGGGTCAGACTTGACAAAGTCGTTCACAAATACTGCGCCAGACTCGATCTGATGAGCTACTTGCTGGGCCCGTTCTACATCCTGGCTCCATACTGCTCCACCAAGTCCGAAACGTGAATCATTGGCAACACGAATAGCATCTGTCTCATCTTTGACTTTTATTACGATAGCCACAGGCCCGAAGAATTCTTCCTCGTATGCTGGCATACCAGGTGCAACGTTAACCAGTACTGTGGGGGGGTAGTAACTACCTGGCATATCGGGAATCTTACCACCAGTCAATATTTTAGCTCCTTTTGCGACTGATCTTTCAACCTGCTTATGCAGTTCGTCTCGCAGGTCAACTCGCGCAAGAGGACCAATCTGAGTCTCCACATCCTGTGGGTCGCCCATCTTAAGAGCTTCCATTGCAGGAACAAACTTATCTATAAATTCATCGTAGACTGACTCAACAACAATAAAGCGTTTAGCACAAATACAGCTCTGACCTGCGTTCAAAGTCCGGCCAGTCACTGCCCCAGCCACGGCAGCGTCAAGATCCGCGTCGTCTAGAATTATAAAAGGATCAGATCCTCCAAGCTCAAGTACTGTCGGCTTGATATGCTCCCCAGCAACAGCTGCCACACGTGATCCAGCAAACTCTGATCCGGTCACTGTCGCTGCCGCTATCCGATCATCGGCGACTATCGCATCCATATGTGCACCCCCCACCAGAAGTGCACTAAATACACCTTTTGGATAACCTGCCCGTTCAAAAATCTCCACCATCTTAAGGGCCGACATCGTGACATTGGAGGCATGTTTAAGAACCACTACATTGCCCGCCATTGTAGCCGGTGCCGCAGCACGAAACACCTGGTGAAAGGGAAAATTCCACGGCATAACAGCCAAAAGCACACCTAAGGGCTGATAATGCACATAGCTTTTTTGCGCTTCAGTCTGGATTACTTCATCTGCCAAAAACTCCTTTGCATGCTCAGCGTAATATTCACATCCCCAAGCACATTTCTCAACTTCGGCCACGGCCTGAGCGAGCGGCTTACCCATCTCAAGTGTGATAATCCGGCCGTACTCAAGTGAATTCTTCCTAAGATCCTCAGCAACCTTAAGCAGTAGCTTTGAACGAGTCTCAAACGAAGTATTTCTCCACTCCTTGTATGCGTCAACTGAAGTATCAAGCAACTTATTAATCTCATCTTTGCCCATTTCCTTAAACTCTTGAATGAGCTCACCAGTTGCCGGATTTATAGTTTGAAGTGCCATATATGAAATATTAAATTAACAGTGTCATTGCGAACTTGTTTCGGAATCTCATACGAGATCCTGAAATAAATTCAGGATGACAAAATTCTGATAAATTCTGTCACTTTTTAATCTCTTTAGATAAATCCCTCGATAGTTTCTTGGACAATTCTAAATTAACCGAGGGATCGATGTCAACAATCACAGCCGCAAGCTCACCTCGCTTTACCGTCTCTTTGAGATCTCGCTCAAGTTCGCTGACATTTTTTGGATTATATGCGCGAACACCAAAACTCTCAACATACTTAACGAGGTCTGGATTGGCAATTTTTGTACCATATGCCCGACCCTTTGCGCCTGTTTGTTTCCAAGAAATAAGACCATAGTCATTGTCGTTGACAATAATGATTGTATAAGCCA
>CAYOAI010000027.1:0-7808 GCA_964401915.1 uncultured Gammaproteobacteria bacterium
AAAAGGCCAAAACTATTATTAATAATGTCGGTCTTGAATTTGCCAAAGATAAGGCATGGCGGGATATAGTTAAAAAAGCTCCTCAGTTTGCTCGAGTTGAAAAGCTTGCTGCCTCGGCTGTAGAGCTTAAAGTACTGGGTGAGGTGGATCCACAGGCTCGCTGGGACGCAGCTGGAGAAATAAGACACAGGATAAAAGAAGCCTTTGATAAGGGCGGAATCGAAATTCCCTACCCACAACAAGTCGTACACAATACAGAATATAAAAAGAAAACACAATGATCCTCCTCGTTGCATTTGCTTTCCTGGCTGGGATTGTCACAATTTTGTCCCCATGTATCTTGCCAATTCTACCTATTGTCCTATCTGGATCTTTGGGCGGAGGCAGGCGACGACCGCTTGGAGTGGTCACCGGATTTGTAGCAAGCTTTACAATTTTTACACTCTTTCTCTCCGCAATTGTTAAGGCATTTGGTATATCAGCCGACTGGCTGCGTACCTTCTCAATTATCGTAATAGTGCTATTTGGACTAAGTCTTCTTATACCTCAAACTCAACTTACCCTTGAGAAAATCTTCTCAAAACTTTCTGGATTTATTCCGCAAGGGAAAAAAAGATCAGGCTTTGGAGGAGGATTTATAATCGGACTTAGCTTAGGACTCCTATGGACACCTTGTGTAGGACCAATCCTCGCATCCGTCATATCGCTCGCCCTCACTGGCTCAATCACGGGAAACGCATTATTGATTACTTTCGCATACGCACTCGGTACGGCAATCCCTATGCTTGCGATCGTTGTTGGAGGACGAACACTTCTTCAAAAAAATCCCTGGCTTACGTCTCGCACAGCCACAATTCAGAAAGCTTTTGGAATCATCATGATCGTTCTTGCAGTTGCAATATTTCTCAATCTTGATCGGAGGTTTCAGACATATATCGCGACCAAATTTCCGCACTATGGCACAGGGCTTACTCGCTTTGAGGACAATGCCGCAGTACGCAAACAGCTCGAAGGTATTAAAGCCAACCTCGATAAAAGCATTGTGGGTAAACCCATGAATATCAACAGTCAGGATTTTCCCGAGGCTCCTGAAATTATCCCAGGTGGAAACTGGTTCAACTCCAAGCCGCTAACTATAAAAAGTCTAAGAGGTAAAGTCGTGCTTGTGGATTTCTGGACATATACGTGCATAAACTGCATACGTACTCTTCCATATATTCGAGATTGGAATACAAAATACAAGGGCGATGGTCTTGTCATCATTGGAGTACACACTCCTGAATTTGAGTTTGAAAAAGACTCAAACAATGTCAATAAAGCAATCTCCGACTTTAAGCTTACCTATCCCATCGTACAGGACAATAACTATGCCTCGTGGCGAGCGTATGACAATCATTATTGGCCAGCCAAATACTTAATAGACAAAGATGGTAAGGTGCGGTACACCCATTTTGGAGAGGGCGACTACGACACCACAGAACAAGCAATTCAGGATCTTCTCAAAGAAAAAGGAGCAAAGGTAACGAGTAAAATACACAATTCAGAGTATCAAGTGGATACACAGACTCCAGAGACATATTTAGGATATGCTCGTCTACAAGCTCTTATTCCAACTCAAAACATATCGCGTGATAAATCGATAATCTACTCCAATGATTTCTCTATTCCAGAGAATAATTTCGCACTCACAGGACGCTGGATGATCGCTTCAGAATATAGCAGACCTGCACAGAACGCGAAACTTGAGATTAATTTCACCAGCCGCAAGGTATATCTTGTCATGCGACCTAAAAATAAAACAATAGCGGGACGAGTAAAAGTATATCTTGACGATAAAGTGGTCACGACCGAAGCCGGCGAAGATGTGAAAGATGGAATCGTCACAGTCAATGATGATCGGCTCTACAACCTCATCAAGCAAGACTCTGGCAAACAGGGTATCCTCAAGCTCGAATTTCTCGATGATAATCTCGAGCTTTTTGCCTTCACGTTTGGGTAACACGCAGGCTCTTCTGTTTAACCTATATTTGACATTTAGCTCGTTTTTATTTGATAATAAATTATGCCAGATGGCCCAGGACAAGAAATCGCAAAGTCACCCCCATCAGTTGATCGTGCACCTCGAGGGATAAATCACACATCTTTGCCTCGACGACTACTTCTATCTGCAGCTGTTGCTCTTGGTTCTTCTGCTGGATTATCAAGCTCAGAACCTCCACCACCTACTCCACCAGTACCGATCGTAGTCCCCCCTCCTGTTGAACTTGGAGAGTTGAGAATTCTACCTCAGGATGAAGTATCAAATATTCACCCAGCTCCAAATCTACCTGAGCTTACTCAATGTCCTCCAGAGGATATCGATAGACTAAGTAGTATTCATGTTAATTCTAGTGAGACAAGGACCCCGCCTGATGATGTAATACGAGTATTTCGCCCGCTCAGAGGACCGGATATACAAGAAGGAACAACGCCAACAGTCGGCTCGTTTGAACTTATACCTGACGGTGACGTCTCTCTCAATCCCGCCTATAACACCCCTGATCTACAAGCCGAAGGCGTTGCATTAATGCGAGATTTGAGAGACTTGACTATCGATACAATAGGCTCGATCAACGAGGGGCTTCCCAATGATTTAAGAACTAATACAGTAGTTATTAAACAAGCAGATGTGTTGTGTGATGGCATAGGACATATAAATGACGGTTACTGGGATCCCACTGGCACTATCACTGTGACTTTGGATAATACAGGTGTCGTTGACAGACAAGAAGTCCGTCGGACATTAAATCACGAAGAAGGCCATAATATATTCGATGCAGCAGCTCATCAACAGAGTGGAACAGCACGCGAAGATGATATAAAGGGTATTCACCAATCCTTTGCTGGATTGACTGCAGCCTATCGCGAGCTTGCTGCACAAAGCAATGGATGGCTCAAAGATCATCTTGATACTTTATATGCCATAGCGGGACAAGGCTTATCACCCGATGATGTGCAATTTATAAATAACAGATTGGGACAGCTCTGTATAGGCGTGCCAACTATAGGGGGAAATAGTGAAGATAGAACATTTGGCATAATCCAAGAAGGTCAATACACAGGAGACAGAGGTGGTCACCCATACAATGAAGATGAGGCATTCGCCAGTACATTTGCGATTATGAGGATGCTTCCTGAAAGTTTCTTAGCTACCCTACGGGGCCTACCACCCCATAAACGTCAGATTATAGCTCAACTTGCTCAAGAAGTATTCAATGTTACCAAGACTGCCTATGGAGACTCGACAGACGATATATTAACAGCTTTATTTGGAAATGCAGTTGTTAATGAAGTCAGAAGTGCAGCCACATCCACAGATTCAAATACCGTCATTGCAATCGACAGTAATAGTTATTGCTACAACTCAGGTGTGGGCGGGGGGCTTGAGAATATCCTTGGGCGCCAACCGATAGAAAACAGCCATCCACAAAGATTGTCTCCCCAATGGCGCAGTTTATTTACAGATGCATATATAAATGCGTATGGCATAAATTTACATGATAATCAAGGCACAACCACCAACTCGAAGCTTATAAATGAAGCCTTTGCGGCATTGGAATGGTCTGATCTAACACATAGATATAGTATCACCTCTCCTACAGCGTGGCTTAATCCTATCAGATTCAGAGAAGATATTCGCTCGGGCAGACAACTTTCTCAAGACGAGATCTTAGCCGCAATTACTCACCCCGCACTAAATAATAATTTAGATCAAAATACACTCGTTGAATTCGTAAGTAATCAAGTATTAAGCCCCGAACAATTTGCTATATTGTTGACGCGCCTTGATTCTGCTCTTGGTAATTCACAAGATATTGAGGACTTAGCGGCAAGGTTTCAATCCCAAGGAAGACTACACGGAAACGATGAAAACACTTTCTACGCACAATTGAGAACTATAATAGGTACTCATGAAAATTTATATATCGACGAAGCACGAGAAATATATCTCCAATTAATCCCTCAAGGGACCAATGAACAAGCAGAGACAGAATCTCCACCCCCTCCTCATGTAACCCATCAAAGATCTCGACAGCCTAACCAAGTTAATTCTGTGCAAGCAGGTGGAAATAATTATTCAAACCCCCAAGGCACTACTCCTCGCAATCAAATTGGTCGTAGGTAATTTCTTTATTCTATTTTCCCTTGACAAGGGTTAAAAAAATACGTACAAATAGTATATGTTAGGAAAACCGGATATAGACGAAGATCAGGTGGTCGATACCGCAACTGCCGAAGCTCCTGAAGAGACCCAAACAACCACAGCTGACTCAGCAGATACAGCACGCCAAGAAACATCCGCAGAAGGAACAACCCAAGAATCCGCAGGCCAAGCTCAAGACGCACAATCTACAGATGCTGGCGAGCAAACAACTGAAGCGGCTGAAGTTGAACGAGCGGCGCCCGAACTGGTTCAAGAAAAACCTATCCCCTCAAAGCTCGGAGCAGCAATAGCGAACATTGAGACTGGATTTACCGAGCAGATTAATCAAATTACCAATGAGCAGACAAGAGAAGCTCTCACCCAGTCGGCAAAAGTGGCGCAACAGCTGCAAGGGTCAAATGGAGAAACTATCTTGGTCAGTAATCAGGGAGTAGCTGGCACGAATACCGAAGGCGCACAAACTCGCACATTTGCATACTCGGTTGAGCCACATGGTGAAGAAGGCGCTCGAGTTGGCCTTTTGGAAGTAAGAGTCGGCGACGCGGTCGCGGCCGACGCTGCATATGACTTTGAACAGGCAAGAGGAGCTCTTACTCAAGAGCTTGGTGTCGAGCCGGACAAGATTGGTGATGTGTTTGTCCAAGTTCCACAAGCAGACTTTTCAGATCGGGCAAAAGATTCAAGCAAAGCTGTCGCCACATACAACTTCGATGAAAGTGAAGAAACACAACAAACATTCAACAAAGCCTGGATTGACAGCAAAGAAGGCGCACAAGCTAAGATAGTAGCAGCCAAGAAATTCGCACTTACAGACAAAGCGATATCCGGCGCGACCGAGGCGCTCAGCGGCCAACCTACACAACCTGAGCCTGTTGTTGTTGAGTCAACTGTACCAGAAGCAGTTCCTTCTCAAGCTCCCGAACCAGTCATACCCGATCAGCCAGAGCCTGCCACCGGACCACCTGTTTCACAGCCAGCCCCACCTGAACCAAGACCGGTGATCTAATCACTAAATTAATCTCTCATCTTTTCAAAAGGCCTTGACAATGTTCATGCAGCTGTAGTAAAGTTTTTGTATGCCAGAAGGAGAAGGATCTAAACCAACCCCTGCTGAAGTAACAGGAAATAGAAAAGCGGCTGCTAGGGAAGGTCGGCGTATATTTACAAATAGCGGCACTGCAATAACACAAGCACCTGAAGCTCAACCTACTAATTTTGATAAATTGAGGAGAAAAGCGGAAATACGTGCAAAAAGACCTCACAAACCCATTCGATAACTCGCAGTAACTGCAAGCATATTTAAATACAGACTGAATATCAGCCGACTGCATTAATTTTCCACTTTAATTCTTTAGCTATAAATAGACCTTTTGTCGGGGTGGTGGGACTCGAACCCACGGCCTCGCGCTCCCAAAGCGCGCACTCTAGCCATCTGAGCTACACCCCGTGATGAACTCTTATTATACTCCACGCTCATTACTCTCGCTGACTGAATATTGATATAATCAATAGATGACAACTTTAAAGATTGGATCCCAAGCTCCTGATTTTGCACTTCAAGATCAAACAGGCAGGATGCGCACTCTTCAAGATTTCAAAGGCAACTGGCTCGTCGTATACTTTTATCCCAAAGACGATACTCCAGGATGCACGAAGGAAGCTTGCAGTTTCCGAGATAGTTTCACTGAACTTTTGAAAAATAATATCAAGGTCGTTGGCATCTCAAAAGACTCAGTCACCTCTCACAAAAAATTTGCAGATAAATACTCACTTACATTCCCACTACTTGCGGATGAGGACAAATCTGTTCAAAAAGCATATGGTGCGTGGGGTGAAAAGACCTTCATGGGTCGTACATTTGAGGGTACTCTACGCCAGACATTTCTTATCGATCCCCAAGGTGTGATACGAAAAATCTACCCCAAGGTCGTGCCACTTGATCATGCAGGTCAAATCCTTAATGACTTTGCAAAACTTACATAAAGTGTAATGAAGAAAAATACACTTATTGGAATCGTCTCACTACTCATCCTCTATCTTGGAGTATTTTTAACTCAGTCAAAAAACTTTCATCCCGTATTTCCGACAAAAATAAATCCTTCTCCATCCCCGACCCATGCGCCACTCAAGCAAGACGAGGCATTTGTCACTCGAGTAGTTGATGGAGACACGATTGAGATTGAGGGCGGACAAAAGGTACGATACATAGGTATCGACACTCCAGAGACCAAGCATCCACGTAAACCTGTGCAGTGTTTTGGCCATGAAGCATACGAGCAGAATAAAAAGCTCGTCGAAGGCCATGTGATTCGTCTTGAGCGCGATGTGTCCGAGACTGACCGCTTTGGCCGCCTACTTCGCTATGTATATCTACCGCAAGGTGTGAAAGAGACAACCACGTCCGCCCTTATGATCAACGATTACCTTGTGCGACAAGGCTTCGCTCATGCCGCCACATTCCCACCCGATGTAAAATATGCAGAACAGTTTCGGCAGGCTGCGACTGAGGCGCGGGAAGCCGGACGAGGACTATGGAAAGTGTGTAGTAATTATTGACCTGTAAGTTTCTTTACAAGCGCTTCTGGTTTATCTATCAAAAAATCTGGACTGTGTTTTAGTAGAAGTTTTTTTGAATTAAGCCCCCAGGTCACAGCCACTGACTTTATCTTTACTTTGTGTGCGGCCTTGACGTCACGAATCTCATCACCAACATATACGACTTGTTGTGGAGATAGTCCATTAGCCTTCATACAAATAAATAATGCAGCGCTTTTACCAAATATGTTTACTCCAGCGGATATGAAATCAAATATTTCAAGATTGTATTGTTTTAAAAAATCTTCTATATTCTCGCTTGAATTGGAAGACAAGATTCCAAGATGATATCCTCTTTTTTTCAGCTCCTGCAACGCATGCTCCATACCCACAACTGGTTTAAGACGCTTAATCAATCTATGCATTCGTTTTCTGCCCTGTGCAAGAATCAGCGGGATCTTCCAAAATGGAAGTCGTAGCCAGAGTGCGGCTTGAAATAGCGTCTTACTCCGCATAGCTTCTTTATCTGTATCCTCTATCTTACGATATCCATATTCATCCGCAAGCTTGTTGGACAGATCGATAATAACATTAAAGGTATCTGCAATCGTACCGTCAAAATCAAAGATAATTGTTTTTTTCATATGAGTCATTATTGTAGCTTACACGCGTATAAAATCAAACTGAGATTGACCCCGTCGCACCTTACTTCAAACCTTCACATTATTATTCATACACGGTTTGAGGAGCGATGAATTGACGAGGGCCGGCGGGGCAATGAGTAAAATCAAGGAGTAATTATTATTGCCCCTTGACAAGTGAACATTTGTTCACCATAATGTACAAAGATTTATGGAAGACCTAAGACTTGGGAAGCTTAAAAAATTTTATAAAGAAAGTAAGCGCCTACCCAGCTATTCGGAAATGCTTACCATTTTTGGTCTCTCTTCAAAAGGCGCAATATACAAACTTGTACATAGGTGGGTACAAGATGGATTACTGAAAAAAGATGGGCCGCACTTTGCCCCAACTGATCGCTTCTTTGCCCTGCCTTTCTCGGGAGTAGTAA
>CAYOAI010000028.1:0-7501 GCA_964401915.1 uncultured Gammaproteobacteria bacterium
CGCCCGCGTTTTGAGACTCGCTCGCCTGGGAGCGGGTATCGGTCGACACACGACTTATATAATTAACAGTATAGACAATGCCAGAAAAGATTGCCACAACACCTAAAATGAGAAAGAATGCTATGATACCGCCATACTTAGGGTGTCTGTCAGTGTGCTCACTAATATACATGTATCCTTACAGGATACGACAGCCTCAGATGATTTGTCAACCTTGATTTGGTTCCGATTAAATCAGAGTAAGATCGGGATAAAATACTTAAGGGTGTGAAGATTCCGTCTTGAAATACATATCTTTATACACTACAATAGAAAATGGATAAACATGAATACAGTATTTACACAATACTACTCTTTCCTAGTTCATCTATAGGAAAATGCACCCCGCAAAAAGGCGGGGTTTTTTAATGTATTTATTTATGTGATCTATGAGTCCATTTGATTTAATAGCTGAGGACAAACCACTTCAGGACAAATGTGGCATCATAGGGCTCATAAATCCAAATTACAAAGAACTTCTGCCAACGGCACTCATTGCTGCATCTGGCGTACAACATCGCGGACAACAAGGGGCTGGTGTGGCACTCAAAACTAAAAAAGGAATACTTCGATACACGGCCAACGGACTTATTGCTGCGATTTTCAATAAAACTCTTCTGAAGCGCCTCAACAGAAAAAGCATCTGGACTATGGTGCACTGCCGATATGGTACGTATGGTGGATATGATGCCTGCAACCTCCAACCCTGCCAAGTAAAAGCGTCAAACGGAGATGATATTCTTCTCATACACAATGGGGAGTTCAACGGTATTGAGAAAATAAAGGCCATGCTTGGTGACAAAAAATTCCCAGACGACACAAGCGATACATATCTTTTTACAGAACTTCTCGCTCAAGAGAAAGGCAAAAATTGGGACGAGAAGATAAAATCAGCGCTTAAAAAAGTCACCGGTGCATACAGCCTGATTATCGGGATAGGAGACGCGATGTATTTGGCACGCGACCCACATGGAATACGCCCATTGGTCTTTGGGAAAATCAATGGCGGATATTTGGCAGCATCAGAGACTTTTGCGCTCAACAAAATTGGCGCCAAGTTCGTCCGCGAAGTGCGACGCGGTGAGATAATTCGAATGGATCATGATGGACTTACTGTCGTATATGACGGAACTACGACTCCTGGTAATTTCTGTGATTTTGAATGGGCATATTTTGAGCGACCAGATTCCAGGCTTCCTGTCCAAGACATTGCTGAAAATAAATTGGATGATAAAACATGGATGTCTGTCACTGAATTTCGTGAGCGCTGTGGAGCTGCCTTAGCAATTGAGGCTCCTATCAAAGGAGCGTCCTTTGTCGTTGGAGTGCCAGATTCTGGAATCGCACTTGGAACAGGATATGCCAGTGCCCTTGGCGCCCCCTATAGACAGGTTATTATCCGCCATCACTTTGATCTCCATGGAGGACAAAGGCTTTTTATGCGCGACGATGAGATCAATCTTATTGGTAAACGAGTCCTTGGTAAGCTTTCACTCGTTCGAGACCCTCGTATATGGAAGGGTGCAAAAGTCGTAATAGCTGATGATTCGATAGTCCGAGGAAATGTGTGCTCGCGTCTTACTAAGGCGATTAAGGATGCGGGAGCTGCTGAAGTTCACTGGATTATCGGATTTCCACCAGTTGCTCATCCCTGTCATCTGGGAGTCAGTATGCGCTCCGGAGACGAACTCGTTGCCTACAAATATCGAGGAGATACTAAAAAAATAGCTGAAGAGTTTGGCGCAACATCTGTAAGCTACATCTCTCATCGTGGGTTTTTAAAGGCACGAATACTATCTGGCCAACTCAATGAATCGCAAAATGCAGGTGAGATATTTCTTCGCAATGGAAGCTGTGGTGGATGTATAACAGGCAACTATCCAGTAAACCGCGATGGCAGTGTCAATCCGAACGCAAGTCAACAAACGTAATACTGATGATTAAACTCGCAATTCTACTGTCAGGAAGTGGAACCACGGCAAATGCCATCTTCAAAGCTCATTCTGAGAATAGCCTATCTGGTATTCAACCGGCTGTTGTGATTTCCTCTCACTCGAATGCTGAAGGTCTTGAAAAAGCACGAGCTTTTAATATCCCAACTGAAACTATTGCGAAGCGTGATTTTGGATCCACTGATGAGTTTGGGAATTCTCTAATTAAAGTACTTGAAAGATACGAAGTTGAGCTTATATCACAAAATGGATGGCTTGTCCTTACACCGACCAGTGTAATTGCGCAGTACAAGGGAAAAATAATCAATCAACACCCAGGACCACTTGATCCACCAAGATTAGACTTTGGAGGACGCGGAATGTATGGCGCACGAGTTGTTGCAGCACGACTCATCTACTGTATGCTAACCGATTCAGACTGGTGGACTGAAGCCACAACCCACTATGTTGAGTCCAAGTACGACAAGGGAAATATCATACGAATCGAAAAGCTTGACTTTAGAGAATTTAAAAACTCCCTTTCTTTAGATGAGGTGAGAAAAAGCAAAGATGAGATTATTGAAAAAGTAAGGACAATTCAGCAAAAACTTCTGCCACTTGAACATGCCAATGTCATTGCCACGCTTCAAAGTTTTGTCGGTGGTAATGTACCAAATTACCAAAGAGTGTCCCCACTTATCCCCCTAAATAATACTGAAGCACTCAATACAGCAAAAGAATTGGCAATTGAGTTTTTTCCCCACGGATGAAAAAATCGATACTAATAATTGGATCAGGTGGACGAGAACATGCACTGGGCTGGAAACTTGCGCAGTCGCCACACGTTGGCGAAATCTACTTTGCCCCTGGCAATGGCGGCACAAGCCTCATCGGAAAAAATGTGGATATTGCTGTGACTCAAGTAGTTGAGCTACTTCAATTCGCAAAAGAGAAGCGAGTCGATTTCACAGTTGTTGGCCAGGAGGCAGCACTTGAGGTCGGGATAGTTGATCGATTTGCCGAAGCGGGTTTACAAATATTTGGCCCTACTCAATCCGCAGCAAAGCTCGAGACAAGTAAGGCGTTCACCGCAGACTTTCTCGCCCGACACAACATAGCTCGGCCCGAAAGCTATACGGCAACGAGTCTGACAGACGCACTTGCCCACATCAAGAGTAAGGATCCTGTGAGCTATGTGATCAAGGCAGATGGACTAGCAACAGGTAAAGGAGTAATCTTGCCCACAACAGAAAAAGAGGCAGAAGAAGCGCTTCGGACTATGATGAGTGGCGCAGTTTTTGGAAAAGCTGGCGAGACTGTCGTGATTCAAGAACGTCTACACGGACAGGAGGTCAGCGCTTTCGCCATTGCCGACGGCACAGATATCATAATGCTTCCCTTCTTCCAAGACCACAAACAAGCACTTGATGGAGATTGTGGCCCAAATACCGGCGGTATGGGCGCATATACCCCAGTACCCTTTGTCCCTATGGAGCTTGCTCAAAAAATAAAAACTGGGGTCATGCAAAAAACAGTTGATGGAATGCGGACAGATAATAATGAATATAGAGGTATATTATATGGAGGACTATTTATCACAGATAAAGGTGACGTAAAAGTGATAGAGTTCAATGCTCGCTTCGGTGATCCAGAATGTCAAGCCATGATGCTTGCAGTTGACGAAGACCTCTTCCCTTTTTTACAACAATCAGCTGCAGGTAAATTCGAAAAAACATCAATTAAAACTACACACGGCGCAGTTGCCACAGTATGTCTTGCTAGTGGCGGTTATCCAGGTAATTACGAAAAAGGGGAAGAAATTTATGGACTTGAGTCAGTGCCAGAGGACGTCGTTGTCTTCCACGCTGGCACCAAACGTGAAGAAGATAGATTCGTGACAAATGGTGGACGAGTGCTGAATATCACAGCTTCCGGTGATACTATGCGCCAGGCACTTGATAAAGCTTACTCGGCAATTGGCGCGAGCGGCGTGCACTTTGACAATATGCATTTTCGCCGCGATATTGGTTTTCGTGTTTTACAAAAATGACTCACCGTATAGAAATCACAAATACAATTCTCGATACTCGAGCGGGTGTGCTTTTGGAAAAAATTAAAAATCACAATTCATCTCTCAAACTCAAAAAAATCTATGGTGCAGATGTCTACACTATCGACAAAGATTTAACCCGCGAGCAATTACAATTGGCCGCCTCGGAAATTGCAAATCCTATTACGCAAAAGTCCTATATAGATACTCCATACACCCCCTCCTCTTTTACGTACGCTTTGGAAATTGGATACTTACCCGCTGTAACAGACAATGTTGGGCAAACGACGCGGGAGCTGCTTACTGATCTTCTAAAAGTTCGATTCAAAGAGGCTGAAAATGTTTATAGTTCAAGGCTTTATTTTTTCGAAGGTGATTTATCAACAACTAACATACAAGAAATTGCAGACACACTCTATAATCCGCTCATTCAAAAAGCAACTATTAAATCAAGCGCTGAGTTTGACTCAAGACGCGGTATGGGAACACATCCTCCGAAAGTCAGTATTAAAAATAAGCCGCAGGTTACAGCAGTCGATTTAGACATTTCAGATAACGAACTTGAAATGTTGAGTACCTATGGAATAAAGGGACCAGATGGCACCACTCGCGGACCGCTTGCACTCAAGCTTCCCTATCTCCATGCGATTCAAAAATACTTCAAAGATTTGGGTCGAAATCCTACAGATATTGAGCTTGAGACTCTTGCGCAGACCTGGTCTGAACACTGCAAACACACCATATTTGCCGACCCCATCGATAATATCACTGAAGGTCTTTTCAAAACATATATAAAAGGAGCAACAGAGAAAATTCGCAAAAATAAAGGCAAAGATGACTTCTGTGTGTCAGTTTTTAGCGATAATTCAGGGGTTATCGCATTTGACAACGAGTTTACAATCACTCACAAGATGGAGACTCACAATACCCCATCTGCACTTGACCCATATGGTGGTGCACTGACTGGTATTGTTGGTGTAAACCGCGACACTTTGGGCACTGGACTTGGGGCAAAGCCAATTGCCAATATGTATGGCTTTTTCTTGTCCGAGCCATGGAATTACACAATTCTTTATAGGGATAAAGATAAAAAAGACAGAATGCTCACCTCAAGACAGATTATGGATGGAGTGATCGCGGGCGTAAATACAGGAGGTAATCAATCGGGTATACCCACACCTCAAGGATTTATATATTTTGACAAGCGCTACCTGGGTAAACCGCTTGTATTTGCGGGGACAATCGGGCTCTTGCCAGTTTACAGTAAAGGACGAGCGGCCCACGAGAAAAAGGCACAACCCGGAGATTATATCGTGATGATCGGTGGACGAGTGGGCAAAGACGGCATACATGGCGCCACATTCTCCTCCGAAGCCCTTTCCGAATCATCACCGTCTACATCTGTGCAGATCGGCGATGCCATAACACAGAAGAAATTCTCAGACGCAATAGTTCGAGAAGCTCGCGACCAAGGGCTCTATAACAGTATCACAGATTGCGGAGCTGGAGGGCTTTCATCGGCTGTTGGCGAGATGGCACGTGAATCCGGTGGTTGCCAAGTCGATCTTGAAAAAGTGCCACTCAAATACAGCGGACCTGATCCATGGGAGATCTGGATATCTGAATCTCAGGAGCGCATGGTGGTTGCAGTACCTGAAGACAAATGGAAAGAGCTTTCCACACTTTGCGTGCTGCGCGGAGTTGAGGCAACTGTAATCGGTGAGTTTACAAATACAGGGCATTGCCAAGTTTATTTCGATCATGAGATAGTCCTTGATCTCAAGATGGACTTTTTGCACGATGGTCTGCCGAAGATTCCCATGCAGACCAAGCAACCGAAAAAGGCTCAAAAAGAAACTCTCATCCCGACATCCCAAAATCCAACTAATGATTTTCTCAAAATGCTTGCCCGTCCTTCGATCTGCAGCTATTCCTTTATCTCTGCTCAATACGATCATGAAGTACAGGCCAACTCTGTTCTAAAACCGATAGTAGGGCGCGGCCGTGTAAATAGTTCAACCTCTGTAATCAAGCCGAGACTTGAGAGCAGCAAGGGAGTAGTTCTGTCTCAAGCTTACTATCCGCAGTACTCGGAGATTGACGCATATGCTATGGCGCGTGCCACAATAGATACAGCAGTCGCCCAAGCAGTCGCAGCTGGTGCCGATTTAGATCATCTTGCGCTTCTTGATAATTTTTGTTGGTGCTCATCAGATGATCCAGAAAGACTTTACCAGCTCAAAGAGGCCGCACTCGGATGCTACGACGCAGCAGTCGCCTATGGCACACCTTACATATCCGGCAAAGACAGTATGTTCAATGATTTCAAAGGTTACGACGCACGCGGTAAGTTCATCAAGGTATCAGTTCCTCCCACACTTGTCATCTCATCAATCGGTGTGATAAATGATGTCACACAAGTTGTCTCCTGTGATCTTAAATCTGCGGGTGATTTAATCTATGTAATTGGCCAGACGCGTGACGAGCTTGGCGGATCCGAATATCTACGATATCTTTCTGACACGAGACAAGAAGTATTCAATAGTTCAATACCCCAGACAGATTCTGCAACTAACAAACACATATATAAAGCCTATCAAAAAGCTCTGCAGCAAGGTCTTGTGACTGCAACACATGCTCCAGGTTTGGGCGGGCTGGGAGCAGCACTTGCCAAGATGGCTGTTGGTGGGATGCTTGGCATTGATATATCACTTACTAATCTTCCAGGATCTGTGGAGAGTGATGTATCGGCTCTTTATAGTCAGTCCACTGGACGAATTCTTGCAACAGTTGACCCGAGAAATAAAGATGTATTTGAGGGATTATTCTTAACTCTTCCAATCGCACAGATTGGGCAAGTTACAGGTGATGGAAAGATTGATATTAGGGATCTTAATAACAATGCTCTTATTGAGACATCAGTCCAAAAAGCATATGAAAGTTATCATTCGACATTTAAAAATTATTAATATGATCAAACCAAAAGCGCTTGTTTTGTCCGGGTACGGCCTCAACTGCGAGGAAGAGACGCAATATGCCCTCCAGATAGCTGGAGGAGCCGCTGATATCGTACATATCAACGACCTTATCGAAAGTCCCAAAAAATTGCAGAATTATCAGATCCTGGCAGTCCCTGGCGGATTTGCCTATGGCGATGATACGGGTGCCGGTAATGCATATGCGATCAAACTTAAAAACCACCTGTGGGATGATCTGCTACAATTTGTGTCCAGAGATACTCTCACAATCGGTATCTGCAATGGGTTTCAAATTATCACCAATTTGGGGTTACTTCCCGCATTCCACGATTCGTATGGTATGCGGGAAGTAGCTCTTGTCCCCAATGACAATGCCCGCTACAGCGCTCGCTGGGTCGATCTCAAAGTCCAAAACCATACTCCATGGCTCAAAGACATCGACACACTTTCTATCCCGATCGCGCATGGTGAGGGAAAATTTTACGCAACTGATGAAAGTCTTA
>CAYOAI010000029.1:0-5202 GCA_964401915.1 uncultured Gammaproteobacteria bacterium
TCGAGTGTGATATTGCCAGTTCCAGCAGACTGAAGAGTGATGGCCTTGGCGCTTGTGATTTTGAATGTTTCGCTTGCGAAGCTCGAGTGAATAGTCGGGGTACTAGCAGAAAGCTTTATCTCGCCACCTGATGAGATGAATGGAATATTGCTTGCAGCGGATCCTGGAGGCAAGCCTTGCAAAGTCTCAGAATTGATTGCATAGCCTACATTTGCAATTGACTGTCGTGGCGTAGCTTCAGAATCTGCTCCAACTGTGACTCCAAGATACACGTTCGTATTCTCTGTGAATACAGTATTGGCGATTTCCGATCCACAGGTTGAGCCAATGAGTACATTTGCGACACCATCCTGGTCAGGAGTGATAGAGCAGGTACCTGAGGTATATAGCTGATTTCCTGCAGATGCTGCATCATAAAGCTTAAATACCATATTGGTCGCTGTCGTGATCGGATTACCAAGCGAATCAGTGACACGGCCTTGAAAGTTGAGGGTGCGACTTCCGCGTACTGCAGTGGAAGGATAGGCAAAAGGAGTGGCTACGTTTTTAAAGAACTGCCTATAGACCCCAGCGCCTATGATAAAAAACAAGAGCAGGACAAGCGCCATACTTACATAGCGGAACTGATCGTTTATAGATGAGGTTGGTTGTGCAGATTTTGACGTCTCAAGCTCATTACTGGCTTGAGGCTTTATGAAGTATCCGACTAGGGGAGCTCTTCTTAATATACCATTAAGCCATGATTTGATCTTGTATGTTTGAAGGTGAAACCGGACGTTGACCTCACCAAATACGCCGTCCGTGACTTTTTCACCATGATACTGAGCTTGCTCAAAATCTGAGATAGGGGGAACTTGCAAATTTTGAGGCCCTGCAATATCCTCAGCCTCAAATTGAGGTGGGGATTGCTGGAGATATCTGGCAATTAGAGTTCGCAACTGCTTAAAGTTGGTAGTACTGATATATCCTTTGTCTTTAGCCCAGAATGCAAATTTTTGAAGCGAAGTGAGCTTTTTTTGGATAGTATGAGCAGACTCTCCACGTTCGTGGAGTTTGTTGATGTATTTTTGAATGTTGTCGGGTGTTAAGTGCTCCATACTATAAATCCTTCCTTCCTTTAGTTTGTCAATGAGTATGTTCTTGTGAACACGACTCTATTCGTGTGCGATCTGTAGATCGACATTCGTTCTCTTGTGTATGGATTTCCTTCGATTGCGGGGTCAAGAAGCATTTTAAGGCCCCTGTAAGCCTTAAAAATAGAGCCTCTTCCACCGACATATCTTCTGCTTCGTATTTTCATATTAGTTTTTTGAACTTGTAACTGCGATAAACTCTTCGACGTCTTTTACAGTCTGAGCGCTTTGATAAGCTCCTTCAGACTCTCTAAGCTCAGTTTTCATCTCTTGCAGTATTTTTGCGATGGGATTTGGAAACTGAGCCTTATGGGGTGATGATGTTTGAAGTACGCGATTTTGCATCTTCTTAGCTGGATTATGGCTCATCCAGCCTTGTGAGATAGAGAATGAGCAGAAGCGCCTCAATGTTGAGAGGCGCCTGTTTATTGTTTTGATTGGTGTCTTTGAATCCTCAAGGTACTGTACGTAGTCTTCGATCAACTCTTGTGTGATTAATTCACTCATCTCTTCAGGTGCACTCGTATGGAGACGCTTTCCAAGCGTAACCCATCCAATAAAATGACGAAGATCCGATCCATAATTCTTCACTGTGATCGAAGTTTTATTTTCCGCAAGCAAGTATTTACGGAATAAGGCTTCAGTATTATATAAATTATACCCTCCATTCATATGAATACATAATAGAATAAATAGAAATAGTTTGTCAAGAGGTATTTAAAGGGTAATTTGATATATTTAGAGATACTTACAAGGGAGGTATTAAGGTACCTAATAGTAATCTTATAATATAATTTAATCATATTTAATATATTTACCGCATATATTTATTGCTTACTTAAGTATATCAAAATACTACCATAATCCTGTAGTACTATATACAAATAGTATTATATTTTAAAGGGGTTGTAAAAGTCTGTGAGTATAGATATCGACGATCTGTAGATTCGTACCTGGAAGAGAAGTGTAAATTATGCAGAAATATTTGTGGACGAGAGAGTATCTGCTGATATCAAAAAATTCAATAGAAGCTGACTTCTGCCTGTAAGCTTTGAATTGGCAAATTAATCGGAGTTCTGCTAAATTTTTTTATTTTTGAGAGAGTTTGGTGTGACGACTTAAACTCTTATATAGTAGCTCTTATATCTCTTTAACCCCATAGATGGTGTGATTGGGGAGTTATCCTGTCTTTATCTTACCATATGTTTGACTAAAGTGAAGGCATTGTGGATAAAGGTTGATGGGAGGTCAATTTGAGTAATTGGTATATAAATTAGGAAATTCCGAAGATTAATTGGGCCTTTGTAGTAGTGTAATTTTAGTGTGTTTTAGCCTATTGCTAAGGTGCATTCTTGATTGTAATAATTTTGCATATATTTGGGCCTTTGGAAGGCCCTAAGATGGAGTAAGACCGGATTTTATAGTAATTTCTATAAAGAGTGGTATCATATAGATATGAAGAAGACTCTATGGATTTTGGGCTCACTTCTCACTCTTTTGCTTCTTCTGGGTGGTTTATTCACATTTTTTGAGCTGCGAAGCTTTGCTGGTGCTACTCGAGCGACGTCAATGGGGGATATATCGACAGAGAACTCATACCTTTTTGCCTCACCGCTTCGAGCTCGGGCAAATGCTCAGGAAAAAATAAGACTCACAGTATTCATACTCAATGGCCAAGGCTTAGGTGTGCAAGGGAAGGTAGTCACTGTGTCAAGTAATCCAAATCTGAAACTTGATCTTATACAACCTACGACAGATCAGTTCGGCAAAGCGGTATTTGATGTCGCATCAACGCTTGTGGGTGAGTATTATTTGCAGGTTCAGGTTGAAGGGCAGAATCTCTCGCAGAAAGCACACCTTACTTATTATTAGGTATATATTTTTGGATAGCTCCTGAGATAACTGAAAGCTCCCTATGCGGGCGAACCGTAAGCGAACGTGTCTGCACGATACTATAGGGATGTAGTAGCCTACGTAGAAGATATATTGAAAGTCCTACAATCTGTACAAGAAGAACAATCTCAATAAGATGTTGGCGCAATGTATTAAAGATCCAAAGAAGCGCAGTGATGATTATGTACCACCAGGGGAGGATTTGAAGGTACAGGGTATTGCTCTTCGGAGATAGATCTTTATTAAAACTCGTCTGAGAAAATACCCTTAGAATCTCGGGGTTTGATTTTTTGAGGCTTACTGAGTAATTTCCGGCCTTATCAGTTGTCGTCGCAAGCTCAGGTAGTGAATATGCTTCAACATCGCCAACTGGATTCGTTACCCTTGTAATGAATCTATCTATTCTTGCGGCGGGCGAACGTGAACTTTGCTTATCCGTAAAAATGGAGAGGTCAACGGGTGAGTTGGGGATAGCCTGGCCTGTGAGCTGAATCTCTTCTCCGGAGTAGTATTTGTCTTTGTTGAATGATACAGTAGGCGGCAGGATAATCGGCCCTATATTGACATTTTTCTCAACTGAAAAAGGTGGGATGCATGTTGGAGTTGTGAGCCGCCCAAGCTGATCCTGTGCGCTTATGCATGCTTCGTGGGAAGACAGCGGAGAAAATCTATTGTCGAATGAATAGTAGCCATCGGAGCGGGCGAAAGTCTGATCATAGAGACCAAGCCCCTGAATCGTCACCAGAGCGCCTGGAGAGGTATATCCATATAGAGAGTACCTATTCTCTCCAATCGATGCTGAGACTTGACTCTGAGCGTAAAATGGAGGCTCTGTACTTGGGGTGAGTTCTTGAGTGTATATGGTGGAATTTATATTCTCTGTAGCTTCCACGGGATAGGGACGGAGATAGAGAGGTGTAAGTATAATTAAAAGCCAAAGAAGAATTATGCTTTTCATGAGGACAGATCGAATATTTTTATTCACGACCCTTAGCTTCAAGCTCTGCTTTGAGTTTTTCTATTTCTTGTTTTTCAGCTTTCACTTCAGCTTCAAGTTCATCATCCTTGCCACCACCTACGCGACGAATAAATGCACGAATGATAAGTATGAGAATGACTAGTGAGAAGACAGCAATCAGCGCTACTTTCCACGGAAATGCCCATACATAGATTGAGCGCTCGAGTACCTGTCCCTTTTCTCCATAGCTCAAAGTGGTTGCAATTTTGTATCGACCGATCATCCACTTAGGTCCGAGCTCAGTCTCAAAAGATCTGGTCGTGTCAGGGAATATATTCTGCTCCTTAATAGTATCTTGCGCAATCTCTCCAAACATGTTTGATAGGGTGATAGTGCCTTTAGGATGGATATGATAATCTCCCTGATTGAATACTTCTGTCACGACTTTGACCGGTCCATATTCCAAGAAATTTGGGGCAAAAAATCGCGTGATATGGGCATTCTCAGTAATTGGACCAGCAACTCGGATGTATACAAGGGATACGATTCGAGATGAGACTCCTACTCCTCCTTCAGTATTTTTCTTATCAGCAGCTGGAATTTGGGTTGTGGGCTCGAAGTATATTGCGAGGTATCGTCCACCTGGGCGGGCCTCTTTGGGAGCCGAAATACTTGCCTGGAATTCTATCTTATCATTTGCTGGGATAGCAGCTCGATCATAGGGGAGCTTTACCCAGCTTGCTGCTGAAAATTTGGGCGATACATCGCCGGCCTTCTCGAGAAAGGTCGGAGTTCCTTCCTTGTCCTGTACTATGAAGTCTACAGCCTTTATTATTCCAGCTCTCGGACTTGCGGATTGATTGAGAAATCGAATAGTGACAGTGGCTTTTTCGCCAGGATTGACCGTCAACTCTTGTCGTGCTGGACTGACTACAAGGGGGAGAACGTCTTGAGCATGCGCTTTGCCAAGGTTAAAAGTAAAAAGTGCAAGGGTCAAAATGAAGAAAAAGAAGAGGGTAGTGTAAATTTTAAGTTTTTGACTATAATTTTTCATCTTTAATTTTGAATTTCAAACTAAAATACTGGAGTGGCAGTGTACTTGACTTTATTATAATAGTATCCCGCAGGCTGTGTGCCAGATGTTGAGATTCGGTAGCATACGTTGACGGCTTTTCCTGATACGGCTCCTGAGTTGGACATTATCGTCCCTTTTGTCTC
>CAYOAI010000030.1:0-4979 GCA_964401915.1 uncultured Gammaproteobacteria bacterium
TTCCAAGAAATAAGACCATAGTCATTGTCGTTGACAATAATGATTGTATAAGCCACACCGTACCGCTTGGCCGTCTCAATCTCCTGCGAGTTCATGAGAAACCCGCCGTCACCATTGACCGCAAATACATGCGAATTAGGCCGAGCAAGCTTTGCGGCTATCCCACCAGGTACGGCAATACCCATACTGGCCAAACCATTGGAGATAATGCAGGTTCCGGGGCTGTAGACTGGGAAATTGCGACCAATCCAGATCTTATGGGCACCAACATCGGAGATGATTATGTCATCATCTTCCATTACCCCACGAAGTGTGTGAAGTAGACCGGGGACTGTTAATTTGTCATCGCCACTGAGTCGATAACTATCAAAATCAGCAGCTAATGCTGCACGATATGGCGCATACCATGCCCCATCATGCACAAAGCATTCACGTTCCAGATGCTGATTAAGTCCCCAAAGAGTCGCTGAGATATCAGCAACAATCTCCACCTCGGGATCATAATATTCATATACCTCAGCCGGTTCAAAATCTACATGAATGATTGGTTTTTTCGATATGTTCCAAAATTCGGGAGCAAATTCGGCAATATCATATCCAACAGATAGGACTAGATCTGCCTCTTGTATCGCGTAATAATGGTAGTCTCGGCCCTTCATACCCATGGTAAATAATGAATGAGGGCTTCGATCCGACACTGCCCCCTTACCCATAAATGTAGAGATGACTGGGATGCCTGTCTTGTCAACAAATGCACGCAAATGACGCGCAGCAAGCTTACGGATTGCCCCATTGCCAGCAATAAGGATCGGCTTCTTGCTTTTTTTCAGTAGTTCAATTGCTGCGTTCAATGCTTTATAGTCTGGGGCACCCCGCCTAAATGTCTGTGGCTTAATTGGCTGAGCTTCAACATCAGAGGCTGCAATATCCTCAGGAATCTCTATGTGAGTCACGCCTGGTTTTTCCATAGTCGCAAGCTTGAATGCTTTACGTACAGACTCCGTAAGTACCCAGTTGTCGTGGACCGATGTATTCCATTTCACAATTGGCCTGAACATTGTCACAATATCGATCAGTTGATGGGATTCTTTGTGAAGGCGTCTCATATCGCCTTGCCCTGTAATTGCCACAACTGGCGCTTTATCAAGGTGCGCATCAGCAAGACCCGTGATAAGATTGGTAGCTCCAGGCCCGAGCGTTGCAAGACATACAGCTGCTTGGCCAGTAAGTCGCCCCCACACATCGGCCATAAAAGCAGCTCCCTGCTCATGGCGCGTCACAACAAGCTTAATCTTGGAGTTTTCAAGCGAGAACATAATATCCTCAATCTCCTCACCTGGTACACAGAAAACATACCTAACTCCCTCTTCTTCAAGGCACTTGACTAATAGATCTGATGTTTTCATATTTTTACTTTCGTATAACTTCAATTACCTGGTCAACCTGACCTGGAGATTGTACCAAAACTTCGCGTTTTGTGCGGGCAATTGATGGAAGATATGCTCGTCCAATAATACGCTCACCATTTAGCCAAAATACGTCAAGATCGACGTATGTATTTTTATTCCAAAATGTCCGATTTGCACGCTTCGGAAACTTAAAAATCATTCCGTCGACCGGAATATTTCGATCAGCATACATGAGTCCTCGTTCCCACTGTGCTTCATTCGTGGCTTCAATCAGTACAAGTCTTTTATTCTCTATATTATAGATTATTGTCGGTGTGTTTTTAAAAAATTGTACTGGTTCTTTAAACTTATTAAAAATTAAGGCACAGCCAATAATCGCCACTATCAAAAACAAATACCAAAATATAAAATCAGTTCTTTTTTGTAGCTTCATGACCGCCAAATTGATTGCGAAGAGTTGATAATACTCGCCCAGTATAGCTTGGGTGTTTGTTCGAATCTATCCGAAATTGCAACGATCCTTTTAAAATAGGTACATCAACACCGAGCTTTGATGCCACCTCCACAGTCCACGCTCCCTCACCAGTATGAGCGACAGTTGCTGAAATTGAGCTTAGATCTTCACCGTATTTTTCAAAGCCATCCTTGAGCCAGCCCACAAGGCGCGATTCCACAACGCTTCCTCTATTATAAATCTGCGCGACATGACTCAGATTGAGATTGAATTTTGATTTTTTCATGACGGCAAATCCCTCGGCAATGGCCTGCATCATGCCATATTCTATACCGTTGTGCACCATCTTTACAAAATGTCCAGCACCTACTCCTTTGAAAAAAGCAAATCCGCCTCGAACATTGATGTCAACGAAAAGTGGAAGTAGCTGCTCATAAATCTTGCGCGAACCGCCGATCATGCAACACGCCCCATATCGAGCGCCGCGCGGACCGCCGGATACTCCCACATCCATAAATTTAACCCCTCGTCCTTCCTTTTTAATACGAGCACCACGATTAATAGTGTCTCGATAATTAGAATTACCCGCATCAACAATAAGATCTCCTGGTTCAAGGTATTGAAGAAGACCTGTAGGGCCAAATATCACTTCATCAACCGGCGCTCCTGCCGGAACCATCACCCATAAAGTACGTGGCGCCTTAAGAGCAAGAACCAGATCTTTGAGTGTATCTTTTGCAGTGATTCCCTCCGGCTCCATAGCACGGGACACTGAGGTTGTTCTATTGTATGCATACACTCGCCAACCTTTTTCATTAAGCTGCCGAGCTATACCAGCCCCCATTTTGCCCAACCCAACAACCCCAATCTCAGGCTTATTTAGACCTACTGTACGAATTGCTGGTACTGCGAATTGAGCTTTTTTGATAATTTTATCTGAATACGGAACATATGAGTGTAGAGTGGAACTGTGAGATTTCCACCCACGAGCAATTGGATCAATAAATTCCCAACTTGCCCTTATCTCAGATGTTGAGATAAAAAGAAGTTGATTGCCCTTTATACAGTCCAGAAGAAGACGGGCATATTCTTCGACGTATTCCCGCCCTTTTCCTTGCTTTACATAGGAAAAGTTGAAATTACGATCTTCAACATCCATACCCAAACCTGGCTTTTTTGCCAAAAACTGAATCCTAATCTGCATTTTAGGATCAATTGAGATAACAACTTTATTTTTGATATGAGCTGACCCATCCGGACACAGACAAGGCGTCGGATGTTTGAAGGTAACTCGAATCTCTTTAGTGGACGTCTTTAGACTTTTACCTCCCTCAAGAATAATAGGCACACCCTGCCAGCGATCTGAATCTATGTATGTTTTAACTCGAAAATATGTCTCGGTTTGAGAATTGTCAGAAATTCCAGGAAGTGAACGATAACCCGCGTATTGGGCCCTAAATGTATTTTTGGCAATATCTGTCGGAGACGCTTTGTGTAGACTTTTTATGAGAGCGACTCGCTGCGCGCGGATTGACTGAGCATCATAAGCGCGCGGATTTTCCATCGTTACAAAAGCCAACATTTGAAGAAGATGATTTTGTCCCACATCGCGCAAAGCACCATTTGTATCATAATATCCCTCACGCCCCTCAACGCCAATATTCTCATATAGACGCACTACAATCTTCTCAACAAACTTATTATTCCAACTCTCCTCAAGTAAGGTATTTGTGAATCTAAATGCCAAGATATTTTGCATCATCTCTTTTCCCAAGTAGTGATCAATCCTATAAATCTGCTCCTCACGAAACAACTTACCGAGTAACAAATCAAGTTCAGCTGCCGTCTTAAAGTCTTTTCCGAAGGGCTTCTCCACAATTACCCGCGTCCAACCCTCATCAGCACTACAGGGAACTGTAAGTCCAGATGATGCAAGATGTGTAAGAAGTGATTTATAATATGTTGGGGGGACAGCCAGATAAAATAACTTATTTGAGCACATATTCCATTCTCCATCGGTCCGACCGAGTATGGTGGCAAGCTTCGTATAATCCTTACTGTTTCTAAAATTGCCAGAATGATAAGAGACAACTTTTAAAAATGTGTTGATTGCCGGGTCTGTTGATTGAATATCTTTATGTTTTTTTAGGATTTCTCCCAAATAACTGCGAAACTCATCTGTACTCAAACTACGCCGCGAAAATCCAATAATATGAAGTAGTTTAGGAAGCTGGCCCTTTTTGTGAAGATGAAAAAGGGCGGGTGCGATCTTTTTGGCCATTAAATCGCCTGTTGCGCCAAAAACAACAAGAACAGTTGGAAGATGAAACTTGGAGTCTGGAATATTATTCATATTACAAATATGCCAAACATACGATATCTATGTATTCCAATTTAGTGTATGTCGGAGTTTAGTAATAATTTGCTATACTTTTTAAGTAGAGATATTATAAAAGATTGAACTCCACAATGCTCGACATTTCCACATTTTCATCAAAGCAGATTATACTTTGGTTTAGTCACCACACCCCAATCATAATTGGCGTCATAATAGGGGCGTATTTATTTCACAAATTTGGCACGCGACTTATAGAGAAGATTGTGCGTCGCGTAATGACACGGGGCAAATACTCATCTGCCTTTGAGGAAAAACAACGGGAAGACACTCTCATCCGAGTTCTCTCAAAAACTCTTGAGATCTTCTTATGGATATCCGCAATTCTGATCATTCTCTCTGAGATAGGAGTCAATATCGGCCCACTCATTGCGGGTGCTGGAATCGCCGGTCTTGCAATTGGACTTGGAGGCAAAGCACTCATTCAAGATATTATTGCAGGACTTTTTATTATCTTTGAAAATCAATATCGAGTGGGAGATGTCGTACGTCTGAGTGGCACTGCAGGGCAAGTTGAGGACATTACGCTTCGTATTACGATAATTCGTGATCTTGATGGAATAGTACACTACATTCCCAATGGCACCATCACCACAGCATCCAACTATTCCAAAGACTTTGCCCGTATAAATCTTAATATTCCAATAAGCTATGCTGACGATATTGAAAAGGCCAAAACTATTATTAATAATGTCGGTCTTGAATTTGCCAAAGATAAGGC
>CAYOAI010000031.1:0-4656 GCA_964401915.1 uncultured Gammaproteobacteria bacterium
CGAGGACTAAAATCAGATCGACGAACGCGTGCCGTAAGTACAGATGTCACGACTCTTCTCTTCTCCCACATCACGCACGTAAAGAGGGCAAGTGGCCCGACAATTCCAAATACAGCAATAATTGATCCAACAGTGACGAGATTCGTCCAGATAAGCACAACAAGTGCAATCATCTTGACAACATTTGCGATATTGAGATAGATATTGGCAATTACGAATTTGCGTGCTGCAAAATGAATATTGAGATTAAAATTCTGCCAGAGAAGAAGAAGAGTTGATATACTTGTTAAGTAAAATTCTACAGGTCCTGCTCCAGTCTTGAAAAATATCCGGTCGAGATATGGAAAAGCAATGATAAGAATAATAAGAGAGGCACAAGAGAGTGTCGATTGATAAAAAAAGACAGTCTTCACAAATCGGTATACATCTTCCCGACTTTTGACGAGAAGTGGTGGTAGATACGAGTAGATTGTGGCAGTGGCTCCAAAGTCCAGTACATTGGCCAATACGTATACAATGCCCAGAAGTACACTCAGTATTCCATAGTCGACAGGCCCCATAACCCGCACAAGAATGAGCGCTGACACTGCGGTGAAGGCGACGTTGAGATAGTTGCCGAAAGTGTTGATGGCTATATTGAGACTTGTTTGTTTTTTGGCAAATGAGAGAATTTTTTTATACATGTTAGTGTTTATTGTATCAAACCTATCTGACATGCTATACTCAATATGGCTCAATGAAGACTCTACGTATTATCATCACAGGATCTATTGCTATTGATCGCATTATGAATTTTGGTGGAAGATATAAAGATCTGATTGATCCTTCAAAAATCCATATACTTTCTATTAGTGTCTTTCTTAAAAATCTAGTCGATACTTATGGAGGAGTTGGAGCTAATATTTGTTATACACTTGCATTACTTGGAGAAAAGCCAATACTTATTGGAGCTGTCGGAAAAGATGCGAAAGAATATATAAGATCTCTTAAAAACCAAGGAATCATAACAAATGGTATTCATCTAAGTCATTTACCCACGGCTTCTTTTAATGTCATTACAGATTCTGATGATAATCAGGTAGGAGGTTTTTTTCCTGGAGCAATGCTTGATAGTTCAGCGCTTTCATTAAAACCCTTAATTCAAGATAGATCTTTTTTTGTTATCTCACCTCATGATCCTAAAGCAATGAACAAGCAAGTCGCCGAATGTAAAAAATATAATCTTCGTTTATTTTATGATCCTGGCCAACAAGTACTAAATTCTTCTGCGAAAGATTTATACAATGGCATTAATGCTGCTGAGTTACTTATCTTAAATGATTATGAGTTATCCACACTTTCAAAAAGAATAGGGGTTTCAGAGAGTTCGATTAAACAGAAAGTGCCTATTGTAGTGACTACATTAGGTAAAAAAGGATCTATTATTGAAGGTGCTCGTGTCAAAGCCTCAATAGCAATTCCTACTGTAAAGCCAAAGGTATTAAAAGATCCGACTGGAGCAGGAGACGCCTATAGAGCAGGTTTTTTGTACGGATATGTTCGCAATTGGTCACTTTATGTCTGCGGAAAAATGGGGGCACTCGCTGCAACATATGCGATAGAATATCACGGAACTCAGAATCACTTCTTCACAAAAAAAAGTTTTAGTAATAGATATAAAGAAGTCTTTAACGAGAAACTAATACTTTTATAATCTTTTATTGCTATAATAGTTCACATTGTGAGCTTTGTAGACTACAAAATAAAAGATATAAGACTTTCATCTTGGGGTCAAGAGGAAATCCAATTGGCTGAAGTTGAGATGCCTGGACTCATGCGACTTAGAAAAGAATATAGTCGTACCAAACCTCTTAAAGGTGCTCGTATTGCAGGATCATTGCATATGACTGTACAGACCGCTGTACTCATTGAAACACTTATTGCCTTGGGTGCTTCTGTGCGATGGTCATCATGCAACATCTTTTCAACCCAAGATCAGGCTGCTGCAGCAATGGCAAAATCTTCTATACCAGTATTTGCATGGAAAGGAGAATCAGAAAAAGACTATTGGTGGTGTATAGAGCAGACACTCAAATTTCCCAATGGCACTGCGCCTAACTTATTGCTTGATGATGGTGGAGATCTCACTAAGTTAGTTATTGAGAAATATCCCAATCTACACCAAAAAATTCTTGGAGTATCAGAAGAGACTACAACTGGAGTAAAAGAGCTTCGCAAGTTTCATAAAAGAGGACTTCTTCCGTTTCCTGCTATTAATGTTAATGATTCAGTGACTAAAAGCAAGTTTGACAATCTATATGGCTGTCGCGAAAGCCTTGTTGATGGGATAAAGAGAGCGACAGATATTATGTTGGCAGGCAAAGTAGCTGTAGTTGCTGGCTACGGCGATGTCGGTAAAGGATCCGCAGCCTCACTTCGTGCATTTGGCTGCCGAGTTCTTATAACGGAGATTGATCCAATATGTGCCCTGCAAGCCATGATGGAGGGGTATGAAGTCACCACCATGGAAGACGCCGCTTCATATGCAGATATTTTTGTTACTGCTACAGGATGCTCTGATATTATACGAATTGAGCATATGCGTAAAATGAAAGATACAGCGATACTTTGCAATATTGGTCACTTTGACTGTGAAATTCAAGTAGCAGCACTCAATAAATCTAAGGGGATAAAGAAAAAGCAACTTAAGCCACAGGTAGATATCTACACATTCCCAAACGGTAAAAGACTCATTCTTCTTGCGGAAGGGAGACTCGTTAATCTTGCGTGTGCTACAGGTCATCCGTCATTTGTCATGTCAGCCTCTTTTACAAATCAGGTGTTTGCTCAAATAGAGCTTTTTACAGAAAAATATGAGGTTGGTATTCATATGCTACCTAAAAAGCTGGATGAAAGAGTTGCTCGTATGCATGTTGAGGCGTTGGGTGGTAAGATAACTATACTTGCCAAAGCACAAGCCAAGTATCTTGACGTATCTCAAAATGGTCCCTATAAAGAGGATTATTATCGTTATTAAGTTATAATAAATCTTATATATGTTTAGACAGTCATTATTTACATCAGAGTCAGTATCTGAAGGTCACCCTGATAAGATGGCTGATCAGATATCTGATGCAGTGCTTGACGCTTTAATCAAAGTTGATCCTACTTGTCGTAGTGCCATTGAGACATTTATTAAGACGGGTGTTGTCATAGTTGGCGGAGAGATGCGTACATCCAAGTGGATACCACTTGAAAAAATAGTACGACGTACTGTACTTGATATTGGATACAACAACTCAACGATAGGTTTTGATGGTGAGACCTGTGGGGTACTTAATATAATAGGTGAGCAATCTGCAGATATTGCCCAAGGAGTTGATCGAATCAAAGCTGAAGATCAAGGCGCTGGTGATCAAGGAATTATGTTTGGGTATGCGTGTAATGAAACTAAGGAGTTGATGCCAGCCCCTATTATGTATGCGCATAAGTTAGTTAAGCGCCAAAGTGAAGTACGTAAAAGCGGACGGGTAAAGTGGTTGCGACCAGATGCAAAGAGTCAAATAACATTTAAATATCAAGATGGTGTGCCTGTCGGTATTGATACCGTTGTACTTTCTACTCAGCATGATCCAGAAGTTAAACGTAAAATCCTAAAAGACGTTGTGATGGAAGAGATTATAAAATCAGTCTTGCCCAAAAAATGGCTTGATAAAAATACTAAATATCACATCAATCCTACTGGGAACTTTGTTATTGGAGGACCTGTCGGTGACGCAGGTGTTACGGGAAGAAAGATAATAGTGGATACATATGGAGGCTATGCTCGCCATGGCGGGGGTGCTTTTTCCGGCAAAGATCCATCCAAGGTTGATAGGTCTGCAGCTTACGCTGCTCGTTATGTCGCCAAAAATATTATTGCTGCTGGTCTTGCTAAAAAATGCGAGATTCAGATTTCATATGCGATTGGCGTAGCAGAACCACTTTCTATATTGATTGAGACTTTTGGTACGGCAATAGTCTCTGAAGAACGTATCGAACAGACTGTGCGTAAAGTGTTTGATCTTCGACCTTATGCCATAATTAAGATGCTTGATTTGATAAGGCCAATCTATACCAAAACTGCAAGCTATGGTCATTTTGGCAGATCGGAGCCCGAATTTACATGGGAGCGAACAGATAGAGTTCAGGAGATTAAAGCCCTATCTAAATAAATTGTAATCTCTCATTGAGTTTATATAAATAAGTAATTAGAATATATAGATGAGTAAAGTCGCGCTTATTACTGGAATCTTAGGTCAGGATGGCCCGTATTTGGCCAAGTTGCTCGTTGAGAAGGGCTACAAGGTCTATGGCATGCTTCGCCGTTATTCCAATCCTTCATTTGACAATCTAGATTTTTTGGGAATTACAGCCGACATTGAATATGTTGAAGGAGATCTTACAGATGAGGCATCGCTTCTTAATATTATTAAAAGAGTCAGACCCGACGAGGTGTATAACCTGGCAGCTCAGTCTTTTGTAGGCTCCTCATGGGAGCAGGCTAAGCTTACAACCGAGATCAACGCAATGGGTGTGCTCTATCTTTTGAATGCTATTAAATTTGTCTCTCCAACCACAAAGTTCTATCAGGCATCAACAAGCGAGATGTATGGACTGGGCATATCGGGTGGATAT
>CAYOAI010000032.1:0-2806 GCA_964401915.1 uncultured Gammaproteobacteria bacterium
ACCTGAATATCAGATCTTTTGAAGCTGGACAGGATCCTTTGACGATATCCTTGAGTCTTGTTGCCATGAATTGACCCGACTTTGAATCCGCGATCAATAAGCTCTTTGTTGAGCTTTTCAATACCGAATTTGGTACGGCCGAATATAAGCACTTTATCAAATCCTTCTTTGTTAAGCAGTTCGTGGAGCTGATCGACCTTCTTGTGTCGATCCACGACTCGCACGACATCCTGATCTACATTCTCAGCAGTATCCTGTTTTTTGACAGATACAGTGACTGGGTCTTTGACAAAAGCGTGCAAGATCTCTCGGATCTTGGGTGATATGGTCGCTGAGAAGAAAAGAGATTGTCGGACAGCAGGCAAAAGAGATACAAAGTACTTGATCTCGTTTATGAACCCGATATCCACCATCATATCTACTTCATCAAGTACGAATGTGGCAAAATTCTCAAGCGAGAGGATATTGCGCTGGATAAGATCTTTGAGTCGCCCAGGTGTGGCAATCACAACATGTGCGCCGCGGCGAATATCTTGGATCTGTCGATACATATTCGCTCCTCCAATAAGGACGACTGAATATATTCTCATTCCTTGCGAAAAATTGCGGAACTCATCCTGAATCTGAAGCGCAAGTTCTCGCGTTGGGGCAATAATTATTGCTTTTTGACTCGGATCACGTGCGATCTTGTCGATTATTGGGATCAGAAATGCAGCCGTCTTACCAGTTCCCGTTGATGCGAGACCAATAAGATCGCGGCCCAACAAGATTGGCTCAATAGCCTGATCTTGAACAGGTGTGGGATGTACGAATCCGCGGCTCTCAATATTTTTTTTGAGATTTTCCCCAATTGCAAAATCAGCAAAGCTGTTGTGAGGGATAAACTTCTCACTTGGCGCTGTCTCAGTGGCTTTTTTGATGAAGATGTCTATATTTCCGCCAAGCGCACTTTTTCGACGCTGTGGTTGAAAGCGAGATCGGCCTCCGCCAAATCTGTTTTGGCCACCACCATATCCGCTCCCTTGTCCACCATAGCCTGAGCGTTGTGGTCCACCATATCCGCCACCAGTTCGAGTGGGGCGTCTAAATGAGTTTCCACCAGCACCTGCGCGACCGAGCGATCTACCTGTTCCTGAATTACTATACATATAATATAAAGATCTAAAGCAATGTTTAAATAAAAAATAAGTGGCTATTGCCAAATATCTGGGAGCTAATGAGGAAGATGTTTACCGCCAGAGTTTATATTAAATCCGGTGGGAAGAATCGTCTGTATAGCTCAATCTCTAAATCAATATAAATAGTATATCATACTTATTCATATTTTGCACGAAGGTAGTATCTATAATTTCATAGTTGAAGTGATCTAAGTTGATCTAAAAATTGCATCAACCCTTGAAGGGAGGGTCTATAAGTTGTGTTTTTGGATCTAATGATTCAAGTATATTATTTATGCGCGCGATTTCATCTTCATCATTAACTCTATTAAGCCCAAGGGCATCTTCTGCTTTTTGAGCCTCAAGTCTTTTCCGTGCCTTTTCCCAAAAATCTGGAGCACTTTCTAGAGAATCTCTAAATAAGTCCAAATTATGCTCCTGTATTTTTCTTTGAAACTCTTCCTCATCACCACTTTCAAGCCCAATCTCCAATTTTTGTGCCTCAATCACTCTTTTTATTTCCCTGCCGCTTACCTCTGCTTCTTGTTTTTGTTCATCAGTCATGGGTTCTTCGGCATCAAATACCCTCTGACGTTTTTTTATTTTTTGATCAACCGAAATCATACTAGGATCATATGTGTATGTTGTCCATAGTTCTTGATTTCTGATGGTTGGGTCAGCGCCCTCTGGTCTTTCCTGAAGTTCAATTATGTCTATATTCAAAACTCCGTGGTCTTCTGTCGCAACATCAAGCTTGCGCTTATCATCAAGTCTAAAACGAGCGCCTTTGGGAATTGGTAGGCCTGGAAAATATGGTCGACCATAATCTAGCGCAATAGAAGTGCCCAACTCAAACATGCGCCTTGCAGTCTGTTCTGATAACGGCCTAGGGGGGCCGTTTTCGGGAGTGGGATCTGACATTAGTAGGTAGTATAGCAATATTTTGAGACTGAATTATTGCACGTACACTAGATCTAATTGCTATAATGTGAGCTTATGAATCTAAAAGTCGGGATAGTAGGTCTCCCAAATGTCGGTAAGTCTACGCTTTTTAATGCTCTGCTTAAAAAACAGGTGGCATATGCTGCCAACTATCCTTTTGCCACAATCGAGCCCAATGTAGGGGTCGTGGAGGTGCCTGATAGCAGATTACCCAAACTTGCCGAGATCGTGAAGACGGACAAAATAGTGCCAGCGGCTGTGGAATTCTACGACATCGCTGGACTTGTACGAGGCGCACACGAAGGCGAGGGACTGGGTAATAAATTCCTCTCCCACATCCGAGAGGTGTCGGCGATCGTGCATGTGGTGCGGCTTTTTGAGGGTGGAGACGTAATACATGTATCAACAACTCCCAACCCGCAGGATGATATTGCCATAATCGACGAGGAGCTTATCTTCGCCGATCTTGATACGCTTGGTAAGCAGCGCGAGCCCAAGGGCAAGATAGAAAAAGAGGAGAAATTCGCTTGGGATACCGTCCAAAAAGTGAAAAGTGAGCTCAATCAAGGGGTACTCGTCAAAGATCAAAAGACTACAAGTGACGAGCTTGAGGTACTTACGCCGCTCAATCTTCTTACAATCAAGCCGCAGATTATCGTCTTCAATGTATCTGAGGAGCAGCTTCCTGAAAAAAAATCTACAAGTGA
>CAYOAI010000033.1:0-2336 GCA_964401915.1 uncultured Gammaproteobacteria bacterium
GTCCTGTCGATATAAGAATCACAATAATCAAGCATTCAATATAAGAAATTCGAAAGAACAAGGCTCCCAAAATAGCGAGAGTTGATAGGATGACATGAACCTTAAAATTGGGTTGAGTACGAAAAGCCCAGACTACGCCGCGGGCTGCATTTTTGACCGATATTGTATGTCGCCTTATCATGTTAAAAGATCTAAAATAGCTGCTGCTAACTTGTCCGAACTATGACGCAGAATACTGCGAGTCACTTCGTCTGCAATATTTTTTTCCACTGGGCTGGTATCTATAATATCTTTTTTTATTACTTTTTGAGAATTATTTTCGACAAGATCGTTCACAACTGGAAGTTCTCCATCTGCCTCATACCACTTAAGAATATTTTTAGGAATTACCCCACTATTGACTATCACGATATCTGGACTACGCCCCATATAGCGGGTCAAATCCTCAATATGATCAACTGCCGTGTAACCCGTTGTCTGACCCGACTTGGTCATAAGATTAAGTATATAGACTATCTTTGCTTTAGTGCTTACCATAGCGCTCTGTATCCCGGGAACAAGCAGTACTGGAATAATACTCGTATAGAGGTCACCTGGTCCAATAATAATAAAGTCCGATTTTTCAATGCGCGAGATTGCCTTCTTATTTGGCTGCACTTCTTTAAGGAGATATGCTTTTTTGATTCTGGACGTCTCTGTGTTATTTTCATCAATAAGGCCTTCGCCTTCCAAAATACTACCATTCTCATATTCGCAAGCAATATCAGTCTTCTCGTATGTCACGGGAATTACTTTCCCTTTTGTCTTTAAGACGTAGCTTGTGGTTTTGATCACCTCATCATAGTCACGACTAACCTTCTCCAGTGCAGATAAAAATATATTGCCAAAGTTGTGTCCCTTAAGATCCCCTGACTCAAAACGATAAAGGAAAAGTTTGCGCCACAGATCAGGAGCATCAGATAAAGCCACAAAGCTTTGTCTCAAATCCCCTGGAGGGAGCACCTCAAGCTGATCTCTCAGCTTACCTGTTGAACCGCCTGAGTCCATCATCGTGACAATTGCACCAAGATCAAGATCATGCCCCTTTAATCCAGAAAGCACGACATAAGTACCTGTTCCACCACCGACTACTGTTACTTTTTTCATAGATTACTTTTTGTCACGAACTTCCCCACCTGACACAAATTTATTGTCCTCAATATCAGCGCGAACTATCTCAGCCGGTCCAATGTATGTGTCGCATCCAACCTTGATACCTGGTAAAAGTGTTGAGTTTACACCTATCTTCGCGCCACATCCAATCATTGCGCCAAGCTTTACTCGACCAGTATCTATTTTCTCACCTACAGAACGCGACGCAATTCTTGATCTGTCAAAGCGAAAATTGGCACATGTTGTGCCCGATCCCATAAGTACATCACGGTCAAGCACTGAGTCGCCCACATAATTGCGGTGCAAATACACGGAGTCTCCAATATATGATCTCGCAACCTCACTGTATCCCCCTATGACTGAATTCTGACCAATATAGCTTTGTCGAACGAGCGCGTAGTCGCCAATTATCGAATTATCATCTATATAGCACGGTCCGACAATCTTAACAAAGTCACCTATTGTAACATTATCCCCAATGTATATCTGTCCGGATAATACCGCAGTTGGTGAAATAGCTGCAGATGACGCACGACTGTCTTTTACATGTGACAGAAAATATTCGAGAAGGCTAAGCGTGTGCCACGGATATTTTAGATAACGCCACGTATAAGCACATTCGACATTACGTACTGTATATTTTTTTGCAAAGGCAGACAGCGCAACTTCGTACCGTTCGCTCTCGTCAGCCTGAGTCTCATCGATAATATCTACAAATTTACGCCCATCTTTAAAATAGTCAACGGCCAACCTCACTATATTGGAAGGAAGTCTATTAACGGGTGGCTTTTCAACAATTCCAACAACACGTTCACCCGACATCTGTACATACCCACCAGGAAAATACTCATCCATTATTTGCGTGGCAATCCAGGATTCAACAGAACCATCACCTTCTACCTTTTCTAAAATATCTGAAATCAGGTCTCCATCAAAAAAATCATTGACATTCACGACAAGAGTCGTACCCGATATCTTATGTCCTACGGCTAAAATTGCCTGCGCCTGGCCAGGTAGGTCGTGAGTAAATACCGTGATTGACAGATCTCCATACCCGCCCGTAATCTCTTCAATCTCTGCCTTGTTTGACTCATTTGCAGATACAAAAAAGGTGTCAGAGTAAGCTTTGAGCTTATCAATCTGGTGAGCTAATAAAGATTTCCCTAAAAACTTAAAAGTTGTCT
>CAYOAI010000034.1:0-2139 GCA_964401915.1 uncultured Gammaproteobacteria bacterium
TTCTCAACAAGTTTCTCTGTTTCAATAAGCTTAATCCCCTTAAGTTTTTTCTGTAGGCGTTCAAACTCAGCGACCTTCAAATCCTGCGACTCAAACCCAAGTCTCTCTATCTTTTCATTCTCACAAGTTTCCTTCAGGTGGTCTGTTAGTCTTTTGTCTTGCGTAAGAAGTTTTGGAGTTATGGCTTTGAGTTTTGAACTTTGAGTTTTGAGATCTTCAATGTTGCGCCCATCTACAAATACATAAAGATTTTTACTTGTTACCAGAGCCCACACCTCGCGCTCTTCTGGCTGGCCGGCAACATATCCTGTAAGGTACAGGATATTGTAGAAGTTCGTGACAAAAAGTGCGTCAATTTCCTTACTTTTGAGCGAATACTGAAGTTTTGCAAGGCTCATGTGGCTAGTATAGCTGAAAATTACATTATGGGAGAAACTTGTACTTATTACTTAAATATCTTTACCATTCAATGGGAGCTCGTTTTGGATTTTTTTTCTGATATAGTAATTCACTTATATCTCCTAGTTCTTTTTCTGTATGTTTTTTCACATCATCTCTTCGTAGCCACTCAGTTGGTGATTTGAAAAAACTCTTCCACTTCTCACCAGTTGCCAACCACTGCAAGACCTCATCCAAACCAGGATATTCATCAGACTCAGGCGAAAGAGCAAAGCTATCTGCAAGTGTGGCTCGAAAAGTGCTCCCTTTGCCCGAGCCACTTGCACTGACATCTACTCCAGCTCCATGCTTGAAAAGGAATCTCTGCGCGATCCGGCTTCCTTCTCGAGTTGTCCTCATTTTATAATGCCTGCTGAATCTGGGTTTTTTCTTTGCAATAGCTCTTTCAATAATAATTGATGAAGCCTTGTCAAGCAGCTCATCAAGTCTCCCACCAAATGCCGTCTTTCCCTTTTTACTCATCCCGGCAGCAGCCCCATCCAACGCATCAAATGTCCATGCTACGCCGTGGACGACTTGGGCAGCTCTTTTATGATCTCGCTTGTAAAGCTCTGCCGCAACGACAGAGAGAAGCAGGCGTCCCACCGACAAACCATTAGCCACAGCACGGCCATGATCATACATAAACTTATTAAACGGCTGAATAAATTTTTGTGGCAAACCTTCCACATTTTGATAAAAGTCACGAATCTCATCAACGGCTGGCGCATACCACATATCAGGAATTGCATTTTCTACCTCATCAGGAAGTATAACCATAGGAGCTCCGTATCCTGAGATTTTGTCGGATCGCTTATTCATAAATTCAAGCGAAAGCTTTTCTTGATCCCAATTTGCTGACATTGCATCTGTGATATGTTCTTCTCGCGACTCAGCCGGCAGATTGTGTAAAATTCTTGCGGCTTCACTTATTGGCGGACCATCTTCACGCTCCGGAAAAAGACTGTCAATCTGTCGCGCGACCTCTTCTGTAGGACGACGAATCTTTCTATCAAGTAGAAGATCTGCCTCTCCAAATCTTCTCACCCATACCGACTGAATACCGGCAAAATTGGCAGCACGAATGTCGGCCGTAAGCTTATCTCCCACCATAAGTGCCTTATCTGCTGATATATCAAAATGCTGAAGAGCTTTAAGAAGCATGCGAGAGCTTGGTTTGCGATCTTCCGGCCCCTCAGGTGTAAATACAATGTCGGCCCCTATCTGCTCAGCCCACCATGCGAGTTTGAGAAAAGACTCCTCATCTGTTGGAGCCTTGTTAGAGATGATTGCAATATGTTCTATTCCCTGCAGTTTAGCTTTTTGTATCGCGCGGACTGCTGCAGGATTCGGATCAATTCCATTGTGCCCCACAAATGTACCCTCAGCATCAAGAAGAAGCGTGTTGATCCCTTTTTTTGTAAATCTTGTAAAATCAATATCCTCAAGACTGTGAACTTTAAGATTCGCTCGATATTGATCTAGGAAACGGAGATTTGGCGACATTTCACCTCCTTCAGGAGGGCGAGGACCAGATTCAGTTAGAGACATAGGATATATAATAAAATTAAGCAATATTATCTCATAGTAGTAATGTATTTACAAGAAGTGCTGTTATGAAGGGTTATTTGTCTTTTTTATTGAGGTAGAAAGAAGTGCTCATGCCGAGAATCGAGCCGATGATGGGCCCGACGACATATG
>CAYOAI010000035.1:0-2052 GCA_964401915.1 uncultured Gammaproteobacteria bacterium
GTAGAAAGTGATGATTCTGTTGAATCCTGGATTGCCACGCAAAAAATGGATGAGTATTTTCCTGGTGGGTATGTAGAGATGTCGGGTGAACGTGTTGTCGGAATTGTTGAAAAGCCACCTGTTGATAGACTTCCTTCCAATATAGTGAGGTTGGCCGTCGATTATTTTAAAGATGGGCGTAAATTTGTAGATATTATCGGTGAGACTCAGGGTGATGAGAGCGAACGATACGAAGTTGCGCTATCTGCTTTTGTAAAAAAATATACGGTGCGTACTGTCGAATGTGCTTATACGTGGTATTGTCTAAAATATCCATGGCACACGCTTAGCCTTCTGGAATATTTTTTATCACGTGTAAAAGATAGTCGTGCATCATCTGCAGCTATTTCACCAACTGCGGCATTATCCGGACAGATATGTATTGGGGATAATGTTACAATAGGTGACTTTGTTAAGATTGTCGGACCGTGCTATATAGGTGATAATTCGATAATTGGTGACTACGCGCTCGTTCGACAGAGCTATATTGGTCAAAATTCAGTCATAGGGGGGTACAGTGAAGTGGCAAGGTCATATATTGGAGACTCCGTGTATCTGCACCGCAATTATGTAGGCGACTCAGTACTTGACCGTGATGTACTTATGGGATCGGGTACAACATGTGCCAATTTCCGCTTTGACGGATCAAGGATTGCGTCGCGTTCAGAAGGTGAAAAAATAGACACTGGTCGAGTAAAGCTTGGCGCAATGATTGGACGTGGCGCGAAGATAGGTGTAAACTCAACACTTTTACCAGGCATCAAGGTTGGACACGATACATACATTGGACCGGCTGAGACTGTGCGCGCTGATATTGAGGACAATAAATTTGTGTCAGGTGGGGAAGTTCGTGACAAAAAGTAATCTATGAAAAAAGTAACAGTAGTCGGTGGTGGAACAGGTACTTATGTCGTGCTTTCTGGATTAAAGGGGCATGATCTTGATCTTGGTGCAATTGTCACGATGATGGACTCAGGCGGTTCAACAGGTAAGCTGAGAGATCAGCTTGAGGTGCTCCCTCCAGGGGATTTGAGACAAAGCTTTGTGGCTTTATCTGATGCTCCTGATCTGTGGCGCAAACTTTTCCTTTATCGTTTTGAGTCAGGGGATCTTAAGGGACACAACTTTGGCAATATATTTTTATCTGCACTGGAGAAGGTTAGTCGTGACTATGATGAGGTGATCAAAACCACAAGCTACGTCTTAAAGACAAAAGGGAAAGTAATTCCCGTGACATACGAGAAGACTGATATTGCTTGCGAATATGAGAATGGTAGTATTTTGGAAGGCGAAGGCCTTATTGATGAAAATAACACAGAGACGTCCAGAATCAAAAAAGCATATCTCCTTAAAGAAGTGCAGCCAAATAAGAAGGCAATCTCGCGCATTGAAAAATCGGACTTTATTATTATTGGACCAGGTGACCTCTATACGAGTATTATTCCAGTACTGCTTGTTCCCGGGATACAGAGCGCTATGGTAAGCACTAAAGCAAAGATAGTCTATATACTTAATCTTATGACCAAGTCGGGTCAGACAACAGGCTACAGCGCAGCTGATCATATTGAGGATCTGACCCGCTATATGGGGCGTAGTCCAGATATCGTAATAGTAAATAGTGGAGTAATTCCTAAAAATATTCTTAAGTGGTACGAGGCAGATGGAGAACTTCCAGTTGTGAACGACCTTGTTGAAAATAATTCTCAAAAAGTAATAAAAAAAGATATCATAGATACCAGCCCAGTTGAAAAAAATATTGCAGATGAAGTGACGCGCAGTATCCTGCGCCATAGTTCGGACAAGTTAGCAACAGCTATTTTAGATCTTTTAACATGATAAGGCGACACACTATATCTGTCAAAAATGCAGCTCGCGGCGTAGTCTGGGCTTTTCGTACTCAACCCAATTTTAAGGTTCACGTCTTTCTATCAACTCTCGCTATTTTGGGAGCTTTGTTTTTTCGAATTTCTTATATTGAATGCTTGATTATTGTGATTCTTATATCGACAGGAC
>CAYOAI010000036.1:0-1919 GCA_964401915.1 uncultured Gammaproteobacteria bacterium
CTCGATCGTATTGATGACATTTACGTATGAGGCGACGTGCTCTGCGAGTGAGTCGTTGTATTGAATTGCTACCTCGACCTCTTTATCTCCCCCCACCTCTTTTTTGAGGTATATTGGCTCGTGTATTAATTTTTTACCTCGATTAAGATCTCGAATAAGTGATACTATGCCTCCATCAAAAAAGTATGCACTACGCTCACTTTCGACATCATTTTTAATCTGCAGATAAATATTGGGGATAAGATAAGCTCGTTCTTTTATAAGTTTTTTAAATTGAGGATAGTTGATCTCAATGGTTTCTTTGAAGATCTCAGCATCGGGTTTGAAGGAGACGGCAGTACCATGTTCAAATGGGTGATTAAGTTGAGAGCTGTCGACTTTTTTGACAGAATACTTGGGGATACCTTTATTGTATTCTTGGCGATATATGCCGGATTCTTGCTTGACTTCGACGATTAGGTGCTCAGATAGTGCGTTGACTACTGCAGCTCCTACTCCATGAAGTCCACCAGATACTTTGTAGGCACCTTGTCCGAATTTACCACCAGCATGAAGGCGGGTCATCACAAGCTCAAGTGCCGAAATATTATATTTGGCGACTTTATCAACCGGAATTCCTCGTCCATCATCGTACACGGTGAAGTATCCGTCTTTCTGAATCACGACGCTGACGGATTTAGCAAATCCAGCGAGCGCTTCATCAATACCGTTGTCGACTATCTCACGCAGACATTCATTGATTCCTTTTTGGCTTGTGGAGCCGATATACATACCCGGTCTTTTGCGAACCGGTTCAAGTCCCTCAAGGACCATAATCGATTCAGCTCCGTAGTTATTTTGACTTTTCGCCATATATGTATATTATAGTAGAAAATACATGCCGAAGCAAAACGGAGGAGTTGAAAAAGTAAGATATTAATCTTTTACTTCAACTCCACCGTGCCTCCTGCTGCTTCTATTTTCTTTTTAGCCTCCTCTGCCTCTTCTTTTTTAACATCAGCTAAAAGCTGTTGTGGTGCAGTCTCGACTAATTTCTTTGCATCCATAAGACCAAGATCTGGTTTTACTTCTCGGACTGCCTTAATGACTCCAAGCTTGTTGTCTCCTGCTGCTGTGATGACGACATTGAATGTCGACTTTTCTTCACCTGCTGGTTGTGCGTCGGCTGCTCCACCAGTTGCTGGTGCGGCTTGAGCGACTGCTGTGACTCCAAACTTATCTTCGAGGTATGATGCGAGTTCAGCCACTTCAACTACAGTAAGGGCTTCGATACTCGATGCTATTTTTGCTACTTTGTCAGAAAGTTTGATTTCACTTTTTTTATTATCTTCATCTGCCATATTTTATATTCCACCCCCTTTTCTATTTGTCTAAATAATGATTAATTTTGTTTTGAACGTTCAATAAGGACAAGTGTAAGTTTGCTGATGCTGAATTTCATAGAATGTACAAGACGAGAAGATGGACTCTTGATTGAACCGATTACACGGGCAAGAAGCTCCAAGCGAGATGGCAGTTTGGCAATTTTTAAAAGTTCGGAATCTTGATATAGCTTTCCATCCAGTACGCCAAACTTGAAAGTAAGGCTATCTTTTTTGGCAATGAGCTTGTAAAAAGTTGAGAGGCCAAGTGCGTAATCATCTCCAAGAGTCAGAAGAAGGGTGTGATCTTTGATAGGAAATACAGTATCCTGCACATTTCCCAGATACTTAGTCTTTTGTGAAAGGCGTCGTACGGCTTTTTCAAACAAGCTATTTTTGATCACCTTAAGAGCAGAGTCTGCGCTTTTTATACCTGTTCGAATCTCTTCAAGATCTCGATGAGAAGTATTTGTGAATGTAATAAGTACAAAGTGTGGATGAGTCTCAAGTTTTGAGATGAGATGGTCTACTTGATTTTTTTTACTTTCAGTTATCATG